>NZ_JAWNFK010000001.1:0-28825 GCF_034107965.1 Enterobacter sp. 61D5
CTTTTCCTACAGCTATTGTAATGTACACTGTATTTCTATCTCCGATGCTGCATGCCATCACCGGACCGCGGTTACAGCCTTTAGAAGGTTTGCTCTCCCGCCAGGCGGTGGAGCCTGAGCCTCTGGTGGAGCTCCACAACGTGAATCTTGACGCACCCTTCGCTTCACTGTCCGTAAGAGTGCAGCGAGAACCGTATTGACGGGGATGTGTTATTCAGTTGGCTGTGCTACTCTCCAGGGGAGGATTTCTGTATGACCGGATACATAGGTGACAGATCAAACCGGGAACATAGGTAACACTTTTAGTCTATCCGGAGCACACTCTCGGTTTTCCGGTCGTAGTACGCAAGCGTTATTCTATTAAAGATGATGGCCTGGAGGCCATCATCTTGTTCTTCCAGCATAATGTACTCGCCAGTCAGGGCTTCACTCAGGAACACTGTCCTTTTTTACCCATATAGAGTGTTCCCCTCGATTTTACTCTTTAGACCATCCCCCTGCCGGATCAGTGTATTCAGGAACCCTGCCATCCCATTGTCGGCTTGAGGGTTGCCACACCGTTCCGGGCGTTGCTCCCGCTAGGGCTTCATGCGGCCTTTCGTGGTTAAATTCTTCTCGGTAGTCACTGAACCACCGCTGTTGTTCTTCTATCGTCATGAAGGTGAATCGCCACGGATAATCTAGACACTTCCGAGCCGTTGATAATACTGGTTTTCATATTCTGTCGGTGACATCTGCTCGCTCGAACCATGCCGACGCTTACTGTTATAAAACATTTCGATGTAATCAAAAATATCGCTGCGGGCTTCCTCCCGCGTTCCGTAGATCTTTTTCTTTATCCGTTCGCGTTTCAACAACTGGAAAATGCTTTCTGCAACCGCATTATCGTGGCAGTTAACGCGACGGCTCATGCTGCCCTCCAGGACTTGTGATTTCAGGAACGACTGCCACTCATGGCTTGTGTACTGACTGCCCTGATCCGAATGAACCAGCACCTGTTTTTGGGGATTACGCCGCCATATAGCCATCAGCAGTTCGTTCAGGACAATGTCCTTTGTCATCCGGGATTGCATGGACCAGCCGATAATTTTGCGTGAGAACAGATCAACAACCACTGCAAGATACAGCCAGCCTTCGTGGGTCCTGATAGAGGTTATGTCGGTTACCCAACGCTGATCCGGAACATCCGGATTCAAGCAGTTCCTGCGGCGTGACCCGTTCGAATGCGTGCTGTGCGGCGGGACGATGGTTTACCGCCGGGCGGTGGCGGGCCTGAATGTGCAGGGGCTGAAAATCCACGCGCGGGACATCAGTCTGATGAGATATATCCCGGCGTGATGCAGGGAAGATCCGCCTTGCGCACTCTGGCAGCCTGAAAAATGACCTGGAAAAACACAGATTATCACCGGCCTGCGGAGCACAGACTGACCCGGAGGCATACGAATCAGGAGGAGGTTAAATTTTAACCACTACATTCACGGGCATGGAGAGTTTCAATTTCCTATACGTGAACTGTCGCTGGAGCCTGTTGGGCGACACGATACTGGCCTCGCCTTTACGTGCCCGCGGGCTCCGGTATCCGACCTGAGCCTTTATCCTGACTCGTTTCATCAGTCGCCAGACTCTGTTGACTCTGCACTGTTGCCCGCTGTCCCGCAGATCCAGATGGATCTTGCGATAACCATAGACGCATCCCTATTCCAGCCAGAACTGTTTAATCTGTCCTGTCAGTCTCAGGTCTGCCTGATGGCGTTGTGAATGCGGCTGCTGAAGCCAGGCGTAAAAGCCACTGGGATGAACATCCAGCACCCGACAGAGCAGGCGAACAGTCCAGCAACGGGCGTTGTCACGGATAAAGGCGTACCTCAGTCGGACAGTTTTGCGAAGTATGCCGCGGCTTTTTTAATATGTCCCGTTCGTCAGTAAACCGCTTCAGCTCTTTCTGGAGACGGCGGATCTCGGCCTGAGCATCTGACTGTTCTTTATGAGTGGAGGAATCCGGATCGTACTTCTTTATCCAGGCGTAAAGGCTGTGGGTGATGATATCGAGACGTGTTGCAACGCTGGAAACAGAATAACCACGATCAACAACCTGTTTGACTGCTTCAATTTTAAACTCTTCGGGATAACGCTTACCGCTCATGGGCACCTCTCTTTAAGCCATCTTAAATAACTCTGAGGTGTCAGTTAAACCCGTGGTGATTCATGGTGACCTCATCTGGCAAGATCCTTACATTGTGAAGCGTTAATCCCCGAATATACCTGAAGTGAAGTGTAGAGTTCTTTTCGCAAACTGCCACGCTGGCAGAAATCACAGGCCCCACCGGCGTCAACGTCAGAAATCTTAGCCCCCTGAGCGCCATCATAAACCCTGAAAGTCCCGGTAAAGACAGTGCCGGCCCCATAGTCAAAGCGTACCCTCACAATGCTCATTTTAGTGCCGGGAACCATACTAGAAGAAATAATCCCTGAGCTCTGTGGTCGCTCCCAGGCATTAGGTAGAAATGGATTTCCTTCCACAAAAGGAGGTTTCTCGTCAGGAGCTTCGCGGATAGCACGTTCCCGTAAATCAGATGCGCTCTCCAGCAGGCACAGTAATTCCGGTGAAATAAGTAAAGGGAGTCCGCCCCCCAGTTTTCCACGATAGATACCGCTTGGTTTAACACTCCTTTCCCATTTCAGAAAGCGCTCAACCGTTTCATGTGCTCTGTCCTGAGGATTTGCTTCAACAACTGAGGCCAGTAAAAATAAAAAAACGCCTAAAAAGCAGGTGGTTACCTTTTTCACATAATCTCTCGTTTGTTCAAGTTCTGTCATCTTGGGTCTCCTTTCACTGAAAGTTTAGACTCCCGAAAACCCGGTACGGTTCAGTTCTGAGCGACACCATTTTCTCGCGCTATTTTGGCGACGTTAGCGCCCGGGTGAGAAGCCTCTTCAACAATGCGAAGTTTGAAGTCGTTGGAATAAAAAGTACGGGATTCAGTTCGCCAGTCAGCTGCATTTTCCATGAATAGAACTCCATCTGATTTAGAAGGATCTCTAACCTAACGATCCCGCAACTAGAATCACAGACGGCAGTGGCTGGACGCTTACCCAAAACAAAATGGGCTTGCCAAAGCGCTGAGAGAGATTGGGCGCATCGAGCGAACACTGTTTATGCTGGACTGGTTTCGTGATCCGGGTCTGTGCCAGCGGGTACAGGCGGGGCTGAATAAAGGGGAGGCCCGTAATGCTCTTGGTAAGCGTCACATCCAGACCGTATTGACGCTTATGCAGATGTGAGATCGGTTTTCCACGGCAGCAGGTCGCGCAGCCGGTTTACCGGCCAGTCCTGGATATGTCCCAGGACATAGCGCAGCCACGCCTCCGGCTCCACACCATTCAGCCGGCAGGTGCCGATCAGCGAGTACAGGATCGCAGCACGTTCACCGCCCGCGTCTGAACCAGCGAAAAGCCAGTTCTTCCGGCCCAGGGCTACGCCACGTAGTGCGTTCTCCGCGATGTTGTTGTCGATCTCCGCCCACCCGTTGCTGCAGTACAGGTTTAACGCGTCCCACTGCTTCAGCAGGTAGGCGAACGCCTTCGCCGTATCCGAGTGGCGCGACAGCACCTTCATCTGTTCCTGTATCCAGTCATACAACGACTGCATCCGCGGTATGGCTTTGGCTTTTCTGGTCGCCAGCCTTTCCTCTGCCGGACTGCCGCGTATCTCCGCCTCGATGGCGTACAGTTCGCCGATGCGCCTCAGTGCTTCGGTTGTGATATCTGTTGGGAGGCGGACGTGGACGTCGTGGATTTTTCGGCGGGCGTGTGCCATACACGCCGCTTCGGTGATGCGGCCGTCTTCGTACAGCGCGTTGTAGCCACCGTACGCGTCCGCCTGCAGGATACCGCTGTACCCGGCAAGATGTTGCTGTGGATGCACGCCTTTCCGGTCCGGCGAGTACGCGAACCATACCGCCGGTGGAAGTTGTGACCCCGCGTTACGGTCATCCCGGACGTAGACCCACAGCCGGGCCGTGCGGGTTTTGCCGCTGCCCGGCTCCTGCACCTGCACAGGGATATCGTCGGTATGCACCTTACCCGGCATCAGCACGTACTGGCGAAGCAGGTCGTACAGCTGCTCCATCAGTTCGCTGACCGCGCCGGACCAGCGCCCCAGCGTGGCACGACTCAGTTCAACACCCTGACGACGGTATATCTCTGACTGACGATAGTGAGGCACATGTTCGGCGAACTTCGCCGTGACGATGCGCGCCAGCAGGCCGGGCCCCGCATAGCTGCGCTCAATGGGTTTTGAAGGCATGGGTGTCTGAACGATGTGGTCGCAGCTGCAGCAGGCCAGCTTCGGCCGCTGCGTTTCGATAACCTTAAAGGCGCTGCTGATAAGCTCGAGCTGCTCCGATACGTCGCAGCCCAGCGCAGTGAGCTCGCTACCGCATTCCGGACAGGCGGTTTCTGCCGGCGACAGCGTGCGGGTTTCTCGGGGAAGCGATGCCGGCAGCGGTTTGCGAGAGGAAGACTGGCGCAGCGGCTGGGGCAGTACCGGGTCATGCTGCTCTCCCAGCACCTCCGTCATCTCCTCCTGCAGGGCGCTGATGCGCTCCTCTGCCTCGCGCACCTGGCGCTGCGTTTTCTCACGCAGCTTTTCGGAGCTTTTGCCGAACTGCATCCGCTGCAGCTTAGCGACCAGCGCCTTCAGCCGGTTAATTTCGCTGGCGTATGCCGCCACCCGCTGTGAGAGCAGGCGGTTATACTCCGCCATTTTGCGGATGGTGGTCTGCTGCTCCTGCAGCAGCGCCCTGAGCCGGGCGTTTTCGTCAGGGTATGAGGTCTCCATAACCACACTTTACAGCAGGTTACAGGCGTATTCCAGGGCGTTCCGTTCGCTGCGGATGCTTCCAGTTAATGCCTTCCAGCAGCATGGACAGCTGCGCCGGCGTCAGGTGGATTTTGCCGTCGCGGGTCACCGGCCAGACGAAGCGCCCCCGTTCCAGGCGTTTGGTGAACAGGCACAGGCCGTCCCGGTCCGCCCACAGCACCTTTATCATGTCGCCGCGACGCCCCCGGAAGATGAACAGATGCCCGCTGAAGGGGTCATCCCGTAACGTGTTCTGCACTCTGGAAGCAAGGCCATTGAAGCCGTTGCGCATGTCCGTCACGCCGGCACCAGCCAGATGCGGGAGCCCGCAGGGAGTGATATCACCGGCATCCTCCCTGCATTTCCCGGATAAGCATCTGCAGCAGCTCTGGCGTCAGCTTTCCACTAATACGCAGCGTACCGGCGGGCAGAACCAGTTCGCAGCAGGGAGACTCTTCCGCAGAGGGTGTCAGCGGGCTGACCTGCCTTTCGGTAGCGGTCAGCGTCACAGGGAGCAGTGCTGGCGTGCTGGCCGGAGTCCCTGACAGTTCCTGCTGATAACGACGTCGCCAGTTGAACAGGAGATTGTCGTTAATGTTATTTTCACGGGCCAGCTGTGCCACGCTGACGCCGGGCTGCATCGACTGCGCCACCAGTGCGATTTTGAAGTCGCGGGGGAAGTTGGGACGTCGTGGTCGTTTGCGGGCGACAGGGATTTCGCAGAGCGCAGGGACTACGGGAAGAATGGACGATTTTCGGGAGTTCTGCCGGTAAAGGCGTTTATCCAGGTTTTTTGCGTTGATCCGTGGCGGCAAAGGCCAGGAGAGACCGGCTTTCCTGAAGCGAACAAAGAGATCGCAGGCCGTGGTTTTGGGGATGCCTAACCGGCGTCCGGCCTCAATGCGCGGCAGTTTTTCTTCAAAGTGGAGGCGAAGTACCTCGAGAAGGCATGTCCGGTGTTTCAAGCGATAGTGTCCATTAAAAATGATGGACACTATTTTCCCGGAACCGGAGCCTGCTGCACAGACGGTCTTTATGCATCGTCTGGGTGAAATCAGGGATCGTGGTCTGGAGAATCAGAGTTACCGCGCCAGCGGGCTAACGTTGCTGACAGCGGCGATCACGTTGTGGAACACGGTATATATAGAAAGAGCCATTGAGGCACTGAAACTAAAAGGTATCCCGATTAATGAGCAACTGGTATCTCATCTTTCTCCTCTGGGCTGGGAACATATCAATCTGAGTGGCGATTACGTCTGGCGTAATAATCTTAAGCTGGGGTCCACCATCTGAACTGGAACATTACTGTGAGCTGATTGGCGCATTAAAACTGCGATTGACGAATAAATCCGGTTGCCGTCTCAATACTGTTGCTGGAAGAGCAGGGGGTTCAGACCGCTCAGGAAGCCTGGAACGCTGATGTGTATCGGAAATCTTCCGGGCAGGATCGGTCAGGGCTGACAACCGAAAATTGATAGCACACCAGACAGGAGAAAAAGATACTGGTTTACGAAAGACGCTGAAACTTAGCACCACCAACATATGTCAGGATCCTTTGGCACAGTAAAGTGGCGGGAAATACTGCTAACTGCTCCTGTCAAAACATCAATGGCTGCACAATGTTGATGTGAGCCGCTCATCTATCCCCCCCTGCAAATACGATTTGAAGTCCTGACAACTGTCCGGGATTCAGATGAACGGCTCAGTTTGTGAGTCTGTCGCTATGTTGCGGGCTTGAATAACCCTGGCCAAACCTGACTACACAGGCTTTGCCAAATCTGAGTCCGTTCATATTAATCCACGTTTTAGATACAGGGAGGAGGGCATGCCTCCCCAGGGTTTACAAATGAATTTTATCCGTCAAATAACGGAACACGCTTATTCCGTAGCCGGATATCACACTGATGAAAAACGCTTTCGATAATCACGTGGCCTCACTCCGATACGCCGCATAAATGCCCTTCTGAACCCATCCGTATTTGCGTAACCGACTGTGCTGGCTAGGCGTTTGAGTGATACGTCCGCATCTTCGATTAGCCGTCTGGCCACATCGATTCGTGCCAGTTCGACAAATTCTGCAGGAGTCATCCCCACCTCGGTCTTAAAGGTACGTGCGAAGTTACGCTCGCTCATACCCGCGCGAGCGGCCAGGGTGGGGACGCTCAAATCGGATTTCAGGTGCTCCACAACATAATCCTGCACTTCTCTGATTACGCTGCGTTCGGCGGTTTGTGCAGCCAGTTGTGCGCTGAACTGCGCTTGCCCTCCAGGCCGTTTGAAGAACATCACCATTTCACGGGCAACGCTGAGCGCCAGTTTTCTCCCATAGTCTTCTTCGACCAGTGCCAAAGCCAGATCCATCCCCGCCGTGACCCCCGCAGAAGTGTAGAGATTGCCATCCTTGATATAGATGCTGTCCGGATGAACGTGCGTTTTTGGGTGTTCCCTTGCGAGTTTTGCGCTGCAATTCCAGTGAGTGGTGACATGGCGTCCGTCGAGCAGGCCAGCGGTTGCCAGAATAAAAGCACCACTACAGACCGAACCGATACGGCGTACGGATTTCATCTGCCGACGTAGCCAGTCCTGCAGTGCAGGATCAAGCGCAATTTCGTCGATGTATGGACTGCCAGCCACGAGCAAGGTGTCAATCTTGCCTTTACTGGTTTCGAAGGTTTTGTCGATGCCAATTTTTAAACCGTTTGAGCCTTTGATCATCCCCTTGCGAGTTCCGATCACTTCGACACTGTAGGCGCGTGGATTACCCAGTTGTCTGGCTGCTTCGGCAAAGACGTCAGCAGGGCCGACAACGTCCAACAGCTGTACCCGGGGGAATGCCAGGAGGGTTATGCGCATGATGTCTGTCCTCGTCGAGTCATTGGCTGAATATGTCGCTTAATGAACATATCAGCCAAAATATATTTGGCTGATAATAGATTCAACAGCAAATTCAGTCAAACAGGAGACTGCCATGAACTCTGCCTATACCCCCACCGTCGGTGCTTCTCAACTGGAAAAAAACAGCACGACATCCATCAAAAACCTGCCTGTTAATCTGTTCGGCTCAGTCATGGGCCTGGCTGGGCTGGCCCTCGCATGGCGCCTGAGTGGTCAGTATTACGGCATCGGCGGCGTCTTTGGTGAAGCGATTGGTGCGCTGGCCGGGATGGTATTTGTACTGCTGACCCTAGGTTACCTTATCAAATGGGCAAAACACCCGGGAGTGGTGAAGGCCGAGTTCAACCATCCGATTTCGAGCAACTTTTTTGGCACCGTCACCATTGCGCTGTTACTGCTTTCGGCAGTAGCAGCCCCCCACAACAAATTGCTTGGACAGGGACTCTGGATTCTGGGCAGTGCACTGACGGTATTGCTCGCAGGTCTGGTGGTTTCACGTATGTTGTCGGGCAATCAGGATCCATTAAATGCAGTGCCTGCTTGGCTGATTCCGGGGGTTGCAACTCTCGATATTGCAGTAACCGGTGAGCACATACAAATGATCTGGGCTGCTGAGTTCAACCTGTTTGCCCTTGCAGTGGGTGCAGTACTGGCAATGGTTTTTTTCACCCGGATTTTTCAACGGCTGGTGCATGAGACGATGTTGGCCAAAGGCATGATGCCTTCACTGATGGTTCTGATAGCACCCTTTGAAGTCGGTTTCCTTGCATACACCAGCGTGTTCGGCGAGACAGACCGTTTTGCCAGCGTATTGTTCTACTTCGGCCTGTTTCTGTTCGTGATATTGAGCTTCAAAATTTTTCGTCGCGATGTGCCCTTTTCCCCGTCATGGTGGGCAATCAGCTTTCCCGTTGCGGCCCTGAGCAATGCCGCGCTTAAATATGCACATGCCCGGGAAAATACCGTTTTGATGGCAATCGCTGCTGTAATTCTGCTGCTTCTTACTGCGGCACTGACCGTGTTGTTGGTCAAAACCCTTATCAGCCTGTTCAGCGGCAAACTGTTGACGGACTGATCATTTACCTCCCTTTAGCGCGCCTTAACCGGCTGCCTTTTTATCATCACACAGGTTTCATCAAATGGCTTATAACACATCCTGGTTACTGCTGATCTGTGCCGGATTTCTGGAGATTTTATTTGCAGTCGGCTTGAAATCTGCAAATGGGCTTGAGCGACCATGGCTAATGCTGGGTACGCTCTTAACGCTGTCGGGCAGTTTGTGCCTGCTGACGATAGCGTTACGGGTTTTGCCTGTAGGAACCGCCTATGCGGTCTGGACCGGTATTGGCGCTGCCGGGACAACCATCGTCGGAATGTTTTGGAT
Source organism: Enterobacter sp. 61D5 (assembly GCF_034107965.1). Taxonomy (NCBI): domain Bacteria; kingdom Pseudomonadati; phylum Pseudomonadota; class Gammaproteobacteria; order Enterobacterales; family Enterobacteriaceae; genus Enterobacter; species Enterobacter sp. 61D5. Next base: position 9,141 of record NZ_JAWNFK010000001.1, read on the forward strand.
GGGGGATACTGTAACGTTCTGGAAACTTGTCTGCATCGGCATGATCCTGCTGAGCGTCGCAGGATTACGCTGGGCAACTTAAACAGAGCAAATACTTAATTTAATCGATGATCTTGACCCGCCATCTCCGGACAGCTTTTGTATCTTAAGTTAACGATGCCCGCTGCTGTCAACAACGGGTAAAAAGTTTTCCACTTATATCTCCACCGGCGGTCTAATATTGATCCACCGTTTTACTCAGGATTAGCTTCAGCGATAACCCCGGCCTTTCGTTTCTGTTTCAGTCGATAGCTCTCTCCTTTTATTTGAACAACGTGTGAGTGGTGCAAGATCCGGTCCAGCATCGCGGATGTTAGCGCCGCATCACCGGCGAACGTCTGATTCCACTGCCCGAACGGCAGGTTGGAGGTCAGGATCATCGCGCTCTTTTCATAACGTTTGGCGATGACCTGGAAGAACAGCTTTGCTTCTTCCTGGCTGAACGGCAGATAGCCTATTTCATCGATGATGAGCAGCTTTGGCGCCATCACGCCACGGTGAAGCGTTGTTTTATAGCGCTCCTGGCGTTGTGCCGTGGACAGCTGAAGCAACAGATCTGCCGCCGTAGTGAAGCGAACCTTGATACCCGCCCGTACCGCTTCGTAGCCCATGGCTATTGCCAGATGCGTTTTCCCCACGCCGGATGGCCCCAGCAACACGATGTTTTCGTTCCGCTCTATGAAGCTCAGTGAACGCAACGACTGGATTTGCTTCTGTGGAGCACCGGTGGCGAAGGTGAAGTCATACTCCTCGAACGTTTTCACTGCCGGGAAGGCCGCCATCCGGGTATACATCGCCTGTTTACGATGATGCCGGGCCAGTTTTTCCTCATGAAGCAGATGCTCCATGAAGTCCATATAGCTCCATTCCTGATCCACAGCCTGTTGCGACAGAGCAGGTGCGGCGCTGATAAGGCTGTCCAGTTGCAGCTGTTCAGCAAGTACCATCAGGCGTTGATGTTGCAGCTCGACCATCATGCGACTCCTCTGCTGAACGTGTCATAGATAGACAGCGGATGATGCAGTGGCTGTCTGTCGAAGGTCACCAGGCTTTCGCCTACCTGCACGTCATACTGTTTTTTCTCCGGCGGCAGAGCCAGCATGGACTGCTGTTCTTCGATCCAGCGATCGCACGGGCGGGTCTGGATAGTTTCATGTTTCCGCTGGTTGGCAACATCGTGCAACCAGCGCAGGCCGTAGCGGTTGGCTGTTTCAACGTCAACGGTGATCCCCATCGGGCGCAGGCGCGTCATTAGCGGGATGTAGAAGCTGTTGCGGGTGTACTGCACCATCCGCTCCACCTTGCCTTTAGTCTGTGCCCTGAAGGGGCGACACAGCCGTGGAGAGAAGCCCATCTCTTTGCCGAACTGCCACAGGGATGGATGGAACCGGTGCTGGCCGGTCTGGTAAGCATCACGCTGTAGCACTACTGTTTTCATATTGTCGTACAGCACTTCCCGCGGCACACCACCGAAGAAGCTGAACGCATTGCGGTGGCAGGCTTCCAGCGTGTCATAGCGCATGTTATCAGTGAACTCGATATACAGCATTCGGCTGTACCCCAGAACGGCAACGAACACATGCAGGGGGGACTTGCCGTTTCGCATGGTCCCCCAGTCAACCTGCATCTGCCGTCCGGGCTCGGTTTCGAAGCGAACGACAGGCTCCTGCTCCTGAGGGATAGCGAGTGAACGTATGAACTCTCTCAGGATGGTCATACCACCACGATAACCCTGCTCCATGATCTCGCGGGCGATAACCGTCGCAGGAATTTTATAAGGGTGGGCACCCTGCCCCGATATCTGCTGATTATCATGAGTACATTGCCAGCCGTATGACTCTGCTTCAGTCCAGACTTGAAGAGGTCAATGCTATAGCTGCCCTTGGTGAACTGCCCTATGTGGAAATATCCGACAACGGCGTAAAAGTCTCTCCGCTGGATGACTGCGTTCCGGCACAGGTTTAACCGCTGGCAGAACTGGTTTACAGCATGCTGCCGCGACCTAAAATCACGGAAATTCTCGACGAGGTAAACAGCTGGACTACGTTTACCCGTCATTTTTCGCATATAAAAAATGACATTACTCGTCCCGATACCCGCCTGCTCCTCACCACCATTCTTGCGGATGGCATCAATCTTGGCCTGACCAAAATGGCAGAAGCCTGCCCCGGGAGCACCAAATCATCACTCGAAGATATTCAGGCATGGTACATCCGCGACGAAACCTATCCAGCCGCTCTTGCAGAGCTGGTAAATGCGCAGGGTAAAAGACCACTGGCGGCATTTTGGGGAGACGGAACAACGTCATTATCAGAAGGACAGAATTTCAGAACAGGCAGCTCAGGCCGCTACGCAGGGCAGGTTAACGCGAAATACGGGCAGGAGCCTGGACGTCAGTTTTATACCCATATTTCTGATCAATACAGTGCTTTTTACAACTGCATAATCAAATCAGGGAAAAATGATGCAGCTGATGCACAGGCTATCTGTGAAGCGGTTCGTCGCCCACACATGCGATTTGTACCAGTTAAGGATGAAAGCCAGCAGGCGATGCAGTGCCTGCACCGCACTCGTCAGGGATTTATCGAAGAGAAAACAGCAACGTATAATCGCCTGCGAGGATTGATATCTGAATTCGGCGTCATCGCGCCACAAAGTACGGATGCCCTGCGTCACATGGTTTCTCAGCAGAAGAGCTCTTTGCCACTTCAGGTTCAGCAATGTGTTGATGATTTGCTGGAGCACGTTGCTCGCATCGAAGCCAACATAGCTGAATATGACCGAATTTTGTCCCGCATGGCCAAAACAGAGCATCGCAGTCAGCGGCTGATGGAGCTGAAGGGGGTTGGCCCCACAACAGCCTGTGCGCTGGTCGCCAGTATAGGTAATGCACATGATTTTAAGAATGGGCGCCAGCTGGCAGCCTGGCTGGGGCTGACGCCATCGCAGTACAGCAGCGGCGGAAAGTCAAAGCTTGGCAGGATAACGAAAGCTGGCGATTCGTATCTGCGAACGCTTCTTGTACAGGGGGCTCGTTCAGTGCTAATTGGTGCTGAGAAAAGGACTGACTCATTCAGCAGTTGGGTTTGTATGTTGGTTGAGCGCAGAGGATACTGGAGGGCTGTTGTGGCCATCACCGCCAAAAACGCGCGGCTATGCTGGGCATCACTACATTACGGTGATGATTTCCGGCTGTACTCAGCCTACTAAAGCTCGAAGCAGTATAACCATCTGACCTGCAATTCGTTGATGATAAAGGGTTGGACCCCGTGAGGCCTATCTGGCTATTGTACAGGATATACGTATCCGCTTAACGAACAAGAACCTCACGCGCGTCTTTCATCAGGGCCCGAATCGATGACGATTCAACATGGCCGTTTATAGTACCGCAGTTTCTCCCCTTTATTTTTACTGAAGAGCAGACAGAAACCATAAAACCGGCGTTGACATGCCGGGGAAGCCCTTATAGTACAATAATTTTCGATATCCAAACTGACCCTAAAGTAGGGCTCAGGGCATGCAAACCATCGGAGCTGCGCAACAGTGAGGCTCGCCATGAAAGGGCGCTACTGATATTGCTTCAATTTAATAATATTGATTTAATTTTTTATATTTGTTTTTGTTATTTATTGTATTTCTCAAATGTGAATGCCGTAACAAGAACGCTAACTCCGTAATCCCATCAAAAAGGGTATCGGAGAAAATAATTAAAATATCATAATTTTGAACTTATTAAAATAAAAAACAGTCAGTGTTAGGTGTCTTTGTTTATATTATTTTATTATTTTTGTTTTGATTAATGGTTTTTTTGTAGTGTTTAGTTCTGTTTTTTGTGTATTTATTGGTTTTAAGTTCTTTTGATATATTTGCGAGGGGGCTATTGCTGAGAAAAGGATTGAGTGCTTTAATATGTTCATATCGATTAGAATGATTCTAAAAAATTTAAAATAAACTCGTTGGTGTTAGCAGCTGTGCAATTGATAAGAAGCAATAAGAAAATAAAAATTCAAAGATACCTAAAACACATTTATGCAGATGGCTGAAGAGCAAAAATAGAACAGGAATCCAGGCATTATGCAAACCAATATCTTTGCGTTACATCAACAAGATTTGAATCTGAGGGTGATTGCTTTCGGCAAGCTCTGGGAGTTGACACCAGTTATAGAGCCTATCTGGAACATAGACTATTGTCTTAAGGGAATAGAACTTCTAACTCGAGTGCAAGAATGCAATGACGAGCATTTTTATCCGCCATGTGAATTTTTCAGTAGCATCACGCAGCCTGAGCTGACGCGTATCCTGACTTGGCAATTGGAGCTTCTAACTCTTCTGCGTCCATGGTGCGAAATGAAGAAGGTTTTAGTAAGCCTGAACCTTATCCGCATACAAGCTTTAGTCTTAATTTCTAGAACGGATCTAGCAGAGCAAGTGATCAACCTTTCTCCATGGTTGAGAATTGAAATAAGCGAGGACTTCGTAGCTTCTGGCGGTGTTAGAGCACCTGATCCGGTACTGGATGCTATTCATCTGCTTGCACCTCTGTGGATGGACGACTTCGGTGCAGGTGCAACTGGGCTTACATGGCTTACGAAGAGCCGTTTCGAGGTTGTTAAGCTTGATCGAGGGCTATTTAGTAAGCTAGCAACACTACCTGAGGGCATATCCTTTATGAGTGGATTGTCAGCGTTAGCCAATGCTATGGGCGTGAAAATAGTCGCAGAGGGAGTATCAGATAATTCGCTTATGGCTGTGGTTAAAGAGACACGTGCTGACGCATGCCAAGGTTTTCTCTGGCCTGCTATTCCTCTTAGAGAAATCGGCTCTCTGCCGGTGAGAATGCCTCAGGTACGGGTAGGAAATTCATAACATAAGTTTATTCATGTTAGGGCTTTATGTCATGGCATCATCAAGAGTCTTTTCCTCCTAATCTTACTTAGAGACTTTTATGTCTGAACTTAATTATTTGATTGTTAAACGAATTGAGCGGTGCTTAACTCTGAACGATGTAGACAATGCACATGAGTATATTTGCCGTTTAGTAAAGGTGAAAAACAGAAGAAACTACATAGACAAACTTGTAGAGAAAGAAATGATTATAAGAGAGCAAGAGGGTTCAAGTGACTAGTTAATTTTAGCAGGATTTTAATCCTTGAACATGAGAAAGATGTGAGTGCTAAAAAAAATCACCATAATTAATTCCCTATGCACTTTAGTATAGTTTGTATGTCATTTTCTATCTATATGATAAAAGTGAAATAGATTGAGCGAATTGTACCATTTGCATTGTTGTTTTTGGTGTGTTATTTGATAATAGAGAGTTTATGTTCCAAGTAAAAGTAATGGGTAGTTGCAGGACTAACAATTTTTACGACTTAGATTCCAGCAGAAAATATGCCGAAGCTTTCTCATCGGTTTTGCGGTATCTAGGCAGTGAAAGTATATATGCTATTTATACCAATTACGAGAGTGATTATAAAGGTGATTTCGATTATCTAACAGGAATTGAAGCTAAGTCATCCATAGGGAATGTAGCGTCTATTTTTACCCTCCCTGAGGGTAAATACAAGTGTTATTCTATTGAAAATAGTACCGATCTGCCAAATACGGTTGCAAAAACGTGGGCTAATGTTTGGAGTGATGAAGAATTAAGCTTGATTGAAAGAAAATATGAAGTTGATTATGAAATATATCAAAAAGACGGAAGTGTTGCGGTTTTTGTAGGGGTAAAGTAACTCCTGATAATATGCTCCACTGATCAAGAATATGGCATAATTCTAAGCCATTAATGCAGACGTATACCTTAAGCCGCGGCTGGGAAGTAAAATCTTAGGCCTTGCGCTCAGCGTTCTTATAAAGTGATTCGGCTACAGAAAGAGGAAAATAAAAAAGAAGACAGTGGAAAGCCAGAAAATTATGCAGCATAGACCTGCACCATATAAAGTGCTTAGTGTGCCGGAAATAGCAGTTTTACTCTGGAAACTGTTACTTCCGGCAGTTTAAGCCGGAAATTAATTCTGAACTAACATTTACAAGGATTATCACGATGAAATCAACAGTATTAGCAGTTTCTCTTGCATCAATTTTGACGTCTTTCGGTGTTTCAGCTGCAGGTCAGGGTGCAGGAGTTGTTAATTTCCATGGCTACGTAATTGATGCTCCATGCAGCATTGCCCCAGAATCTAAAGACCAGACTATCGAGTTCGGTGATATTACAAAGTCATTCTTGCAGAACGGAGGTAAATCCGAGCAGAAATTGACTATCAAGCTTATCAACTGTGATGCCGCGACCGCTGCGAAAGGCGTACAGGTGAACTTCGGTGGCGCTGTTGTGGGCGGAACTTCCACGGAACTGCTTACCGCTGGCACTACTAACACGGCAATTAAGCTCAATGGTTACGGCGAAGATGTCGTGTTTGGTACACCGACCAAGGCCGTCATGGTGGCTGACGGTGACACCTTCTTGGAGTACACGGCATCGCTGGTAAAGGCGAGTGGTGCTACTGTGGCAGAAGGTGAGTTCACCGCTGTATCTAACTTCACCATGACCTACCCATAAGGGATTGGCAGTGCCTCGACCAGTAATAACCACTCAGGGAGGAAGCCAGAAGATGAGAAAATCAGCCATTCCGAAACTGATGATAGTGTTCGCTGGATGTGTTCTGGCTTCACCATTAACCTTTCCGGTATCGGCCATGCCGTTTGAGGATTATTCTGGCGAGGCACATGCCAAGTGGGGAGGGCAGGCTAAATTCACGGGACATGTTATTGCGCCTGCCTGCTCGCTGAACATGGAAGATGCTTGGCAGTCCGTCGATATGGGCGAGACCCCAATTAGGGATTTGGTGCAGGGAATAGACGGACCGCAAAAGATCTTGAGGCTGCATCTAAGGGACTGTGAACTTGCAGGCGCCAGCCAAGATGTTTTTACTTTCAAGCGCATGCGGATAACCTTTGAGGGGTTGCGAGGGGAAACTCCTGAACGCTTTTCTGTCACCGGGCGTGCCAAGGGCATTGACCTGCAAATCTTGGACAGTACAGGGTTCGTGGCACGTGCGGGAAAGGTGATGCCAGCACTGGAGATATACGGCAATGAGCAGGCTCTAGACTACACCCTTCGCTTGGTTCGCAACACGGTACCTCTGAGCGCAGGAGATTATTATGCCGCTCTGCGTTTTAAAGTGGATTATGAATAATTATGGTACGTCTACGTCGGGACCTAAAATAATAGAAATGGGCAATCTTATGCCCTTTTTCATGCAGGTATAAGTAATACTTTTAACTGGTTACACTGTAATGAAACAAAAAATCAATAGCTCCTTTCTAGTCAGCAGAGTAACTGCAGCAGTCTTATTTATCCTTTACGTAGGACAGGGTGCAGCTGTTGACTTCAATACCGACGTACTGGATGCTGCAGACCGGAGTAATGTCGACTTTTCGCGTTTTTCCAGTGCTGGCTACGTCATGCCGGGCAAGTATCAGATGCAGGTGATGGTTAATGATCAGCCCATTTCACCGTCAGCAATGACGGTTGACGTTATAGAGCAGCCTGCCAGTGGGGAAAGTCAACCGCTGCCGAAGGCATGCCTTACGGCAGAGATAGTAGACAAAATGGGGCTAATCCCCACCGCACGGGAAAAAATTACTCTTTGGAACAAAGGTCTGTGCGCAGATTTTAGCGCATTGAAGGGCACCGAAATCCGCACTGACATTGCGTCTGGTGTCCTTCATGTAAACATGCCGCAGGCGTGGCTTGAGTATATCGATGCCACTTGGCTGCCGCCTTCACGCTGGGAAAACGGAATTTCTGGCCTGTTGTTTGACTACAACCTCAACGGCAACGCCAGTAAACCTACGCACGGCGATCAGACCCAGTCTCTGAGCTATCACGGTACCGTAGGCGCTAACGCCAGCGTTTGGCGCCTGCGCGCTGACTACCAAGGTAACCTCAAACACACCACTGGAAGTAATTACGGAACAACCAGTGAGTTCGACTGGAGGCGATTTTACATGTACCGGGCCATTCCTAGCCTGCAGTCAAAACTGACGGTCGGGGAAAACTACATAAACTCAGCGATTTTTGACACTTGGCGTTACACCGGGGCAAGCTTAGAGAGTGACGACCGGATGCTGCCTCCAAAGCTGCGCGGCTACGCACCACAGATCTCGGGTGTTGCTGACACCAATGCTCGGGTCGTGATTTCCCAGCAGGGGCGCATCCTGTATGACTCGACTGTGCCCGCGGGTCCCTTCACCATCCAGGACATCGACAGCAGCGTGCGCGGTACGCTGGATGTGGAGATCATCGAGCAGAACGGACTGAAAAAGACCTTTCAGGTGACCACCGCCTACGTACCGTATCTGACGCGCCCGGGCCAGATACGGTACAAACTGGTCAGCGGGCGCTCCCTCAGTCCGCAGCGACATGAGACTGAAGGGCCTGGGTTCGCCGGAGGGGAAATCTCTTGGGGTCTGACTAACAGCTGGTCACTTTACGGCGGTGCCACGATAGCCGGAGACTATAACGCCCTGGCTTTAGGCGTTGGCCATGATATGAATAAGTTCGGTACGTTATCGCTGGACCTGACGCAGTCTGCCTCCAGCCTCGGGGGAAGATACGGAACGCTTAAAGGCAAGTCATGGCGTGCAAGCTATTCCAAACGCTTTGATGAGGTCGACACTGACATCAACTTCGCCGGCTACCGCTTCTCGGAGAAGGATTACATGACTATGCAGCAGTACCTTGATGCACGTTACCGGGACGACTTCAGGAACAGGAATAAAGAGCTTTATACCTCAAGCCTAAACAAGAACTTTCCAGACCTGAATATGTCGGTCAGCCTGCAGTACAGCTACCAGACCTTCTGGGATCGTCCGGCGGATAACTACTACACCCTTTCAGTGAACCGTTACTTCGATGCCTTAGGTTTTCGTAATATCTCTGGCGGGCTTACTGCCTCGCGTTCAACGTTTGATGGAGCCCCCAATAACTCGCTGTTTCTACGCTTGTCGGTACCTTGGGGTGCTGGTAAGGCCAGCTATAGCGGCAATTTGAGTAATCACCGTTACAGTCAGAGCGTGGGCTACAGCGACACATTCAACAATGGGCTCGACAGCTATAACCTCAATGCCGGCTTAAACACTGGTGGGAAAAATCAGGATGATGGCGGGCAGTTTAACGCCTACTACAGCCACACTAGCCCGCTGGTCAATGTGTCCGTGAATGCCTCTTCGGTACAGAGCCAGTATTCCCAGGTCGGGATGAGCTTGAGCGGCGGAGCAACGATTACGGCGAAAGGTGCCGCTCTCCATGCGGGCGGGGGGAATGGCGGCACCCGTCTGCTAGTTGATACCGATGGCATAGCGGATGTCCCCGTCAATGGTGGCCGAGTTTCCACCAACCGCTGGGGTATCGGGGTGGTGACGGACATGAGCAGTTATTACCGAAGCACCACCTCGGTGGACCTTAACAGACTGCCGGACGACATGGAGGCCACCGGTTCGGTAGCGGAATCAGTACTGACCGAGGGGGCGATAGGCTATCGGATGTTCGATGTACTAAAAGGCGCGCGACTGTTTGCGGTGCTGCGTCTTGCCGACGGCAGCCATCCACCGTTCGGAGCTAGCGTGACGAACAGTAAGGGGCGTGAACTCGGTATGGTAGGTGACAGCGGTCTGGTATGGCTCTCCGGGGTTGTACCTGGGGAGAGTCTGAACGTAAGCTGGGATGCACGGGCACAGTGTGCTTTGGCTATGCCACAACACGTCACTACGGAACAGCAGCTGCTCCTGCCGTGTCACTCGGCGAAGGCTGCGCAGTAAATCATACCCCACCGACATGTGATCAGAGTGATAGCGGCGGGACAACAGCCACTGCTCCGGCAGGGCTAGATACATCTTAAGAGTAAAGATGACGGAGAAAATCACACAATGCTGAACCTGAGAGCGGCGATGAAACAGACGTTGATGGCGGTAGCTTGCCTGAGCGGCGCACACGGCGCACTAGCTGCCATATCCTTGGATCGTACTCGAGCCGTTTTTAACGGCGGCGAGAAATCTATGACGCTAAACGTTGCCAATGACAACAAACAACTGCCGTACCTTGCTCAAGCATGGATTGAGAATGCGCAGCAGGAAAAAATCACTTCCGGCCCGTTGTTAGTGACCCCGCCAGTGCAGCGTCTGGAGCCGGGAGCAAAGAGTAAGGTGCGCCTGAGCACCACGCCGGAAATCAGTACACTGCCGCAGGACCGGGAGTCGCTGTTCTACTTCAACCTGCGGGAAATCCCGCCTAAGAGCGAGAAGCCTAACACCCTGCAGATAGCGCTGCAGACCAAAATTAAGTTGTTTTACCGCCCTGCAGGTATAAAAGCACAGCCGAATGCAGTTTGGCAGGACCAGTTGGTGCTGTACAAAACCCCTGGAGGGTACCGTATTGAGAATCCTACGCCGTATTATGTGACAGTCATTGGACTCGGCGGCAGCGAAAAGGCGGCAAAGGAAGAAAAGTTTGAGACGGTTATGTTAGCTCCGAAGTCTGAGCAGACGGTGAAGGCTGGAAGTTACCATACGCCGTGGCTTAGCTGGATAGACGACTATGGCGGGCGCCCGGTCCTGCAGTTCAAGTGTTCCAGCGAGCGTTGTACGGCAGCGAAGAAGTCAGCCGGGTGACATGGAACCCCACAGACAACGCGAAACGGAAGCAGAACAATGAAAAGAGTGACCACTGCCATGGGGATGGCAATCCTGCTGCTGAGTACTGGAATAAACAGTGCAGTGCTGTATGCTGATGAGCTGCTGAGTGGTCAGCAGGAGTTTGTGGCTGATGAGGCACGGCAGCAGTGGTTTAATGGGCGGACGGGGGTGGTGCAGGTGCATGGTGCGCTGCTCAGTAGCCCGTGCACGCTGCGGACGAACAGCATTGAGCTGCCATTACCGGTCCTGCCAGGCGGTCATCGCGTGCTGAGTGTGGACCTGACGGGCTGTGGCTACGGAGATGTGTTGACATCAGCTCGGACACCGGCGGGCAGGAGCTCTTTCATAAAGGTAAGCGGAGCTCTGCAGCCGGGAGCTGTAGGAAAGCTGCTCCCTGCGCCCCTGCGGTTGCAGGTGCCACAGGCGATACTGCGCGGGGGGGATAACCGGATAACCTGGTACCTGAGCAATAAGCAGCAACTGTTAATGGTGAACTATACCAGCGCAGGCAGTTCGTCCGGCGTTCCCCTATTACTGAGGCTTGTTTATGAATGAGGATGAGGATATGCGCGGCATGTGGCTCTGTACGGGGCTGGTTTTACTTCAGGCGCTGGTAATTTTAGTCTTGTTTTTAGTGCTCAATACGGCACGGGCTGATGTGACATTCCAGGGAAATCTGCTGGACCGTCCATGCCGGGTTGATCCAGCTACGGGGACGCAGGATGTGGTATTCCTCGAGACTTCTCAAAAGACGTTCAACACGTATCCGGGGCGTGGATACACCGAGGACTTTCAGATCCGGTTGATTAACTGTTACGCGATGACGATCGGTAAAATAGTGCAGCTCACATTCCTGGGAGCCGAGGAGGCGAAGCTACCGGGGTATCTCGCTGTATCCGGTATCAACGCCGGCAATCTAGGCATTGGTCTAATCGATACGGACGGCAGCAGAATGCTGAAGCTTAATCATATCCACAACAATGGTACTGGCGACCAAGTAACTGGTACCGAGCTGACGCTGAAGTTTGGGGCATTTGTGCAGTCAACTCCGGACGCGATGGCAGGACGGCGCGTGGTTGCTGGCAACTACAGTGCCACTGCCACGTTTGAGTTGAATTACCATTAGGGACATATCAACGCAGGAGACAGTGTCTGAATGAGCAATATGAACATCCCGGCGGCAATGCTGATTCTGGCTATGCTGATGGCAGGGGCGAGCGGCACGGTACACGCGGTTACACCGGTGGAGTTTAAGGGCAACTTGGTCCTTCCTCTGTGCACTATCAATAACAATAACCCGGTGACGGTATCCTTTGATGACGTGGATATTCAGGCCATGCCGGTATCCGGGAGCCCGTATAACCAGCAGGATTTTCCGGTGAATATGTTCTGTCCGTATACTCTGGGAACACCGATGCTGACTGTGACATCTGCATCGGTCTATAACGCGCCGGGAGGTATTATAAATACCTCCAAAAGCAGTGAGGGCCTCGTGGTTTTCCTGCGCCAGAAGGGCGGTGGGCTGGTGCTTCCTTTGGGGTCCGCCACCGACGTCACCAGTTCCATTACCGGCACCGGTACTGACCTTACACTGACGCTGAATGCGGCTCTGGGTCAGATGAACGGAATGGACAAGCTTACGCCCGGACCATTTACTGCAACGGCGAACCTGCAGGTACAGTACCAGTAACACAGGAAAATAATACAATGGATGCGCATGTTAACAACGGGGGGCTGGAGTACAACGTCAGTCCTCCACTGCTGAGATTTACGCGAATGACGGAGAGAAAAAAGGTTAACCTGCTGCGTATGTCTGCATGCCTCTTGCTGACTGGCGGGGTGCTGCTGACGGGACGGGTAGCCTTGGCGGATGTGACGGTTAATATCATCGGAGAGATTGTGAATCCGCCCTGCGTGGTGAATAACGGCAATCCCATTGAAGTGGACTTCGAGGATATCTCGATAATTGATGTGTCGAATGCAAGGTATGAGAAGGTACTTTCTGTACCCGTCGCCTGCACATACTACCAAGGGGCAGCGTACGTGAAGGTTACAGGAACCATGCTGAGTGGTGCGGCAGGCAGCAATGTGCTTGCAACCAATATCAGTAACTTCGGTATTGCTCTGTACCAGGGGAGCGGCACGGTGACGCCGCTTAGACTCGGTGACGGTGCTACAGGTCTCGGTTACGCGATTACAAATGGGCTGACAGGCGGCGGAACGGCGAGTGAAAATTTCACATTCACGGCCAAACCCTATAAACAGGGCAGTTCTGTCCTGGGTACAGGTGCGTTCACTGCGTCTGCCAATATGAGCATCAGTTATCAGTAAAGGAACTCGTGGCGCAGCCATATTGAGCTTTATGATGATGAGTCTTTATATTACTATGCTAGCTCAATAATTCCCGTGGTAATTGTTTATTTTCCCGAAATATTTGCAAGCACATATTCATACCTGACAAGTAATTCCGGACCCTGCAGGGTTGTATAACCGCTGTCAGGACAGGCAATTTGCGGTATGAGCGTGAATAAAACTTTCCGGAAACAGAGATTAAGGTAAAATAAATGCGATTTAAAAAACTAAAGCTGTGTGCTGCTTTTATGGCACTGATAGTTCAGGAGCAGGCACTGGCATGGAATATGTATCAGATATGGTCCTCAGATGAAACTATGGCGGGCAATCTACAGTATTCCGGCCTTTCAGGCGGCGTCGCATCCACTCAGCTGACTTCAGTAGTCGTAGGCAATTCATCTCTGTCATATTGCTGGACAAGCTACCCTGTTGTCAGCAGTGTCAGATGGCAAACTAATAACGTAGCATCTTTGTTACCCAGGACTATCAACATCGGTGGTAAGACTGTTCCTTTAAATGTTTACGGACTAGGAAGAATAATTGCTTATAATAACAGTTTTTATTTAATCAGAGAAGACAACAACCCTGAAGATTTTGGAACAGCCAAAGGTGGTGGTTGTAATTCTATCGGTTCAACCTACTATGTGAATCGTCAGACGCAACCTCTAAGGATTGAATTAAAACTTCCTTCCGACCTGGCAGCAGGAAAGTACACAGGCTATTTCCAAACAGGAAATGCGCTTATAGCAAGTTACTCTAATGTTCAGGAAGGAGAAGGAGGAGATCACACGTCGGATAACAATGTATACAACTCTATGAAAAAGGCAGGTCTTGTTCCTTACGACATTGAGATCCTTGGTACATGTTCCGCCAGCCCTGCCTCTGTCACCATCGATCATACCACACTGAATCCGGCTACTGGCCCCGAAAATGAGAAAACTTCCGCAGTTACTGTTTTATGTAGCGATAACGCTAGGCTTAAGCTCAGCCTGCTGGCCAATAAGCCGTCCTCAGAAACTTATGCAGACGGAACTGGTGTTGACCTTGGCAATGGCTGGAATTCACTGCTGAAAGTTATTAACCCTGCCGATGGTTCACAGGGTAGCGCTATTGATATTTCTGCGCCTGCCAACACAGGTGTTAGTGTCACCCTGAGCTCCACTCTGAAAAAAACAGCTTCATCTGCTGCGGGAAGTCTTAATGGCAGCGCTGTGTTGCTCATGTATTTCAACTGAAATTCCTTAAGCCGTTACTTGATTTTGTTGGAAAACCTTACACTAAAATTACGTCCTTGTATCTTGAAAACGATTTACAATATCTACGTTTGGATTTGGCAACGCGTATGCAGCACGCTCCCTCCAAGAGTTTTAAGCCGTCGTTAAGCGAATGGCGCATACGCTGAGCCACTCCTCTGAAACCGACATCCGGAGCGGGAAGGTTTCTCACGGTATTGCCAGATTAGGATCGTCAGGTACTCACTGCGATGGCAGTGCCATGCCGTCAGTTGATTGCGATGTTGGTGGTCGAACGTAACCGTGTTTGCCTCTCGCACCTGCAGAACAGAAAAGGCCATCAAATCGCTGGAAGACGGGCTTGCCAATCGCATCGCGGAACAGTTAGTGAAAATGATGAAAGAAAACTATATCGCGTTAATGCCAAAACCGGGTTCTTGTCGATACACCGGGATAAGAATGGTTGAAACCTGTTTACTGACCATCCTGCAACCGGCATTGAGGTGGCATGATTTCTGCTCAGGCTCAGATACGGAACGTGTGAAAAAACCTCGCCCAGTAGTGAGCTCCGGTGCATTCCTCCAATCCGATAACACAAGGAGGTAAACCCGCAATCAACTCAGAAAGCGCAGCATGTTATACTTTGGGCTTAATCAGAGCCGTTTTACCATTCTGAGCGCCTCAGTGAACAGCGAACACGTTTTAGCAAGAACGATACTGTCATCTTTTCCAGCATCAGGAATGCCGTCACTGTTCACTGCTTTATCGGGGGTGGCCTGGCAGTACATTTTGTTGAGCGAGCACTATACCTTCCAGAGCAACAATGAAATTATAGAGCTGGATGCACTGGTTTAGGGGCTGAAGCTGAAGTAACGGGAAATCGGGGGGGGGCCGTCGCAGCACCTGCAAATCATATGATTTATTTATAAGTTTGTTTGCTTACTGATTTTTTGTGTGATAATTTTAAATTACTTATTATATAATTATTTTATGTTATTCATATTTTAATTTTTGTTTAATGCTGTGCTTATCTTGTGTTTTCCCATTTTCATGGAAATTGGTTCAGCTCCCATTCTGTATAGTTTTATGTATCATTTTCTTGTTTTCTTATCTTTTCACGATATGCTAAATTTGATTTCTGATTTATTAGTATATAAATCGTGAATTTTATTTTGATATGTATCAATTTCCAGCGTTACATGACATCTCAGCAATCGGTATGTTCAATGCAAGACAAACAGGTTAACAAACACAATAAAAAGTTTCAGGAGCAAAAATACCTTATGGACAATAAAAATGGGTGTAATTACCGTCATCTAATGGGACTTGATTTCAAATCTTTACTTGCTTTTATCGCCGTTATAGAAACGGGGAATTTGTACAGTGCTTCTTTATTGCTGGGATGCTCGCAACCTGCTATAAGCATTTATCTCAAAAGAGTGCGTCAGTATTTCGATAAACCACTTTTTACCCGTGAGGGGCGAAGCCTTGACCCTACAGAGTATGCGTTAGAACTCAGTAAACAACTGAAGGATTGTTTTATCACATTCGATGTTGCAACCAATAACCAAGCAAAGGTAAAGACTGAAACATCTTCAGATCTGACGCCTTAAGCAGGTTCCCTTTCCCCGGCAGAAGGTTTTCTTCGGCAAAGACCATGACGATAACAGAGTATTTCTTTCCGTAGCGGTAATACAGTTCGACGGTCCGGAATGCATAAATAAACTCCTGAAGGTCTAGGAAATCTTCCGCATTCCCGGTGAATTGAGGATACTGGTTAAGCTAGCGGCCGTAAGTCCGCAGGGTGCAGAAGATGTCGATCTCCACGCCCAGTTTGTGGGCTCAGCGAAGCATGGCGTGGGTGGCAGCGCGGAACAGGGTGTTGAGGGCCAGTTGTTGTTAAAGAAGGGCCAGAGCAAGTGGGGCATGGTAAAGGTGATATACTGCCAGTCGCAGTCGGGCGGAATGTGGTTCTGCTTTGACACCCACTGGTATGTAGCTTTGAAGCCGCAGGATCTGCATGTTTTTGAGTTGCTGCTCTGGCAGGAAAACGTGAGTGAGAGCAGTCTAGCATACGCAGCGGTAGCGTCGAATGCTCAGGCTTTCGGTACCGCAGGTGAGCAGAGGTGCGTCCCAACATCGGCGTCTGGCCACAGCACATTTTCCCCTTATGGGTTAGCTAATTATTATAGTGAGCCAGCCATTCATCAAGATCCGATTGTAATGTATCAAGATCACCATATAACTTTTTGCGGAACGTTACCTGATAAAATTCGTTCAGTATCGTTTTATGGAACCGCTCGCAGATGCCGTTGTTCTGCGGGGACATCGCCTTCGCTTTCTTGTGTTCGATGTCATTTATCGCCAGATATAGCTGATAATTATGCTGCCTCACTTTACTGCAATACATACGGCAGTACGCAGCCCGGAAAGCAACGGGATGGCGGAAAGCTTTGTGAAAACGATGAAGCGCGACTACATCAGCATCATGCCGAAGCCCGACGGGTTAACAGCGGTAAAGAACCTTGCGGAGGCCTTCGAACATTAACCCGCATAGTGCACTGGGGTATCGTTCGCCACGGGAATATCTGCGGCGGCGAACCAGTAATGGGTTAAGCGATAAAAAGTGTATGAAAATATAGGGGCCAATCAATCGGCTATCTCATGAGCGATTTCATCGATTGTATGAGTTGCCATACTATGAGCAACTTTGTCTGCTAATGATGGGCTAAAATCGACAACTCGTATCTGCTGATTATCATGAGTACATTACCAGCCGTATGACCCTGCTTCAATCCTGACTTGAAGAGGTCAATTCCATGGCCGCCCTTGGTGAGCTGCCCGATGTGGAAATATCTGACACGAGAGTAAAAGTCTCTCCGCTGGATAACTGCGTCCCGGTGCAGGTCTCACCGCTGGCAGAGCTGGTTTACAGCATGCTACCGCGCCCTAAAATCATGGAAATTCTCGATGAGGTAAACAGCTGGACGACGTTTACCCGACATTTTCGAATATAGAAAATGACATTACCCCTCCCGATACTCGCCTATTCCTCACCACCATCCTTACGGATGGCATCAATCTCGGTCTGACCAAAATGGCGGAAGCCAGCCCCGGAATCACCAAATCATCACAGGAAGATGTCCAGGCATGGTATATCTGCTACGAAACCCATTACCTGGACGTCAGTTTTATACCCATATATCAGATCCATACAGCCCGTTTTACACCTGTATAATCAGTCGGGTCAGGGATTCAACCCATGTGCTAGATGGCTTGCTGTACCACGGAAGTGACCTGGACATCAGGGAAGATTACACCGATACCGCAGGTTTCACTGATTTGAGAAGCCTGCGCGGATCCACACCCACTATCTTGTTCACTTCGTATCTTGACATGTTGTTAAATTCATATCATATCCAGGCGGTCACGCGCCGTACGCAGGCGCGCTTCGCCGCGGCGATCGTACTGTTGGGTGGTGGTGACGCTGGCATGACCCATCGCATCCTTTACCGTGATTAAATCCTCGCCGTTATCCAGCATGGCCGTGGCAAAGGTTCGCCGCAGGTCGTGCGGCGCGCATTTTGCAATTCCCGCCTGGCGCTGGCGCACCTGCAGGACATGGTACACCGCCTGATCGGTCAGCCGGGCATTTGTAAGGGTGTCAAAGCGGCGGATACGGGTGAACAGTGGTCCGTCTTTTTCTCCCCGCACGTCATCGATCCACGCCCTGAGCCGCTGCCAGGTACCGGCCGGCATGAAGGCCAGCCGTTCCTTGTTGCCCTTACCCAGCACCCGGAGTGCCTGGTCATCTGTGACAACGTCACGCAAATCCAGCTCCACGGCCTCCGAGCGGCGCAGGCCGCAGCCCAGAATGACGGCCAGCATCGCCGCATCGCGTACCCCGATGCTGGAGTCATCGGCCTCGCAGGCTGTAAACAGCGAACGGATCTCCGCTGGCGGCAGGGCCCGGCCGCGCGGCAGGCGGCTGCCCCTCAGGTTACGCACCGCCCGGATGTGCTGGAAACTCTCGACGTTCATCAGCCTGAGCATCCAGGCTTCCTTCGCCACGCCCTTCAGCGCTGAAAGATAAGTGTTGATGGTGGCCGTTGCCCGGCCGGTGTCGCGCAGTAGTTCTGTGACGGCCATTATGTGATGGCGCCGAAGGCCGCCCCAGCAGCAGGACTCCAGGGAAGCGGCGCCGAGCATGCCGGCGACGATGCTGAGGAACGAGGCCATGGTCTGCCTGCTGCGGGGCGAGTTCAGCGAAAGCAGGTAGGCCCGGGCGGGACTGACCGGAGCGTTCTCACCGGACAGCGCCGGCATGAATTCCTCACCGGGTGTCATGACGGTTGCGGGCAGACTCAGCTCCGGTTCGTCGTCGGGCATCAGGATCATGTCAGGCTCCGTCCTGGCCGGAAAGGGACCGGCGCGCTGCGTGAAAAATCGGGGTAAATGATAGCGTCAGAGCGTACCGCAGAGAGTCTACTTTTTCAAACGTACATTTTAATAAGTAGAATTGCTGACCTGCTCCCAGGATTAGATACAACCTTCAGTTAGTAATGTCAGTTGGTTTTTCTTCATATTTCCCGTTTCGCCAGTCCGCTGCGAATTCAGCAGGCGTCAGGTAATTCAGCGATGAGTGTGGTCGACACTCGTTATTGATGTAGCCCCCTGAAACACCAGACAGTAGCTGTATCTCCAGATAAGAGATAGGCTTGAATATATGTCTAACACTAACGCCAATTTTGAGATGACCGGGATCCTGTTAGGGCAAGAAGCCCGCAAAAGTAAGACTCCTCAGGAGAAAATCGCTATTATCCAGCAGACGATGGAGCCAGGAATGAATGTCTCCCACGTCGCTCGTCTGCATGGTATCCAGCCCAGCCTGCTGTTCAAGTGGAAGAAACAATACTAGGAAGGCAGCCTCACTGCCGTTGCGGCAGAGGAGGAAGTCGTTCCTGCCTCTGAGCTTGCAGCAGCACTGAAACAGGTTCGGGAACTCCAGCACCTTCTGGGCAGGAAGACACTGGAGGTTGAGCTCCTGAAAGAAGCAGTGGAGTACGGTCAGTCGCGAAAATGGATAGCGCACGCGCCCTTGTTGCCAAAGGACGGGGAATAGCCCTGGTCAGTCGCACCATCGGTGTGTCGCGTGCGCAGCTGTCACTGCGGATTAACCGTTCCGCCGACTGGCAGGACGGGCGCTGTAACCGGCGTAATGACGAAGCAGACGCTGAAATACTGTCGGCTATCCTCAACATTATCAGCGATATGCCGAGTTATGGTTATCGACGCGTGTGGTGCATCCTGCGCAAGCAACGTCGCTCAGAGGGACAGCCACCTGTGAATGGGTCGAGTCCGTCAAGGTGG
>NZ_JAWNFK010000002.1:0-126310 GCF_034107965.1 Enterobacter sp. 61D5
GTAGTGATCTACCTTATTCCAGAGATGTTCTTTCAGGATACGAAGGGGCGATTTTTGTGGACTATAACAGTGAAATAGATTGGGCTCAAGAGATTCATACTGCATTGCAACAGGGTTCTGATTATCATTATAAGAAGTTTGAAAATGATAGTCGTTCATCGTGGCCTCAATTTTTTGAGTTACTTAAATAGGGTTATTATATGTTTAAAAATAAGGTGTTGTTGATAACTGGTGGTACAGGTTCTTTTGGTAATGCTGTGCTTGACCGTTTTTTAGAAACTGATATACGCGAAATTCGTATTTTTTCTCGTGATGAGAAAAAACAAGATGACATGCGTAAGAAATATAATAATCCGAAACTGAAGTTTTATATAGGAGATGTGCGAGACTACTCAAGTGTGCTTAACGCATCGAGAGGAGTTGATTATATTTATCACGCAGCAGCATTGAAGCAAGTTCCTTCCTGTGAATTCCATCCTTTGGAAGCAGTCAAAACTAATGTGTTAGGCACAGAAAATGTCCTTGAAGCGGCGATCGCAAACGAAGTCAAGCGTATTGTATGCCTAAGTACTGATAAAGCAGTTTACCCAATAAATGCTATGGGTATTTCGAAAGCTATGATGGAAAAAGTCATGGTTGCAAAATCACGTAATGTTAATAGTGAAAAAACGGTGATTTGTGGTACTCGCTATGGAAACGTAATGGCATCTCGGGGTTCAGTGATTCCGCTTTTTGTTGATTTAATTAAAGCGGGTAAAGCGCTTACAATTACCGATCCAAACATGACTCGCTTCATGATGACACTTGAGGATGCAGTAGATTTAGTGCTTTATGCTTTTGAACATGGCAATAATGGCGATATTTTTGTACAAAAAGCACCCGCTGCAACCATAGATACTTTGGCTATAGCTCTAAAACAACTCTTAAATGCTGAAAGCCATCCTGTG
Organism: Enterobacter sp. 61D5; assembly: GCF_034107965.1. Lineage (NCBI taxonomy): Bacteria > Pseudomonadati > Pseudomonadota > Gammaproteobacteria > Enterobacterales > Enterobacteriaceae > Enterobacter > Enterobacter sp. 61D5. Next base: position 948 of record NZ_JAWNFK010000002.1, read on the forward strand.
AATGTGATTGGGACTCGTCACGGAGAAAAATTGTACGAGGCATTACTTAGCCGTGAAGAAATGATCGCAGCGATTGATATGGGTGATTATTATCGAGTACCACCTGATTTACGCGACCTTAATTATGGCAAATATGTTGAGCAAGGCGATCGTCGAATTTCTGAAATTGAAGATTATAACTCTCATAACACAACTCGACTGGATGTTGAGGGCATGAAAACACTGCTCCTTAAACTTCCTTTTATTAGAGCATTACGTGCTGGCGAGCAATACGAATTGGATTCCTAATATGAAGATTCTTATCACCGGAGCTGAGGGCTTCATTGGCCGTAACTTATGCTTACGGCTTCAAGAGGCTGGTTATACTCAATTATTTAAAATTGGTCGTCATTCAACCGCAGAAGACCTTGAAGATGCAGTAAAAAACGCAGATTTTGTTTATCATCTTGCAGGGATAAATAGACCACTGCAAAATGGTGAGTTTATTGAAGGTAACTCCAATTTTACAGCCAAGTTAGTTGAATTGTTAATTGCTAACGGCAAAAGAATTCCACTAATGATCAGCTCCTCAATCCAGGCTGAATTAGATAATCCATATGGTCTGAGTAAAGCATCGTCAGAAAAACATATTGAACGTTATGCATCGCTTAGCGGTGCATCATATTATATATATCGTTTTCCTAATGTTTTTGGCAAATGGTGTAAACCAAACTATAACTCTTTTGTCGCTACTTTTTGCTACAATTTAGCTCGTGGTCTGGATATTACCGTCAATGATCCCTATGCCGCAGTTAATCTCGTTTACATTGATGATGTTTGTAGCGAAGCGTTAGAACTTCTTAAAGGTAAATCCGAGAGTGGATATAAAAGTATTAGCCCCATTTATTCTACAACAGTAGGTGAAGTTGCTGAACTACTCCAGCGCTTTAAATCAAGTCGTTCAACGTTAGTTACTGAAAATGTAGGTACGGGTTTCATTCGTGCATTATACTCGACTTGGTTAAGTTATTTACCCGTTGAAGAATTTTCATATTCTATTCCCTCCTATGGGGACGCTCGCGGCATCTTTTGTGAAATGTTAAAGACGCCATCTGCGGGTCAGTTTTCATTTTTTACGGCCCATCCTGGAATTACACGTGGGGGCCATTATCACCACTCAAAAAATGAAAAATTTTTAGTAATCCGTGGGCGTGCGTGTTTTAAATTCGAGCATGTAATTACCGGGGAACGTTATGAGATTAACGTTTCATCAGAGAAGTTTGAAATTGTTGAGACGGTACCTGGATGGACCCATGACATTACTAATATTGGTGATGATGAGTTAATAGTTATGCTTTGGGCAAATGAAATTTTTAATCGTGATGTGCCAGATACAATTGCGAGACCGCTATAATGAAAAAATTAAAAGTTATGTCTGTTGTTGGAACGCGTCCGGAAATTATTCGGTTGTCACGTGTGTTAGCTAAGCTTGATATTCACTGTGAGCATATTCTTGTTCATACAGGTCAGAACTATGATTATGAGTTGAATGAAGTATTTTTCAAAGATCTTGGTGTTAGAAAACCTGATTATTTCTTAAATGCTGCAGGGAAGAACGCGGCGGAAACGATTGGTCAGGTTATTATAAAAGTTGATGAAGTATTGGAATCTGAAAAACCAGAAGCAATGCTAGTTCTGGGTGATACAAATTCATGCATCTCAGCGATTCCCGCTAAGCGGCGTAAAGTACCTATTTTCCATATGGAAGCGGGCAACCGCTGTTTCGACCAACGTGTTCCGGAAGAAACTAACCGACGAATCGTGGATCATACTGCTGATATCAATATGACCTATAGTGATATTGCTCGTGAATACCTCCTGGCTGAGGGCATTCCGGCCGACAGAATCATCAAAACCGGCAGTCCAATGTTTGAAGTGCTTTCATACTATATGCCTCAAATTGATAGTTCGGATGTGTTATCCCGCTTGAATCTTAGTCCTGAAGAGTTCTTCGTTGTAAGTGCACATAGAGAAGAAAACGTGGATTCTCCGAAGCAACTAATCAAGCTGGCGGAAATTTTAAACACTATTGCTGAAAAGTATAATTTGCCAGTCATAGTTTCCACTCACCCTCGTACACGAAACCGAATAAATGAACAAGGAATTCAATTCCATTCAAACATTCATTTGCTTAAGCCTTTAGGTTTCCATGATTACAATCACCTTCAGAAAAATGCACGCGCTGTATTGTCTGATAGTGGAACTATCACGGAAGAATCTTCAATTATGAATTTCCCTGCTATTAATATTCGGGAAGCTCATGAGCGTCCAGAGGGTTTTGAAGAAGCATCCGTTATGATGGTAGGCCTGGAATGCGAACGTGTACTTCAGGCACTGGATATCCTTGCAACACAGCCTCGTGGGCAAACACGACTTTTACGGCAGGTGAGTGATTACAGTATGCCAAATGTTTCTGATAAAGTTGTAAGGATTATTCACTCTTATACAGATTACGTCAAAAGAGTCGTCTGGAAAGAATATTAATGAAACTAGCTTTAATCATAGATGATTATCTACCCAATAGTACGCGTGTTGGTGCAAAAATGTTTCATGAGTTGGCTCAGGAGTTTATGCAACGTGGACATGATGTAACAGTTATCACACCTGACACCACCTTGCAAAAAGAGGCCTCATTTGACATCTTTCAAGGAGTAAAAACATGGCGCTTTAAAAGTGGACCACTTAAGGATGTTTCGAAAACTCAGCGTGCTATCAATGAAACACTTTTGTCCTTTAGAGGCTGGAGTGCGATCAAAAGTCAGATACACAAAGACACTTTTGATGGTGTAGTTTATTATTCGCCTTCCATTTTTTGGGGAGGGTTAGTGAAAAGAATAAAATCTCGCTGTAAATGTCCTGCCTATCTTATTTTGAGGGATATGTTTCCTCAGTGGGTCATTGATGCTGGCATGCTCAAAGAAGGCTCTTTAATTGAACGTTATTTTCGCTTCTTTGAAAAATACTCCTATCAGCAGGCAAACCGAATTGGGTTAATGTCTGATAAAAACCTTGATGTTTTTAGAGTTTCAAATAAAAGTTATCCATGTGAGGTATTACGAAATTGGGCATCACTCACGCCTGCTGTAATTCCTCAGGGATATGTTTCCGTACGAAAACGGCTTGGCATTGAGAATAAGGTTATTTTTTTCTATGGCGGAAATATTGGTCACGCACAGGATATGGCCAATCTAATGCGTTTGGTTCGTCGTATGGCTGACCATACCCAGGCACATTTCTTGTTCGTTGGTCAAGGTGATGAAGTTGAACTAATTAACGAATTAGCTACCGAGTGGTCTTTAACAAACTTCACATATATGCCTTCTGTAGATCAGGAAGAATTTAAAAATATTCTTTCGGAAGTTGATGTTGGCCTGTTTTCGCTTTCAGCTTGTCATTCCTCACATAATTTCCCTGGCAAGCTATTGGGCTATATGGTACAGGCCTTGCCTATATTAGGAAGCGTTAATGCTGGTAATGATTTACTCGAAATTGTGAATCAAAATCATGCCGGATTCATTCACATCAATGGTGAGGATGACAAACTTTATCAGTCAGCATTACTAATGCTTAATGATATCAATATGCGTCATGAGCTTGGACGAGGAGCTAATCAATTATTGAAGGCGCAGTTTTCTGTCGAATCTGCGGCACAGACGATTGAAATGAGGCTGGAGGCATATAATGCGACTAATTGATTATGAGCAACTCGAAGATTTATATAAACAAGCCGAGGAATCAACGCGCCTGCGTTCTCACCTTTTGATGCACGATTCCCATCAGGATAAAGTACAGCGGTTGTTAATTGCTTTAGTTAAAGGCAGCTTTGTAGAACCCCACTATCATGAACTTTCTCATCAATGGGAAATGTTTGTTGTCATGCAAGGCGAAATACAGGTCTGTTTACACAGCGATAGTGGCGAAGTTATCAAAGAATTTACGGCTGGTGATAGTAGCGGCGTAAAAATCGTGGAATTCTCCCCTGGTGACATACACAGTGTAAGATGTTTGTCCTCCCGAGCGCTCATGATGGAAGTGAAAGAGGGGCCATTTGATCCTTCTTTTGCAAAAGCATTTGTTCGATAGCTTCCTGAAAAGCATCTTCCGCTATCTCCATACCTTGATCCTGAGTTAACATCTAAGCCACATTTCAAGCCGCGCATAAGTCGCGGTGACCACACCTGACAGGAGTATGTAATGTCCAAGCAACAGATCGGCGTTGTCGGTATGGCAGTGATGGGGCGCAACCTGGCGCTCAACATCGAAAGCCGTGGTTATACCGTCTCCGTTTTCAACCGCTCCCGTGATAAGACCGAAGAAGTCATTGCCGAGAATCCAGGCAAGAAACTGGTTCCTTTCTATACTGTGAAAGAGTTCGTTGAGTCTCTGGAAACGCCTCGTCGTATCCTGTTAATGGTGAAAGCTGGCGCAGGTACCGATGCCGCTATCGACTCCCTGAAGCCTTACCTCGAAAAAGGTGACATCATCATTGATGGCGGTAACACCTTCTTCCAGGACACCATTCGTCGTAACCGTGAGCTGTCCGCAGAAGGCTTCAACTTCATCGGTACCGGTGTTTCCGGCGGTGAAGAGGGCGCGCTGAAAGGCCCATCTATCATGCCTGGCGGCCAGAAAGATGCGTACGAACTGGTTGCGCCTATCCTGACCAAAATTGCAGCCGTGGCTGAAGATGGTGAGCCTTGCGTAACCTATATCGGTGCCGACGGTGCAGGTCACTATGTGAAAATGGTGCACAACGGCATCGAATACGGCGACATGCAGCTGATTGCCGAAGCTTACTCCCTGCTGAAAGGCGGTCTGAACCTCTCTAATGAAGAGCTGGCTGAAACCTTTACCGAGTGGAACAAAGGCGAGCTGAACAGCTACCTGATCGACATCACCAAAGATATCTTCACGAAAAAAGATGAAGAGGGTAAATACCTGGTTGATGTGATTCTGGATGAAGCTGCGAACAAAGGTACCGGTAAATGGACCAGCCAGAGCTCTCTGGATCTGGGCGAACCGCTGTCTCTGATCACCGAATCCGTCTTCGCGCGTTACATCTCTTCCCTGAAAGAGCAGCGCGTCGCGGCGTCTAAAGTGCTGTCTGGCCCACAGGCTAAACCAGCGGGTGACAAAGCCGAATTTGTTGAAAAAGTGCGTCGTGCCCTGTATCTGGGTAAAATCGTTTCTTACGCGCAGGGCTTCTCTCAGCTGCGTGCGGCGTCAGACGAGAACAACTGGGATCTGAACTACGGTGAAATCGCGAAGATCTTCCGTGCGGGTTGCATTATTCGTGCGCAGTTCCTGCAGAAAATCACTGATGCCTATGCTGAAAACGCCGGTATCGCCAACCTGCTGCTGGCACCGTACTTCAAGAAAATTGCGGACGAATATCAGCAGGCGCTGCGTGACGTGGTTGCCTACGCTGTTCAGAACGGTATCCCGGTTCCGACCTTCTCTGCTGCAGTAGCCTACTACGACAGCTACCGTGCGGCCGTTCTGCCTGCTAATCTGATTCAGGCCCAGCGTGACTACTTTGGTGCGCATACTTACAAACGCACCGATAAAGAAGGCGTATTCCATACTGAATGGATGGAATAAGTTAACTTACTCGCTGTAATCAAAACCCGGAGCCTGTCTCCGGGTTTTTTTATGCAAAAAATGTCGCCTGTTATTCGAAGTAGTCTGAATCTCGCCCCGCTCGTAGTGATTACTCCTGGTTTGCCTTGACAGCTCAGTTTGCCAGGAGGTACAAAGCCCAACAGTTATGTTTATCGCGATGGTCTGGCGGCCATCAGTACAGTTAACTCACAGAAGTCATTAGCGAATGAAAATAACAATCTCCGGAACAGGGTATGTCGGTCTTTCTAACGGCATTCTGATTGCTCAGAATCATGAAGTGGTTGCGCTGGATATCGTCCAGGCCAAAGTGGATATGCTCAATCAGAAAAAATCGCCGATTGTGGATAAAGAAATCCAGGACTATCTCAGCAATAAACCGCTGAATTTCCGCGCCACGACAGATAAAGAAGATGCATACCGCGATGCGGATTACGTCATCATTGCCACGCCTACTGACTACGATCCTAAAACCAACTACTTCAACACCTCAACTGTAGAGGCGGTGATCAAAGACGTTATCGAGATCAACCCTGATGCGGTAATGGTCATTAAATCGACCATTCCTGTCGGTTTTACCAAATCCATTAAAGAAAAATTCGGTATTGATAATATCTTCTTCTCGCCGGAATTCCTGCGTGAGGGGAGAGCGCTTTACGATAACCTGCATCCTTCGCGTATCGTTATTGGCGAACGTTCTGAGCGCGCTGAACGCTTTGCTGCGCTGCTTCAGGAAGGCGCAGTGAAGAAAGATATTCAGGTGTTGTTTACCGACTCCACTGAGGCTGAGGCGATTAAGCTCTTCGCGAATACCTACCTGGCAATGCGAGTAGCTTATTTCAATGAGCTCGACAGCTACGCAGAAAGTCTTGGTCTGAATACCCGCCAGATTATTGAAGGGGTGTGTCTCGACCCGCGCATTGGCAACCACTACAACAACCCGTCATTTGGCTACGGCGGCTATTGCCTGCCAAAAGACACTAAGCAACTGCTGGCAAACTATCAGGCTGTACCGAATAACCTCATTTCGGCGATTGTTGACGCTAACCGTACTCGTAAAGATTTCATCTCCGACTCCATCCTTGCGCGTCAACCGAAAGTTGTTGGTGTGTACCGTCTGATCATGAAGAGTGGCTCCGATAACTTCCGCGCCTCTTCCATTCAGGGGATCATGAAGCGCATTAAGGCGAAAGGGGTTGAGGTTGTTATTTATGAGCCTGCCATGCCGGACGATCAGTTCTTCAATTCCCGGGTGATCCGCGATCTGGATGCCTTTAAGAAAGAAGCCGATGTCATCATTTCAAACCGCATGGCGGAAGAGCTGGCTGATGTAGCGGATAAGGTTTATTCCCGCGATCTGTTTGGTAGCGACTGATTCTCTGCTTTATCCTGTAAAAAACCCGGCTGAATTGCCGGGTTTTTTATTTTCAGACCTTGTAGAAATCGCGATACCAGTCAACGAAATTCTTTACTCCGTCTTTGACTGAGGTTTGCGGTTTAAAACCAATCACGTCATACAGTGCTTTAGTGTCTGCGCTGGTTTCCAGTACGTCGCCTGGCTGGAGAGGCAGCATGTTTTTCTCTGCTTTTTTACCCAGCGCGTCTTCCAGGGCGGTAATGTAATCCATCAGTTCTACTGGCGAACTGTTACCGATGTTATAAACCCGGTAAGGTGCTGAGCTGGTTGCCGGGGAGCCGGTCTCAACGGTCCAGTTTATGTCAGACTGGGGAATAACATTCTGCAGACGAATAATTGCTTCAGCGATGTCATCAATATACGTGAAGTCGCGCTTCATCTTACCGTAGTTATAGACATCGATGCTTTTGCCCTCAATCATCGCCTTTGTAAACTTAAACAGGGCCATGTCCGGGCGTCCCCACGGACCGTAAACTGTGAAGAAGCGCAGGCCGGTGGTCGGCAGATTGTAGAGATGCGAATAGGTATGCGACATCAGTTCATTGGCTTTTTTGGTCGCGGCATAGAGCGATACCGGGTGATCCACGGAATCGTCAGTGGAGAAAGGCATCTTGCGGTTGAGGCCATATACGGAGCTGGATGAGGCATACAGAAGATGCTGAACGTTATTATGGCGGCAGCCTTCCAGCACATTGAGATGGCCGATAAGGTTGGCATCTGCATAGGCGTGCGGATTTTCCAGGGAGTAGCGTACGCCTGCCTGTGCGGCCAGGTGAATGACACGATCAAATTTCTCACTGGCGAAAAGCTTGGCCATACCTTCGCGGTCGGCTAATTCCAGCTTGTGGAAGGTGAAACTCTCAGATTTTAACAGTTCCAGGCGTGCCAGCTTCAGGTTGACATCGTAGTATTCATTGAGGTTATCGATACCAACAACCTGATGACCGGCCTCAAGGAGGCGTTTGCTGACATTCGCACCGATAAAACCTGCAGCGCCCGTGACCAAAAATTTCATAGCTTCCCTCATAAACCTTTTTCTTACAGATGCCATAGCGCATCACATGGTGTCTATGATAGCGCGAAGGGTCGAAGTTACATAACCCATCTTTCCGATTTAACTCATCGGATTCTTATAGAAAAATCGCCAGTAACAGATAAACTAAGCAGACATCATTCTGTTTGCCCTTTTTCATCTGTTAGGGATTGTATGACACAAAACAACAATAGCCAGGTCAGTAGAAGCAATGACCCTGAGCAAATTGATTTACTTGATTTAATGCTGCAACTGTGGCGTGGGAAGTGGATGATAGCAACCTTTGTTGTTGTTTTTATCGCCCTGGCAATTGGATATTTATCGGTCGCAAAGGAGAAATGGACCTCCAGTGCGATTATTGCACAGCCTGATGCTGCCCAGATAGCGGCCTATTCAAATGCATTGAACATTCTCTATGGCAGTGCTGCACCCTCAATGCTCGACATTCAAACGCGCGCGATTGGCCGTTTTAATTCTTCGTTCTCGGCATTATCTCAGGCGCTTGAGAATCAGGAGGAACCTGAAAAACTGACCATCGCTCCGACCTCGACTGCACAGCCGCTACCGCTAAGTGTTTCCTACACCAGTACCTCTGCAGAAGCGGCTCAGAAGCAGCTGGCGCAGTACATTCAGCAGGTTGATGAGCAAACTGCGAAAGAACTGGCCGTTGACCTTAAGGACAACATCAAACAGCAGATCAAGACCCTTAATGATTCTCTGCAAAACCAGGAGAAGGTCGCTCAGGAGCAAAAAGATCTGCGTATCAAACAGATTGCAGAGGCACTAAAGAACGCCGAAGCAGCGAAAATTACCTCTCCGCAGCTACAGCAGACACAGGATGTAACTCAAGAGACGTTATTCCTGCTGGGAAGCGAGGGGCTGAAGTCGATGATTGACAATGAAGCTTCTCGTCCCCTGGTCTTCTCAACGGCTTATTACCAGACCAAGCGAAACCTGCTGGATATCCAAAACCTGAACGTAAACCCGGACACCATCCATGTTTATCGTTACGTCATGAAGCCTGATCTGCCAGTCCGTCGCGACAGCCCGAAAAAAGCTGTTATTTTGGTCCTTGCCGTGTTGCTTGGCGCGATGGTCGGTTCGGGCGTCCTGCTTAGCCGTAACGCCTTACGCAACTACAAACCCAAAGCCTGATTTGCAGATTAAAAAAACCGGGGATAATCCCCGGTTTTTTTATTTATGACGTTTGCGAAGATTTTCAATCACGGCCGTCAAATCCAACTCCTGATCCTGCAGCAGAACCAGTAGGTGGTACATCAAATCAGACGCTTCATTCGTCAGCTCATCGCGGTCATGTACGGTCGCGGCCAGTGCGGTTTCAACGCCTTCTTCACCCACCTTCTGTGCAATACGCTTTGTGCCGCTGGCGTACAGCTTCGCGGTGTAGGAACTTTCAGGATCCGCCGTTTTACGCTCTGCCAGCAGCTGTTCCAGTTGATACAGGAACAACCACCGGTGACTCGTCTCGCCGAAGCAGCTGCTGGTGCCCTTATGGCAGGTTGGGCCGATTGGGTTTGCCAGCACCAGCAGGGTGTCGTTGTCGCAGTCTGGCGTAATGCTCACAACATTCAGGAAATGGCCAGAGGTTTCCCCTTTGGTCCACAGGCGCTGTTTCGTGCGCGAGTAGAAGGTCACTTTGCCGCTGTCGATCGTTTTCGCCAGCGCGTCCTGGTTCATATACCCCAGCATCAGCACTTCGCCTGAGACGGCATGCTGGACAACCACCGGCAGTAATCCGTCAGTTTTTTCCCAGTCCAGCTGCGCCTGTTGTTGCTCTGTTAACATACCCTGATCTCCACGCCCTGGTCGGCCAGGTACGTTTTCAACTCACCAATATTAATAATCTGTTTGTGGAACACGGACGCGGCCAGCGCGCCGTCCACGTTCGCATCGCGGAAGGCTTCAAGGAAGTGTTCCATGGTGCCCGCGCCGCCGGAGGCAATCAGCGGAACGTGGCAGACCGCACGGACTTTTTTCAGCTGCCCGAGGTCATACCCGTTACGCACGCCGTCCTGGTTCATCATGTTGAGGACAATCTCGCCCGCGCCACGCTTCTGCACTTCCTGCACCCAGTCGAGCGTTTCCCACTGCGTCACGCGCGTGCGGCTTTCATCCCCGGTGTACTGGTTTACGTGGTACTTGCCCGTTGCGGCGTCATACCAGGTGTCGATCCCAACCACAATACACTGCACGCCAAAACGATCGGCGAGGCGGGTAATGAGCTCCGGGTCGGCCAGGGCAGGGGAGTTGATAGAAATCTTGTCGGCGCCAAACGAGAGAATTTTGGCGGCGTCGTCAGCGGACTTAATCCCGCCCGCCACGCAGAATGGAATGTCGATCACTTCCGCCACGCGTGCCACCCAGCTTTTATCGACCACGCGGCCATCGCTGGAGGCGGTGATGTCGTAAAAGACCAGCTCGTCGGCGCCTTCATCGGCATAGCGTTTTGCCAGCGGGACGATGTCGCCAATGATCTCGTGGTTGCGGAACTGCACGCCTTTCACGACCTGACCATCGCGTACGTCCAGGCAAGGAATTATCCGTTTTGCCAGCATTGAATCGCCTCCGTCACAGTAAATTTACCTTCCAGCAGGGCCCGGCCCACAATCACACCCTGCACACCGGTACCGCGCAGCGCGGCCACGTCCTCTATATCACCGATACCGCCAGACGACTGGAACGCTACCTGCGGATAACGCGCGCAGACCTCTTCATACAGCGAGACGTTGGAGCCCGCCAGCGTTCCGTCCCTGGAGATGTCCGTGCACAACACGTGCTTCAGACCAACGGGAAGATAGATATCGACCAGCTCTTCCAGCGTCACGCCGGAATTTTCCTGCCAACCGCTAACGGCCACCTGCTTATTACCCTGTTCATCAATACGCACGTCCAGCGCCAGGACCAGGGCATCGGCGCCAAAGCGGCGGAACCAGCCTTTCACGGTCTCAGGATCTTTCACGGCGGTTGAACCCACCACCACGCGGGCCACGCCAGCGTCCAGCAGCGCCGCGACGTCATCTTCCGTACGCACGCCGCCACCGACCTGGACGGGAACATCAACACCCGCAACAAGTTGTTTAAGCAGCGGGATCTGGCGTTTCGCCGGGTCTTTCGCGCCCGTCAAATCCACGAGGTGCAGTACCTGCGCACCTTGGGCGGCATAATCCTGCAGACGCGGCAGCGGGTCGTTTCCGTAGTCGCGCTGCTGGCCGTAATCGCCCTGATGCAGACGGACAACCGTACCGTCAATTAAATCTAATGCGGGAATAATCATCACATCTCCAGGAAGTTTTTCAGCAGCTGCGCGCCCGCGGCGCCAGAGCGCTCCGGGTGAAACTGCACGCCGAAGAAATTGTCTTTCTGTACGGCCGCCGTGAATGCCTCACCGTAGGTGCACTGGGCGATCGTATTCACGTTCACCGGCATGGCGTAGCTGTGCACGAAGTAAAAATACGCGCCGTCTTCGATGCCGCGAAACAGCCGATCGCCCGCTTTGGCGTAAACGCGGTTCCAGCCCATATGCGGCAGAGGCAGGCCGTGGTCGGACATTTTCGGCACGTCTTCGTCAATAATGCCCAGCAGGTCAACGCCGTTGCTCTCTTCGCTGCGGCGGCCCAGGATCTGCATGCCCAGGCATATGCCTAGCACCGGCTGGGTACAGGCTTTGATCAGGTCGACCAGCTCGCGTTCGCGAATCTGATCCATCGCCGCCTGCGCGGTGCCCACGCCCGGTAAAAAGAGTTTGTCGGCGCGCAGCACCACGTCCGGGTCACGGCTTACCACCGGCTCATAGCCGTGGCGCGCTATCGCCGATTTGACGGAGTTCAGGTTGGCGCATCCGGTATCCAGAATGACCACGTTCATTACAGCACTCCTTTCGATGAAGGCAGGGCGTCACCTTCCACGCGAATTGCCTGGCGCAGGGTACGGCCAAAGGCTTTGAAGAGACTCTCCACGCGGTGGTGGTCGTTCTTGCCCTTGGTCTTCAGGTGCAGCGTCAGGCCCATGGTGTAGGACAAGGAGCGGAAGAAGTGCTCCACCATTTCGGTGCTCAGATCGCCCACGCGCTGGTAGGTGAAATCAGCTTTGTATTCCAGGTGCGGACGGCCGGAGATGTCCATCGCGCAGCGCGCCAGACACTCGTCCATCGGCAGGACAAAGCCGAAACGGTTAATGCCGCGCTTGTCGCCGAGCGCCAGCTTCAGGGCTTCACCCAGCGCCAGGCCGGTATCTTCCACGGTGTGGTGATCGTCTATGTAGAGATCGCCTTTTACCGTAATTTCCATGCGGAAACCGCCGTGGGTGGCAATCTGGTCCAGCATGTGATCGAAGAAACCGACTCCGGTGTGGATCTTGCTGCCGCCTTCACGGTCCAGCCAGACCTTCACATCAATCTGCGTCTCTTTGGTGTTGCGCTCAACGTGGGAATAGCGGTCGCGTTTTGTCAGCTGTTCGCCAATCTTCGCCCAGTTAAGGTTGTTACGGTCGTAGCGCAGCCCCGCGATGCCCATGTTTTCCGCCAGCGTAATATCGGTGATGCGATCGCCGATAACATAGCTGTTGGTTTTATCCAGCACATCTTCAGCCAGGTAGCGCTCTACCAGCTTCACCTTTGGCTTACGGCAGTCACACTCGTCGGCTGGCATGTGCGGGCAAATCAGCACTTCATCAAATACCACGCCCTGAGAGGTCAGCACCTGCATCATCAGATTATGCGGGCCGTCAAAGTGCACCTGTGGGAAGCTGTCGGTACCCAGACCATCCTGGTTGGTGATCATTACCAGCTTAAAGCCTGCTTTTTGCAGCTTGAGCAGCACCGGGATCACGTCCGGTTCAAAAGCCAGCTTGTCGAATCGATCGACCTGAAAATCGGCTGGTGGCTCCGAAATAAGGGTGCCGTCACGATCGATGAAAAGGATCTTCTGGGTCATACTTTCTCCGCTTTCAGGGCGTCAATCACGCGCTGGCTCTCTGCACGGGTGCCTACGGTAATGCGCAGGCAACCGCTCAGAGAAGGTTGTTTATTCTGGTCTCGTAAGATAATGCCCTGATCCCATAAAGATTTAAATACGGCACTCGATGCGGTGAAGCGCACCAGGATGTAGTTAGTTTCCGAGTCGAATACCTGCTCCACGCAAGGGATATCCTTCAGGGCGGTCACCAGATACTGACGTTCCTCCAGGATTTGCGCCACGCGCTCGCGCATCGCGTTGATCCCCTGTGGCGTCAGCGCCTGTGCCGCAATATCGGCAACCGGCGTTGAGAGCGGGTACGGGGCGATCACTTTCAGCAGCAGGTCGATGACCTCTTTATTCGCCAGGGTGAATCCGCAGCGCAGACCCGCAAGGGCGAAAGCCTTCGACAGCGTACGCAGCACCACCAGGTGCGGATACTCTTCCAGCCAGCCTGCCAGCGTCGCCTGCGGGCAGAACTCGATGTAGGCTTCGTCGGCCACCACCAGGGCTTTACCGCGTGTCATCTCCAGCAGGGTGCGAATATCCTGCGGGTTGATAATCTGTCCGGTCGGGTTGTTCGGGCTACAGACAAACACCACTTTTACGCCATCGAGATTGTCGGCAATGCCCTGCAAATCCAGCTGCCAGTTCTCCAGCGCCTGCACGTTGCGACACGCCACGCCGAAGGTTTCCGCGCTGACGCTGTACATGCCGTAGGTAGGCTGGCAGTACATCACCGCGTCTTTGCCCGGCTCGCAGAAGGCGCGGATCAGCAGTTCAATGCCCTCATCCGCGCCGCGGCTGACCAGCACCTGCTCCGGCTTCACTCCAGCATACTGCGCGTAGTTTTCAATAACGGCCTTTGGCTGACATTCCGGATAGCGGTTCAACGTTTGCTGCGACAGTTCAAACTGCACCGCCGTCGGGAATTCGTTGGCGTTCAGCCAGACATCCCCTTTACCGCCCAGACGACGCGCAGACTGATAGGGCGTCAGGCGACGGACATTTTCGCGGGCTAATTCTTCAATGTTCATGCTTGCTCCTTCAGGGCTGCAACGCGCAGCGTAACGGCATTTTTGTGGGCGGTCAGCCGCTCGGCGGCGGCCAGGGTTTCAATAGTAGACGCCAGTGACGCAAAACCTTCACGGGAGAGCTCCTGCACGGTCATGCGTTTCTGGAAATCCGCCAGGCCCAGGCTCGAACAGGTAGAGGTGTAGCCATACGTGGGCAGCACGTGGTTGGTGCCGGAGGCGTAATCGCCCGCGGACTCCGGTGACCAGTCGCCGAGGAACACCGAGCCCGCGCTGGTAATGCTGTCAACCAGATCGCGCGCGCTGCGGGTCTGAATGATCAGGTGCTCCGGGCCGTACTGGTTGGAGATGGCAATACACTGATCCAGATCGCGCGCCACAATCAGGCGGCTGGCCGCTAGCGCCTGACGTGCCGTGTCGGCGCGGGGCAGGTCGGCAAGCTGGCGCTCCACGGCTTCGCCCACGCGCTTCGCCATATCGGCATCCGGCGTCAGCAGGATGACCTGCGAGTCCGGGCCGTGTTCCGCCTGAGAAAGCAGGTCGGAGGCGACGAAGTCCGGCGTTGCGCCGCTGTCGGCAATCAGCAGTACCTCAGACGGGCCGGCAGGCATATCGATGGCCGCGCCGTCCAGACGCTGGCTGACCTGGCGCTTGGCTTCGGTTACATACGCATTGCCCGGACCAAAAATTTTGTCGACCTTAGGAATGGAGTCTGTGCCGAATGCCAGGGCCGAAATCGCCTGCGCGCCGCCTACTTTATAGACCGCCTGCACGCCGCACAGCTTCGCCGCATAAAGGATCTCGTCGGCAATCGGTGGCGGTGAGCACAGCACCACTTTCTGACACCCGGCAATGCGTGCGGGAGTCGCCAGCATCAGTACGGTGGAGAAAAGCGGGGCAGAGCCGCCGGGAATATAGAGGCCGACGGATGCAACCGGGCGCGTGACCTGCTGGCATCGCACGCCGGGCAGGGTTTCAACATCCACGGTCTGCAGCTTTTGCGCGGTGTGGAAGGTATCAATGTTTTTCACCGCGACGGCCATCGCCTGTTTGATGTCGTCACCCAGACGGTTGCTGGCCTCAATGATTTCCTGCTCGGTTACCCGTAATGCGCCGACTTCCGTCTTATCAAACTTTGCGCTGTATTCACGCAGCGCGTCATCGCCGCGGGCTTTTACGTTGTTCAGGATCTCCGCCACGGTGCGTGAGATGCTTTCTGAGGCGGAAATCGCCGGGCGCATCAGCAGCTCGCGCTGCTGTGCGTCGCTACACGTATTCCAGTCGATGATTGTGTTAAAGCTCATGGCCATTACTCCATCATCTTCTCAATAGGCAGCACCAGGATGGAGCTTGCGCCCAGCGCCTTCAGTTTTTCCATGGTTTCCCAGAACAGGGTTTCGCTGCTCACCATGTGCATCGCCACGCGCTGCTGATCGCCCGCCAGCGGCAGGATGGTTGGGCGCTCAGCGCCCGGCAGGAGGGCAATCACTTCATCCAGACGCTCGGTTGGGGCGTGCATCATGATGTATTTGGACTCACGCGCCTGAATCACGCCCTGAATACGGGTCAGCAGCTTGTCGATCAGCTGTTGCTTGGCGTCGGCCATCTCGCCGTCGCGCTGAATCAGGCACGCTTTAGAGCGGTAGATCACTTCCACTTCGCGCAGGCCGTTGGCTTCCAGCGTCGCGCCGGTAGAGACGAGGTCACAGATGGCGTCCGCCAGACCCGCACGCGGCGCCACTTCAACGGAGCCGTTCAGCAGGCAGGATTTAAACTGCACGCCTTTCTGGTCGAGATAACGCTTTAACAGGTGAGGGTAAGAGGTGGCAATACGTTTGCCGTTCAGCGCGGCCGGGCCGTCCCACGCTTCGTCAACCGGCGTAGCCAGCGACAGGCGGCAGCCGCCGAAGTCCAGACGACGCAGTGTGAAGTAACGCGGATCTTCGCCCTGCGCACGGCGGGTCAGCAGCTCTTCTTCCAGCACGTTTTCCCCGATAATGCCGAGGTCAACGACGCCATCCATGACCAGGCCGGGAATATCGTCATCACGCACGCGCAGAATGTCGATGGGCATGTTTTCAGCCAGAGCAATCAGGCGCTGGGTGTGCAGGTTAATTTTAATCCCGCAGCGGGCCAGCAGTTCGCGTGAATCGTCGCTCAAACGGCCTGATTTTTGAATAGCTATGCGTAAGCGTGAGTTATCTAACATTCTTTATTCCTCGTTAACCTATTTTAACCTGTCTGAATTCGGTCCAAAAAAAAGCCCCCGGAAGAAGATCTTCCGGGGGCTTTTTCATGCGTTCATGCACCACTGGAAGATCCAAACGTCTTCCAGCACACATCGCCTGAAAGACTAGTCAGGATGATGGTGATGATGGTGGTGTTTAAATTGAACGCGTGTCATATAAATTCTCGATGAATGCTTATTCATTTGATGTCTTTTAACCTAAACCAGTTGTACGACATATTGCAAGGGCTTTTTTTGATCATTAATTCATTTCATATTGATGCTATGAATTGTGTGTTCTGCCGGGCTGGCGTAGCCTTATAAAAGACGAGTAAGAGTCAGGAGAATTCGCATGAAAAAGGTCGCGATTGTCGGTTTAGGATGGCTGGGAATGCCGCTGGCGATGTCATTAGCCGCGAAAGGCTGGCAGGTGACCGGGAGCAAAACCACGGCGGATGGGGTAGAGGCAGCGCGCATGTGCGGTATTGACGGCGTTGAGCTGCGCCTTGAACCGGAGCTGGTGTGTGATGCTGACGATCTGGACACGCTGATGAATGTCGATGCGCTGGTGATCACGCTCCCCGCGCGGCGCAGTGGCCCGGGCGAGTCGTTTTATCTGCAGGCGATGCAGGAGATCGTCGACAGCGCGCTGGCGCACCATGTTCCGCGCATCATTTTTACCAGCTCGACGTCGGTCTATGGCGAGGTTGAGGGCGTTGTTAAAGAGAGTTCAGAGCGCCGTCCCGTTACGGCGAGCGGTCAGGTTCTGAAAGAGCTGGAAGACTGGCTGCATAATCTTCCCGGCACGCAGGTCGATATCGTCCGTCTGGCGGGGCTGGTGGGCCCTGGCCGCCATCCTGGACGCTTTTTTGCCGGTAAGTCTGCGCCAGACGGCCAGCATGTCGTCAATCTTGTGCATCTTGACGATGTTGTTGCTGCGATTGAGCTACTCTTACAGGCTCCGAAAGGTGGACACATCTATAATATATGTGCACCTTCTCATCCGGCACGCAGCACGTTTTACCCGCTGATGGCACGTCAGCTGGGCCTGGCTCCGCCGGTTTTTGGTGAGGTAAAGGATGGCAGCAAAGGCAAAATTGTTGATGGCAATCGAATTTGTCATGAGCTGGGGTTTGAGTATCAGTATCCCGATCCGCTGGTGATGCCCATGGAATAAGACCCGCAGCGGAGACGATCGCGCACCAGAAGGGGGGCGAGCATGAAACCGCTGCTGGATGTTCTTATTATTCTGGATGCTCTGGAAAAAGAGGGGAGCTTTGCCGCTGCGTCAGCAAAGCTCTACAAAACCCCATCTGCGCTGAGCTATACCGTTCAAAAACTGGAAAGCGATCTCAATATCCAGATCCTCGATCGCTCCGGACACCGCGCACGTTTCACCCGTACCGGACAGATGCTGCTGGAAAAAGGCCGCGAAGTCCTCCATACCGTTCGTGAGCTCGAAAAACAGGCCGTAAAACTCCATCAGGGATGGGAAAACGAGCTGGTTATTGGCGTGGATGATACCTTTCCGTTTTCTCTCCTGACGCCGCTGATTGAAGCCTTCTATCAACACCACAGCGTGACCCGTCTCATCTTTATCAACGGCGTGCTGGGTGGCTCCTGGGATGCCTTAACGCAGGGCAGGGCGGACATTTTCGTCGGTGCACTCCATGAGCCTCCCCAGCTGAGTGATTTTGGTTTTGCCCGGCTGGGCGTGCTGGAGCAGGTATTTGCCGTGGCGCCCCATCACCCGCTGGCTCAGGAATCCGAGCCGCTTAACCGTCGCGTGATTAAAGGCTACCGCGCCATCGTGGTCGGGGACAGCTCTCGTCCGGA
Source organism: Enterobacter sp. 61D5 (assembly GCF_034107965.1). NCBI lineage: Bacteria > Pseudomonadati > Pseudomonadota > Gammaproteobacteria > Enterobacterales > Enterobacteriaceae > Enterobacter > Enterobacter sp. 61D5. The sequence continues at coordinate 19,126 of NZ_JAWNFK010000002.1, forward strand.
ATGCTCGGTCTCCTCGCAGCTGCTTGATGAGCAGGAAGCCATTACCGTTTTCGACTTTAAAACCAAGCTGGAACTGCAAATAAGCGGCCTGGGCTGCGGCTATTTACCGCGCTATCTGGCGCAGCGGTTTATTGACAGCGGCGCGCTTGTTGAAAAACAGGTACTTGCTCAAAGCAGTAATGAATCGGTGTGGGTAGGCTGGAATGAACAAACTGCCGGGCTGGCCAGCGCCTGGTGGCGAGACGAGATTTTAGCAAATAGTGCTATCGCCGCCGTTTACTCTCAGCCCGACGTCCAGAAATCAGCCAGTTAGCAAAAAGAAAAACGGACCGGGCGTTGCAAAGTATTGCCTTTTGTATCCGATGTGGGGCAAAATGCGGCCGCTGCAACCAAATGAATAATCGACGATATAAAAGGCGTCGGTTATTTTTTTTTGCATGTACGAAACGAAACTAAAAACCAAGAGGCCGGGCTTCGTACCGGATAGATATTTACTAAAATCCGACAGTTGTTGTCGCTGAGGAAGAAAGAAATGGGGCAATTTTTCGCTTACGTGGCGGTTATCACCGTAAAGGAGAATAACTATGTCGCATAACGCAACTCCAAACACCTCTCGCGTGGAATTACGTAAAACGCTTACGTTGATTCCGGTTGTTATGATGGGCCTTGCCTATATGCAACCGATGACGCTGTTCGATACATTCGGTATCGTATCAGGCCTCACAGACGGTCATGTGCCGACGGCATACGGCTTCGCGCTGATTGCGATCCTCTTTACCGCGCTGAGCTACGGTAAGCTGGTGCGTCGCTATCCGTCTGCCGGTTCCGCCTACACCTATGCCCAGAAATCCATCAGCCCGACAGTTGGCTTTATGGTGGGCTGGTCTTCGCTGCTCGACTACCTGTTCGCGCCGATGATCAACATTCTGCTGGCAAAAATTTATTTTGAAGCGCTGGTGCCGTCGATTCCATCCTGGATGTTCGTCGTGGCGCTGGTGGCCTTTATGACCGCCTTTAACCTGCGCAGCATTAAGTCCGTTGCCAACTTTAACTCCGTGATCGTCGTCCTTCAGGTTGTCCTGATTGCCGTTATTCTTGGCATGGTGATTTACGGTGTGTTCCACGGCGAAGGCGCCGGCACTCTGGCGAGCAGCAAGCCGTTCTGGTCTGGTGATGCCCATGTGATCCCGATGATTACCGGGGCAACCATTCTGTGCTTCTCCTTTACCGGTTTTGACGGCATCAGCAACCTGTCTGAAGAAACGAAAGATGCAGAGCGCGTGATCCCTCGCGCAATCTTCCTGACGGCGCTGATTGGCGGTCTGATCTTTATTTTCTCGACCTATTTCCTGCAGCTGTACTTCCCGGATATCTCCCGCTTCAAGGATCCGGATGCGTCTCAGCCGGAAATCATGCTCTATGTGGCGGGTAAAGCGTTCCAGGTTGGCGCGCTGATCTTCTCCACCATTACCGTACTGGCATCCGGTATGGCCGCGCATGCAGGCGTTGCGCGTCTGATGTACGTGATGGGCCGCGATGGCGTATTCCCGAAAAGCTTCTTCGGCTACGTTCATCCAACCTGGCGTACCCCGGCAATGAACATCATCCTGGTCGGTGCCATTGCGCTTCTGGCGATTAACTTTGACCTGGTGATGGCAACGGCGCTGATTAACTTCGGTGCGCTGGTGGCGTTCACCTTTGTTAACCTGTCGGTTATCTCTCAGTTCTGGATCCGTGAAAAGCGTAACAAGACGCTGAAAGATCACTTCCAGTATATGTTCCTGCCGATGTGCGGTGCCCTGACCGTGGGCGCGCTGTGGGTTAACCTGGAAGAGAGCTCTATGGTGCTTGGCCTGATTTGGGCGGGTATCGGCCTGATTTACCTGGCCTGCGTCACGAAGAGCTTCCGTAACCCGGTTCCTCAGTACGAAGACGTCGCGTAATCACTTTGCCACATGCAGTAATTATCCTTAATGCCAGTCACTGACTGGCATTTTTACGCCATTAAAAACCCTAGCCAGGCTAGCGGGTCAGTAAGGCTATCAGCTTAGAGTCGGTTATTAAAACTCTTTTTGATTTGTTAACAATTTGTAGTCTGGCAACTGCAAGAGTCAAACCAGAAATCAAAAGGGGGTTTCAATGTGGGGCGAAAAGAACTTAGCGCACATCCGACAGAACTCTAGATATAACATATTTTTTGCTCCGGACAATAGGCGGGATCTTGAGAAATCTATGTGAATTGCTGTATGAGGAGTTTGGTGACCTGAATTACAAATACAGAAACAGGTGGTTCTGATTCCGTTACGATGTGAATGCGGTAGGTAAAAATACGGCGAATATACAAAAATAATTAAAATATCCTTTTAAAAAGGATAAAGTGTGAAATCAGTTATCACTATCATATCTTATTAACCCGTTCACGGACCGTTAGTAACAAAAAAGATGACAAATATCTGATTTTATGCGCCTGCTATGGCACAACCGGTAATAAGTCCTTACTAACCACATTTCTATAACCTGCGATATAGTCGGAGGTTATTTTATCCTACTTTTATTAGGCTTTATTCAGTAAATGGCGGGGAGGTGGAAAGAGAGCTGAGCTTGTGTGATTCAATAATGTGAATTTGCTACTGAGGAAAGAGTGGAAGCAGAAATTTAGATGAAATAGTGAGGCCCTTATAAAAGACCCCACTGTTCAATAAATGCTAGAGTGTAACGTGCTTGTCTAGTGGCAATCCATAAATGCTTCACAAAGAGTAATTAATTTATAATTCCTTGTATCAATGAACATATCAAAGGGAAGATCTGGAATTCCTTTCATTATCTCGCTATGCCCTGATTTGTAGATACCAATCACTTGTTGCCTGAATTTCAATGTTGAAAGTTCAGGAGTATTAAGAATGTCAGCAAGTTTTTCAACTGGCGCAGTGTCAGCGCATACTGCGGAGTCATTGGATGCGAAAATGACTGGCCCCTTCTGCTGTTGTAAAAATTCAGTAATTTCATCTTCGGGAATGGTGGTTGAAACACAGGTTGAATAATTCACCACTGTGTCAATATCAGACGAAATACCTTCATGAGTTGAGCCCAGCTTTATGATGTTAAAACCATATCCTAAATTTACACCCCGGTCATTTATCATAGCTCCACTTGTAGCAGTATAGGTGGCTGAAGAAAGTCCTAAAATATCACTTTGATACAAGATCGGTTTTTTGTTAATGATTTTTTCTGATGCTACTCCTGTGCTGTTAACACGAACCTGTTTTATCGAGTTTCTGGATATAATATAAGAACAAATACCATCTTCATTGATGTTCATATTTCTGCAAAGATTAGCATAGAATAAATCATTATCTTTTTGGATGACCTTTTGGGCATTCATGGCAAAAGCTTCAAACCATAATGCTTTCAATTGCCCATTAGCTTCAATAGCAGAATATACAGGTAAACTATATTCCTCTGAACCTATAGCTATCCCATTGTTAGTTTGTTTAATTCCATCATTTAATGATGGGTAGTTCCAAAGTTGCGACGCATAGGCAAAGAAATCTTTAGTCCGACCAAGTTCGTAATTTTTTATCAATTTGCCCTTTTTACTGTCGAGTAAGCTGCTTCCAAACCCTAACTCTTTCACCGCTGCGCCAGATAAATCGAGGACAGTTGGCCAGACATCGAGTAAAGTGCCTTCAGTATTATTAACAGTGGGTTTCAAATCTTTTTTGATAATAATGAAACGGTTTCTTCTCTCCTGGTTCACCTTATCGAGGAGAGGAGAGGCACTATTTGCCATCATTAGATGATCTGATACCAGCACGACGATAGTATTCTCGAACCAGGGACTATTCGTTATTCGATTTATAAAATCAGTCAGCAGATAATCTGAACAAGCCACTGAGGCAAGCATAGGATACTGCTCATTCTTAGGTACATGATTCTCACAGGCTTTCAAAAATGTCCCTTCCGGGGAGTGCGTATTTACTGTCAGGAGCGATAGCAGGAACGGTTGCTTCTGCTGGGACATACGTGAAAATTCATCCCATGCATGCTTAAGCAATAAGTCATCATGAATTCCCCATCCACTGACATCATCAGGTGTGGCAAGAAGGTTTTCTGCGAAATAATTTTTATCGTGCTGCGATTGCCAACCATGTTGCTCGAGGAATTTATCCCCCCCAGCGAATTCTTTCTGACTACCACGAATAAATTCGGTCTGATAGCCTTGAGTTCCAAACCATGAAGCTACACAGTCAGCCTTACCCAGGAAGTTGACAAAGCTCGCTCCAGAATTACCTTGTTCCATGATAAGTGGAATACCGCATTGAGTATTTACTAATCCCGCCATGGTCCATCCAATGCCCCGGATTGGTGGTTGACGTATGTTGGTAAACTGCATGTATTTATTTGCAAGCGCGCTCAGGCCTGGCGTGTAATTTGTTCCATCCAGGCTCTGGAATGTGTTTTCAAGACTTTCGGCATAAATAAAAACGTAATTATATTTTTTATCTAATTGCGCAGTTGCTTTTTTATATTCTTTTTTTACTGCGGCGGCATCACCATCATTAAAGAAGGTGTCTTTGGTTGAGTTGTAAATGTTCGAAATAAACTGTGATGGAATTATGCTAATTAAAATGAGAGACCAAATGAATGTTGTTTTTTTTAGGGGGAGTAAGTCCTTTTTTTTGTATTTTAAATATACGCTACATGCAAGTGTTGCCAAAATGATAATAATAAATATCAATCCGACTTGTAACTTGCTGTAAATATCATCAAGCGATGTGCCTTGTGCTGTATTAAATAACTGGTAATAAACGGCGTCGGTGACACCATAGCCAGTAAACATGTTTGAAATATACCAAAAAGCAAACAGTACGAAAATAATGCTAGTGGTAATTGATTTTAAAAAGATCCATCTGTGAGATGAAATAGCAAATACAAGTAGTGCAAAGAGTTGTAAGTAAATCATTTTAGAGGCTTTAAAAGTAAGTTAATCTGTTATCATGTAAGTTGCGATTTTATCATGATTTTTAGGGGCAATGAATGTCTTATGACATTTTTCTGCCATAAAAATGTCATAAATACTCTCTGATACCCCACATATATGAAAGTGAGACCGTGTCATTCGGGCTTAAACAATCTCCTGTGCATACTGATACAGGGCTTTCAACAGCGCCAGCTGCTCGCTGTAACCTTCATACTGAACGTAAAGTTTCTGTAACTCATTGGCGTAGGCTTGTAGGAACTCCGGGGTAAAGACATTGCGACGATGCTGCAGCCAGCGATCCTGCTCTGCCTCGTCCAGCGTGCCGGGGAAGTTACGCGCGCGGTAGTTAAACATCAGTTTTTCGATGCGTTTATCGGCGAAAGTAATATCCAGCGCCGGTAAGTTACGCGGCTCGGTTTGCAGAATGATATTCATCGCCGCGCGGTCGGCATCGCTGAAGAAGCCGTTGTAGAGCTGGGCGTCCACGTTTTCGGAGGGCACGAACGGCTCCGCCTCGGCAAAGATGGCGACCACTTTCTCGCGCACCTGCGGGTTTTCGCGCAGCACTTTCAGGTTATCGAGACAGTGCTGCCGGTTAATGCCCAGTCTGTCCGCATCTTCCGGGCGCAGCGTATTCGCCTGCGCGAGTACCGGACATTTATTGATATGCACCAGTTTGACCGGCACCGCAGGCAGATCGCCGAGTTCATTTTTCGGGGTATAAAGCCTTTCGCGCAGGGTATCGCTGTCGAGCTCGAGCAGCGGCGAAATATCGCCGGCTAAATCCACCATGATGACCGCATTACGGTTGTCCGGATGCCACGCCAGCGGCGCGACCCAGCTGGTATTGCCGCGCCAGGCGCCAAACATGCCGGAAATATGCACCAGGGGTTTCATCTGCGGCACGTCGATAAGGGTCATGAGCTTCTGCTTGCTGCGGTGGCTCAGCAGATACTCAAACAGCCGGGGCTGCGCGTTTTTCACCAGCTTCGCCATGGCAATGGTGGCATAGACGTCCGCCATCGCGTCGTGGGCATTGCTGTGCTCGATGCCGTTGGCGCGCGTCAGGTGTTCCAGCCGGAAGCTCGTCAGCCCTTCCTCATTTTCCGGCCAGTGAATGCCCTCAGGACGCAGGGCATAACAGGCGCGCATGATGTCGAGCAAATCCCAGCGTGAATTGCGGTTCTGCCAGCTCCAGGCATAGGGATCGTAGAAGTTGCGATAAAAGATGTTGCGCGTCACTTCGTCATCGAAGCGGATGTTGTTGTAACCGACCACGCAGGTATTGGGGACGGTAAACAGATCGTGGATGCGTCGGGCGAATTCTGCCTCGTTAACGCCTTTCTCGCGCGCTTCCTGAGGCGTGATCCCGGTGACCATGACCGCCCCTGGCTGCGGCAGGTAGTCATCAGCCGGTTTGCAGTAAAAGACCTCAGGCTCGCCAATAATGTTGAATTCGTCGTCGGTACGGATGGCTGCAAACTGCGCCGGTCGGTCCAGCGCCGGGTGTGCGCCAAAGGTTTCATAGTCATGGAATAAAAAAGTCGGGCGAGCGGCAGAGTCAGACACCAGTAATACCATCCTGTTAAAAAATGACGCCACTATGGTAAACGATCGTGCGGTTCAGACCGAATAAAAAGCACCGCCGTCGAGCAAATTTGCGCGCCAGCTTCAGGAAAAAACCTGCGTTCTGTCACATTTTTTTGCAATTAAGCCAGGTAACGACATCAGAACTCCCGTAAAAAGGTCATCGATTTTTAATGACCTGAGGATATACCGTTGAAACGCCGTCTGTTTATTGCTGTTTCTTTACTCGCTTCGAGTGTCTCATCTGCTTTTGCGGCCGAACCACTGGATTTTTCGCCGCAGCCTCCGGCCATTCAGGCTGGCTCCTGGGTGCTGATGGACTACACGACTGGTCAGATCTTAACGGCGGGCAACGAACATCAACAACGCAATCCGGCGAGCCTGACCAAGCTGATGACGGGGTATGTGGTTGATCGGGCCATTGATAGCCATCGCATTACGCCGGACGACATTGTCACCGTCGGGCGTGATGCGTGGGCAAAAGGCAACCCGGTTTTTGACGGCTCGTCGCTGATGTTCCTGAAAGAGGGCGATCGCGTCAGCGTGCGTGATTTAAGCCGCGGTCTGATTGTCGATTCCGGCAACGACGCCTGCGTGGCGCTGGCCGATCACGTGGCGGGCGGTCAGCCGCAGTTTGTGAAGATGATGAACGACTACGTGCAGAAGCTGAACCTGCGCGATACGCACTTTGAAACCGTCCACGGGCTGGACGCGCCGGGCCAGCACAGCTCGGCCTATGACCTGGCCGTACTTTCCCGGGCCATCATTCACGGCGAGCCTGAGTTTTACCATATGTACAGCGAAAAGAGCCTGACCTGGAACGGGATCACCCAGCAAAACCGTAACGGGCTGCTGTGGGATAAAACCATGAACGTGGACGGCCTTAAAACGGGACATACCTCGGGGGCGGGCTTTAACCTGATTGCGTCCGCCGTTGACGGGGAGCGTCGTTTAATCGCGGTTGTGATGGGGGCGGACAGCCCGAAGGGGCGTGAGGACCAGGCCCGAAAACTGCTGCACTGGGGGCAGCAGAACTTCGATACGGTGCAGATCCTGCATAGCGGTAAAAAAGTGGGGACAGAGCGTATCTGGTACGGCGATAAGGAGCAGGTGAAACTGGGTACCGACCAGGACTTCTGGCTGGCCTTGCCGAAAGCGGAAGTGCCGAACATCAAAGCCAAATACGTGCTGGATAAAAAAGAGCTGGAAGCGCCGATTGCTGCGCATCAGCGGGTCGGGGAGATCCAGCTCTATGACCGCGACAAGGTGGTGGCGCACTGGCCGCTGGTGACGCTGGAAGCCGTTGATAAGGGCGGACTGTTCTCTCGCATGAGCGATTATCTCCACCACACGCTTTAACCGCTGATGGGCAGACTGGCAGGGTTGCGAGTCTGCTCACATAATAAACACTTCTCGTTTGCTGAACCCTCAAAATCCGCTTTATAGTGTATGTATATACAGTAATAAATGGAGGCAGCATGGACTACAGCATCAAGCAGCAACAGAAACGTAAGATTGCCGGTTTTCATTTGGTCGGACCTTGGGAACAAACGGTTAAACAGGGCTTTGAACAGCTGGTGATGTGGGTGGACGGGCGCCACATTGAGCCGCTGGAGTGGGTTGCGGTCTACTACGATAATCCGGATGAGGTCCCGGCAGAAAAACTGCGCTGCGATACGGCCGTTACGGTGCCGGACGATTTCGTTATTCCTGAAAACAGCGAAGGCGTCATGATGACGGAAATCGCGGCCGGGGATTATGCCGTGGCGACGGCGCGCGTGGAAAACTACGACTTCGCCACGCCGTGGTATCAGTTCTTCAACTCTCTGCTGCAGGACAATAAGTACCAGATGGCGCTTAAACCCTGCTTCGAACGCTATCTCAATGACGGCAATACAGACGGCTACTGGGATATCGAAATGTATATCGCGGTAGAGCATAAAACGGCTTAAGCCTGCTAAATGAAGGGTTTTTCAGCCGGGAGCGATCCGCCCGGCTGAAAACACAGTACAATTGTGATTTGCCGTGTAGCTGGAGAGCGGGTGTGCGTCCCGACAAATCATTAACCCCTTTTGAAATTCGGTTGTACAAACATTACCGCGTGGTGCACGGATGTCGCATCGCGCTGGCGTTCGTATTGACGTTTGTACTGGTCCGTTTGCTGGATGTTCCGGAAGGGACGTGGCCGCTGATCACCCTGGTGGTGGTAATGGGGCCCATCTCGTTTTGGGGGAACGTTGTTCCACGCGCCTTTGAGCGAATTGGCGGGACGGTTTTAGGCTCGGCCCTTGGGCTTATTGCCCTGAAGCTGGAGCTTATCTCATTTCCCGTGATGCTGGCGTGGTGCGGGGCCGGCATGTTCCTGTGCGGCTGGCTGGCGTTGGGCAAAAAGCCTTATCAGGCCTTGCTGATTGGGATTACTCTCGCGGTGGTTGTCGGTGCGCCCGCCGGGGATATGACCACGGCGCTGTGGCGAAGCGGGGATGTTATCCTGGGGTCACTGCTGGCTATGCTCTTCACCGGCATCTGGCCGCAGCGGGCTTTTCTGCACTGGCGTATTCAGATGGCGAACTACGTCACCGCCTTTAACCGCGTCTATCAGGCCGGTTTTTCCCCGAATCTGGTCGAACGTCCCCGGCTGGAAAAGCATCTGCAAACGATCCTCAACGACGTGGTCAAAATGCGCGGCCTGATCACGCCTGCCAGCAAAGAAACCCATATTCAGAAATCGATTTTCGAAGCCATCCAGACGGTAAGCCGCAATCTGGTCTGCATGCTTGAACTGCAGATCAACGCGCACTGGGCCTCGCGTCCCAGCCATCTGTTGATGCTTAACGCGCAGACCCTCAGAGAGACCCAGCAGATGACGCAGCAAACGCTGTTGACCATTGCCCATGCGCTCTATGAAGGGAACCCGCAGCCGATACTGGCCAACAGCGAGCGGCTGAATGAGATCGTCGCGGAGCTGAAGCAGTTAATCAATGAACGCCAGAGCGATAACGTGGCGGAAACGCCTATTCATGGCTACGTCTGGCTGAGCATGGAACTGGCGCGGCAGCTTGAGCTGTTATCGCACCTTATTTGCCGGGCGCTGCGCAAATAAAAGGCTTATGTGACGCCTGCTGCTTCGATTCAGCAGCATTTGGGGTTATGATAGCTTTAAACGATATACTCATTGTCATTCGTAGCCGCTGTCAGTAAGGTTATTGTTACAACGGTTGCCTTAACGAATCCGAATCTCACATTATCAGGGGTATAAAAATGGAAACTACCAAGCCTTCATTCCAGGATGTTCTGGAATTCGTCCGCCTGTTCCGCCGCAAAAACAAGCTGCAGCGTGAAATCCAGGACGTTGAGAAGAAGATCCGTGACAACCAGAAACGTGTTCTGCTGCTCGACAACCTGAGCGACTACATCAAGCCAGGTATGAGCGTTGAAGCTATTCAGGGCATCATCGCCAGCATGAAGAGCGACTATGAAGACCGCGTTGATGACTACATCATCAAAAATGCTGAGCTGTCCAAAGAGCGTCGTGACATCTCTAAAAAGCTGAAAGTGATGGGCGAAATCAAAAACGGCGAAGCAAAAAGCGAGTAATCGCAGCGAATAGTGAAAAAGGCTCTCTGGTGACAGAGAGCCTTTTTTTATGATTCAGAACGCGGCTGTAGCTGATAAATCCAGGCCTGAACCTGCTTGCCTTCAAGGGTGGTTACCATGACCTCAACCCGATCGTAGCCGTCTTCAAATTCGTCCAGCATTTGCCAGTGTGCGGCAAGGTTATCCGAGATAAACAGATAGCCTTCGACGCGGGGTCCGTCAGGGTGGAGCACAATTCCCGGGAAGTCCGCCGCGGCGCCCCAGCCGCGTTCGTAAAACGTGCCGGATACGGAACCGGCCAGCCATTCGCCGCCGATATTTTCAAGAATATGCGCATTAGCGTGGCCCGGGCGCAGCGTGCCGTAGACAAACAGAGCGTTCATTTTCCCTCATCCGTAAAGCAAAAAGCCTGCTTTAAAAGCAGGCTTTTTAAATTTGGCTCCTCTGACTGGACTCGAACCAGTGACATACGGATTAACAGTCCGCCGTTCTACCGACTGAACTACAGAGGAATCGTTGTGGAGGCTTATCTTAGCGGCGAAAAAAGTTTTGTCAAACCTGATCTTAGGGAAAATCGACTGATTGCTGATTCTGTCGTCAGTTTGTTGTAAATCCACACATCTTTTTCTGGAAAATACTTTGCAGGATTAGCATTTGTCCCCCATCATTTGAAATGGAGTTTCAACTTTTCTCGCTAAGGTCCATTTTGAACGTCACTGCCTCCTTACGCCAGGCGATAACGCGCACGCCATGGTATGCAAAACGTAAAAGCTATCGTGTCCTGTTCTGGCGTGAAATCACCCCTCTTGCCGTGCCTATCTTCCTGGAAAATACCTGCGTTCTGCTGATGGGAGTTTTGAGCACCTTCCTGGTAAGCTGGCTGGGGAAAGAGGCGATGGCTGGGGTTGGGCTAGCGGACAGCTTTAACATGGTGGTGATCTCGTTCTTTGCCGCCATAGATCTCGGGACGACGGTGGTGGTGGCCTTTAGCCTCGGCAAGCTTGATCCCAAACGTGCACGCGAGGCGGCCCGCCAGTCGCTGATGATCATGACCATTTTTTCGATCGTTCTGGCGGCGGTGATCCACTATTTCGGTAAAGAGATTATCGATTTTGTCGCCGGGGAGGCCACTAACGAGGTTAAAGACCTGGCGCTGACCTACCTGGAAATGACCGTCTTAAGCTATCCGGCGGCGGCCATTGCGCTGATTGGCAGCGGCGCGCTGCGCGGGGCGGGCAACACCAAAATTCCGCTGCTGATCAACGGCGGGATGAATATCCTGAATATCATTATCAGCAGCGTGCTGATCTACGGTGTGTTCTCGTGGGAGGGGCTGGGGTTCGTCGGTGCCGGACTAGGATTAACCATTTCACGCTATATCGGTGCGGCAGCCATCATCGGGGTACTGATGGCGGGGATTACCCCCTCCCTGCGTCTGACGCTAAAAAGCTATTTCCGCCCCTTTAATTTCGCCATTATCTGGGAAGTGATGGGGATCGGCATTCCCGCCAGCATTGAATCGGTGTTATTCAACGGCGGGAAGCTGCTCACGCAGATGTTTGTCGCCGGGATGGGCACCGACGTTATCGCCGGTAACTTTATAGCCTTCTCTATTGCCTCGCTGATTAACCTGCCGGGTAACGCGCTGGGTTCGGCATCGACCATTATTACGGGTAAGCGGCTCGGGAAAGGGCAGATAGGCCAGGCGGAGCGGCAGCTGCGGCACGTGTTCTGGCTGTCGACCATTGGGCTGACGCTGATCGCCTGGGGAACCGCGCCGTTTGCCGGGCTGATGGCCTCGTTCTATACCCACGAAGACGACGTTAAAGAGGTCGTTAAGATCCTCATCTGGCTCAACGCGGCCTTCATGCCTATCTGGGCGGCCTCATGGGTATTGCCCGCCGGGCTGAAAGGGGCGCGCGATGCCCGCTTTGCGATGTGGGTATCGATGCTGGGCATGTGGGGATGTCGCGTTGTCGCGGGATATACGCTCGGGGTGATGCTCGGATGGGGTGTGGTCGGCGTCTGGCTGGGGATGTTCCTCGACTGGGCCGTGCGGGGCGCGCTGTTCTACTGGCGGATGGTCAGCGGGCGCTGGCTGTGGAAATATCCGCGAAAGAATGCCTGACAATTGCGCGAAGTGGAGAATAATTCGGCAAACGATCGGAAATGTGCATTCTGCCTTTGACATCATGGGGGAGCATCGATAATATGCGCCCCGTTCACACGATTCCTCTGTAGTTCAGTCGGTAGAACGGCGGACTGTTAATCCGTATGTCACTGGTTCGAGTCCAGTCAGAGGAGCCAAATTTAAAAAGCCTGCTTTTAAAGCAGGCTTTTTGCTTTTCTGCGCAAGGTAAATGCAAAACGGCAACCTTGTTGCCGTTTTTAGTGTGTGCACCCTCTCCCGTGGGAGAGGGTTGGGGTGAGGGCACCAGACCGCACGAAATTACAAACCAATCGGCGCCGTCGCTTCCACCAGCCACGGACGCGCATCGCTGTTCACCAGAGGTGAAAGCACCTCGCGTACCTGCCGGTGATACGCATCCAGCCACTGCTTTTCCTGCTCGCTCAGCAGATGCAGCTCAACCTGACTTAAGTCGATCGGGATCAGCGTCAGCGAGGCAAATTTGCAGAACCCCGGACGGCTCTCCACAATCTCCACCTGGTTTTCAATGCGAATCCCGTGGCTATCGCCCAGATAGTATCCTGGTTCAATCGTCATGATATTGCCCGCCACCAGCGGCCACGGGTTGACCTTTTTGGCGATGCGATGCGGGTTCTCGTGGATCAGCAACTGATGGCCCACGCCATGCCCTGTGCCGTGATCGTAATCCAGCCCCATCTCCCACAGCGGGCGACGCGCGAAGGCATCCAACTGATGCCCCTGAGTACCAGAGGGGAACTGCAGAGTAATCAGCGACAGAAAGCCTCTCAACACGGCGGTGTAGTGCAGGCGCCGCTGTGGATCGACATTACCCCACGCCAGCGTGCGCGTGGCGTCGGTGGTGCCGTTAACATACTGGCCGCCGGAATCGTTCAGGTAAAAATGGTTATAGCCGATAGGCTTATTGCTGGCCTCGCTCGAATGATAGTGGCACATCGCCGCATTGCTCGAAGAGGCGGAGATGGTGGCAAAACTCTGCTCGATGAACCCCGGCTGCTGTTGACGGAACGCAAGCTGCTGCGCCTGCGCGTCCAGCTCGGTGAGCGGTTGTCCTGCCGCCTCGCGCCGCGGCACTTCACGGCTCAGCCAGGCGAGGAAGTTGACCCACGCGGCCCCGTCCTGGTGATGGCACTCGCGATAGCCTGCCAGCTCGACCGGATTTTTAGTCGCTTTCATCAGGGTGATGGGGTCAGTCCGCCAGACAATTTCTCCCCGTGGCTCAACGGCGAAGCGCAGGGCCACCGGCGCGGAATCGGCATCAATCATCACCCGTTTGCCTACAGCAATCTGCTGGCAGCGTTCAATAAAGGTATCCTGCGGCGCAACGGTGAACGCATTGCGCACACCGTCAGGCAGGGCGCTGAGCTTATTGTCGTTAACAAACCACTCAACGCTACCATCACGGCTGAGCAGGGCGAAGGAAAGAGGAACCGGGCTAAAGGGGATATCTGAGCCACGCACGTTTAGCAGCCAGGCGATGTTATCCGGCAGGGTAACGGCGAGGAAATCAGCATTGTGTTCTGCCAGCACGGCGGCGACGCGCTGACGTTTGTCCGCGCTGCGTTCACCGCTGTGTTCAACCGGCATTTCACGGATAAGCCCCGCCGGTGCGGCAGGGCGATCGGTCCATAAGGTGTCAAACGGCGAGGTCTTCAGAGGTACCAGCTCGCACGGCGTGGCAGACAGCTGCTCAAACTCTGAATTTGTCATCAACAGCGCATCAAAGCCAATGCGGGTTCCTGCCTCAACGTTTTCTGCCAGCCATTCTGCCAGCGGCTCGTTGTGAAGGTGGTGGATCTCAACCTCATCCGTATTGACCTGAACGCGTGCCTGAACCTGATAGCGCCCGTCGACGAACAGCAGCGCTTTGTTTTTCAGCACCAGCGCCACGCCGGCCGAGCCGTCAAAGCCCGTCAGCCAGGCCAGCTTTTCGTCGTAGGGCGCGCAGTATTCGCTTTGCCAGGCATCCGCCCGCGGGACGATCATCCCGTCGAGATGGCTGGCCTCAAGCCAGTGGCGCAGGGCAGAGATCGGAGATGTGCTGGACATTGTTTTTCCTTATCGTTATTAGCGGAACGGCGGCTCGTTGAAGGTGCGCAGCTTGCGGGAATGGAGCCTGTCACCTTCTGCCCGCAGCAAATCAATGGCGCGAATACCAATCTGCAGATGTTCGGAGATTGCCCCTTCGTAGAAACGGTTGGCCTGGCCCGGCAGCTTAATTTCGCCGTGCAGCGGCTTATCGGAGACGCACAGCAGCGTGCCGTAAGGGACGCGGAAGCGATACCCCTGCGCGGCAATGGTGGCGCTCTCCATATCGATCGCCACCGCGCGGCTCAGGTTGAACCGCAGCGCGGAGGCGGAGTAGCGCAGCTCCCAGTTGCGGTCATCCGTTGTGACGACCGTGCCGGTGCGCAGGCGCTGTTTAACCTCTTCGCCCGGCATGCCGCTGACCTCTTTGGTGGCGTCATACAGCGCGCGCTGTACTTCGGCGATGCTCGGGATTGGGATATCCGGCGGCAGGACCGCATCAAGCACGTGATCATCGCGCAGATAGGCGTGGGCCAATACGTAGTCGCCAATCAGCTGGCTTTCGCGCAGGCCGCCGCAGTGGCCAATCATCAGCCACACGTCCGGGCGCAGTACCGCCAGATGGTCGCAGATGGTCTTGGCATTTGACGGGCCCACGCCGATGTTGATCAGGGTGATGCCCTGGCCGTCGGCGGTGATCAGGTGCCAGGCGGGCATCTGGTGCTTTTTCCACGCCAGGTCGGAGATCGCCTGCTCGGGCGCTTCGGTTTCAGCGGTGATCCAGATCCCGCCCGCGCAGGACAGCGCAATATACGGGCTCTCCGGGTCGAGGATCTGGCTACAGCCCCAGCGGACAAACTCGTCGACGTAGCGGGTATAGTTGGTAAAGAGCACGAACGGCTGGAAATGTTCGACTGGCGTACCGGTGTAGTGGCGCAGGCGCGCCAGGGAGAAATCGACCCGGCGGGCATCAAAGTGCGACAGGGGAGAAAATTCTGCCGGGTGATAAATCCCGTCGGCCGTCTCATCGCCAATCTGTGAAAGCTCGGTGGTCGGGAAGTGGCGGGTCAGCCCCGCGCTCATGGAGCGGTCAAGGGTTAACGCCGAACCGTCAATCACGTACGGATACGGGATCTCATGCTGCGAGGGCTCAACGGCAATGTGCGCGCCGTAATCCTGATACAACAGCGTGAGTTGTTCTTCAAGATACGGTCGGAACAGCGCAGGGCGGGTGACGGTGGTGCTGTAGCAGCCGGAGTGGGTAAAGCGCGCGTAGGCGCGGGTTTTGGGATTACTGCTGGCGCTGCCGTCCCAGGTCACAGAGAGCGATGGATAAACAAAAAGGCCCTCGGTTCTGGCCTTTTGGTCGGGAAGTTTCCCTGTTTCGATATATTCGCTGATGGCGCCGCGCAGCGCGTTGACGGACTGTTCATACAGCGCGTCGAGTTTTTCCAGCGCCTGAGCCGGGGTCAGGCTGGAGCCCTTATTATTCATCTCTGTCTCCTTGTTCCACAGGTGTGCGACTCTACCCGATAGTATGTCACACGCCCGTGAAACAAAAGGGAGATCAGCCGTGGCTTGTCTCTTTCATCAGCAGCGCCGTTGCTGCCGACAGCAGGCAGCCGGCCAGCAGATAAATCGCCACGCTGTGCCAGTTGCCGCCGGAGAAGGTCACCAGCGCGGCTGCAATAAACGGCGTAAATCCGCCGCCGACCACGCTTGCGACCTGATAGCCCACGCCCGCGCCGCTGTAGCGGTAGCTTGCGCCGAAAAGTTCGGTAAACATCGGCTGCTGCACGCAGACCACCATATCGTGAGCGATGTTGGCGAGCATGATGGCGAAGAAGACAATCCAGAAGATCGACTGCGCCTCCAGCGCCATAAAGAATGGCCAGGCGCTGAGGGTGCCAATCAGCGCCCCGGTGATGTAAACGCGACGGCGGCCAAACCGGTCCGCCAGCCAGGCGAAGCAGGGGATTGTCAGGCAGCTGATCCCGCCGACCAGCAGGCCAATATTCAGGAACAGCTCGCGCGGCAGGCCGAGATTCTGCGTCGAGTAGTTCAGGGCAAACGCGGTGACGATATACATCGTCAGCAGCTCGCACAGGCGCAGGGCGATAATTTTCAGAAAAGCGCCAGGATGCCGGACGAGGGCTTCCATGACCGGAAGACGTCTGTTCTTGGCCGGTTTTTCCTGCTGCTTTTCAAACTCAGCCGACTCCTCCATCCCGTTACGGATCCACAGTGCGGCGATGACCAGCACGATGCTGAAGATGAACGGAATGCGCCAGCCCCAGCTCAGGAACTGCTCGTCGGTGGTAAGCTGGCTGATGAGCGATACCAGACCGGTGGAAAGCAGCAGGCCTACGCCGTACCCGACCTGTACGCCGCTGCTGTAAAACGCTTTCCTGTGCTTCGGCGCGCTCTCAACGGACAGCAGCGCCGCGCCGCCCCATTCGCCGCCTACGGCGAAGCCCTGGATGGCGCGCAGGGTGACCAGCAGTACCGGCGCCCACCAGCCGATAGAGGCAAACGAGGGGAGAATACCGATAAGCGCAGTGGCGATCCCCATCATCCAGACGGTGAGCATCAGCATGCGCTTGCGGCCCAGGCGGTCGCCGAAGTGGCCGAAGATCACCCCGCCCAGCGGGCGAAACAGAAAGCCGACGCCGAAGGTGGCAAACGCGGCGAGCGTGCCCATCGCGGGGCTGACCTGGGGAAAAAACTCGCGGTTAAACACCAGGGCGGCAGTGATGCCGTAAAGCAGAAAGTCATACCAGTCGACGACGGCACCCGCGAAGCTGCCTAAGGCTGCGCGGCGGGCACGATTGAGCGAAGGTGTCTCCTCGTTGGGACGATCGGAGATGAGGGTGGAGTCCATAGTTGTCCTGTCCGTACTGATTTTTAATTATTGGTATAAGAAAAGGTCACTCACATTGCGCCCGTCATATAAACGGAACCTATGAGACTACCGCGACAAAACGCCTGAGAAAACGTTTTTATCTTTCCGGATGGTGCTGAATAAATAAATTTCATCTTCGCCTGCGGCGAGATAATTGTGTCTTCTGGCTCCGTTAAAGGCTGAATGGTTTACAGTAATAGTGACCGCTGCGTAAGTTAAGCTGAGGGAATAACGATGCAACGCACCTTTTCGGCATTCTGGATGATTCTGTTTTTATTCGTCGCACCGCTTCATGCGGAGCCCAACGTCTATGGTGAACAGCGTATCAGCGGCTGGTGGAATGCGCTGACGGATGATATTTCACAAACGTGGGAAGAGCCCCAACGTTACGACCTGTACCTGCCGTTTCTGAGCTGGCACGCTCGCTTTATGTACGACAAAGAAAAAACCGACAATTACAATGAAATGCCGTGGGGCGGCGGGCTGGGCGTTTCCCGCTATAACGAAGAGGGCAACTGGAGCGCGCTGTTCGCAATGATGTTCAAGGACTCGCACAACGAATGGCAGCCCGCGATGGGCTATGGCTGGGAGAAGGGCTGGTATCTGGATAATGCCAAAGATTTCCGCCTTGGACTCGGTGCCGCGGCGGGCATCACGGCGCGAGATGATTTTGCAAACTATGTCCCGCTACCGTTTATCTTCCCGCTGTTTTCCGCCGGGTATAAGCGCGTTACCGTCCAGTTCACCTATATTCCCGGAACATATAACAACGGCAACGTGCTCTTTGCCTGGCTGCGCTTAGGCTTCTAAAGGGTGATCACCTTTTTTGCCACGGCGTTAGACAATACCAGCATGGAGAACAGAACAGAGGTGACGAAGGTGAGCACAATCAGCGCCAGCTTCATACCGAGAGAGGTCACCGGTATCAGCGCCGTCAGCAGATGAAACACCGAGTAGTGCACAATATACACGCCGGTCATCGTTTTGCTGATGGCGGCCAGAATGGACTCCTTAAATTCAGCATTGCGGCGAAAGCGCACGCCGTTCGCCGCAATCACCAGGGCAATAATCAGGATGTAGATCTGCGAGCCAGTGAGAATAAAGGCGTTTCTGTCCGCCTTGAACAGCGCGAAGAAGAAGTGGCGCTCGTAAAACCAGGTGAAGAGGTAGATAAACGGGATGGCGACAACCGCCGCCCTGACCACATTTTTGCGGCTAATCCACTCGGCAATTTTCGGGTCGCAGAAGAGTTGCCCCGTCAGATAAAACAGCAGCCACGTCCACAGCCGATACTGCGGTGAAAGAGAAAGGGCGTGCGCCTCAGGATAGAGCGCCGATAGCAGATCGTATCCGTAGGAAAAGAGCAGCAGGGCGGCAATCGCGCCGCAGAACAGCGCTCGCCGCTGG
The DNA here is from genome assembly GCF_034107965.1 of Enterobacter sp. 61D5. Lineage (NCBI taxonomy): Bacteria > Pseudomonadati > Pseudomonadota > Gammaproteobacteria > Enterobacterales > Enterobacteriaceae > Enterobacter > Enterobacter sp. 61D5. The sequence continues at coordinate 37,795 of NZ_JAWNFK010000002.1, forward strand.
CTGAGCCACTCCACCGCCGGGTGGAAGGTGTAAATCACCACAAAGGCGAACACGAACCAGGGCTGGATTAAATACCCGCGCTGATAGGGCTCCCACAGGTAGTAGATCGTTATCCAGAACAGAAAAACAATCACCAGACTTTTAATTTTACCCAGTTGCCAGCGGGTGCCGTGCCGTGATTGTCCGTCGAGATAGCCCGCAACCACAAAAAACAGCGGCGTGGCAATCGTCGAGATAAAGGTTAAAAACCCCAGGATCCAGTGGTAGTCATAATCATAATGATCCCAGGTGTTGTAGATGGTAAAGAAGGTCACCGCCGTCATACAGCCCAGCGTCTTGATAATGTTCAGCCCTGTCGCATTCATTGTGGTTTGGCTTCGTCCTTACGATGGAAACACGCATAGATAACGGGGAGTACCAGCAGCGTCAGGATTGTAGCAAACCCCAGTCCAAACATAATCACAACGGCCATGCTCTGGAAGAAAACGTCCAGCAGCAGCGGAGCCAGGCCCAGTACGGTCGTGAACGCGGTGAGCAGGATAGGTCGCAGGCGCGAGGTGGCGGCGTACACGATCGCCTCGTGCTGATCCTTTTGCGTTTTCTGCTGCTCAATCTCTTCCACCAGCACGATGCCGTTGCGGATGAGCATGCCGCTCAGGCTCAGCAGACCAATCAGCGCCATAAAGCCAAAGGGAATGCCGGTAAGTAAAAATCCCGGCGTCACGCCAATCAGCGCCAGCGGTACGGTCAGCCAGATGGCGACCGCATTTTTCACCGAGCTGAACATCAGCACCGTAATGACAAACATCACCAGATACCCGAGAGGTAGCGTAGTGAATAGCCCCTGCTGCGCTTCGCTGGAGTTTTCCGCGTCTCCCCCCCACTCGATGCTGTAGCCGTGTGGCAGGGGAAGGGCATCTACTTGCGGCTTCACGCGGGCGAGAATGTCCCCGGAGGTTTGCTGGCTCAGCGGGTCCGGGTCCGTCTGCACCGTCAGCACCCTCGAGCGGTCGCGGCGAAGAATGAGCGGATCTTCCCACTCCAGCGAGAAGCGGCTGACGACGTTACTCAACGGGATATACTGCTGCCGCGTTTGGCTCCACACCAGCACGTTGTTCAGGTGATTGGCGTCCAGCCGTTCGCTCTCAGGCGGGCGCACCACGACCGGGAGCAGGTCGCTGCCTTCCCGGTACAGCCCAGCCCGGCTGCCGGAGAAGTTCATCTCCAGCGCGTTATCAACGTCCTGCTTATCTACGCCAAGCTCGCGGCCCAGGGCGGCAACGTACTGTGGGCGGATCACCTTGCTGCGGTTTTGCCAGTCGTTCCTGACGCTGCCCGTGGCCGGGTCGCGCGTGAGAATATCGTCCACCTGACTGGCTATCAGACGCAGCCTGTCAGGGTCGGGGCCTTTAATGCGCACCTCAATGGCGCTGTCGCCGGAGGGGCCAAACATCACGCGCTTGGTGCTGGCGTTGACCTGCGGATAGTTTCGCGCGATGTACTCGTCCACGTGGCGCGTCAGGGCGGAGATGTTGCGCTGGTCATCCATGCGCACCATGATCTGCGCATAGTTGCTGTACTGGCGCTGTCCGCTGTAGGTCAGAATAAAGCGCATACTTCCCTGACCAATGGTTGCGACGGTGGTCTCCACGCCTGGCTGGCCATTGATCGTCTTTTCAATATCGCTGGTCATTTTCTCGGTCCACTTGATATCCGTACCGTAAGGTAACCACAGGTCGACAAAGAAAATCGGCGTATTAGACGACGGGAAAAAGTTTTGCCGTACGGCGCCGAAGCCCCAGACAGACGCGGCCAGCAGCGCAGCCATCACAATGAGCGTCGGTGCCTTATGGTGCAGCAGCGTGTTAAGCAGGCGCTGGTAAGCGCGGTAGAGGCGTTTGTCGTAAGGATCTGACTCGTCGGTTTTATCGGGCGCGCTGTCGTTTTTAAACAACCACCACTTAATCAGAACCGGGGTGAGGGTGAGCGCCGAGAACCAGCTCAGCATCAGGGAAATTAGCAGCACCTGGAACAGGGATTTACAGTATTCCCCGGTGGAATCCTGCGACAGCCCGATAGGAGCAAACGCCAGGATGGCAATCACCGTCGCCCCCAGCAGCGGCAGGGCGGAGCGGCGGATGATGTAGTTCACGGCGGTCAGCAGAGGCGAGCCCTGCTGTCGGGCAATCAACACCCCTTCGACAATTACGATGGCGTTATCCACCAGCATGCTGAGGGCGATAATCAGCGCCCCGAGCGAGATGCGCTGCAGCTCAATGCCCCACAGATACATAATCAGCAGCGTGCCCAGCACGTTGAGCGCGAGAGAAAACGCGATGATGATCCCGCTGCGTACGCCCATAAAGACCAGCAGCACGCCGATGACAATTGCCAGCGCCATCAGGAAGTTAATAATAAAACCGTTAACGGATTGGCCCACTTCGGCTGCCTGATCGTAAAACAGGTCTATCTGTATGCCGGCCGGTTTTTCCGCCGACATCTGGTTTAGCTTCGCCTCCAGCGCGTGGCCCACGTCGATAACGTTCACGCCGGGAATAAACGAGACGCCCATGGTGACGGCTTTTTTGCCGTTGGCATGGTAGATACTGGCCGGCGATTCGTTCAGCCCGCGCGACAGCGTGGCGATATCCCGCAGACGCGTCGCCGCCCCGGCGCCGGAAGGCGTGATGATAATATCCGCCAGTTCATCAAGATTCTCGAATTCACCGGTCGGGTGCAGGCGAATGGATTCGGTGCCGGAGGTGATTTCTCCGGCGCTGGAAACGACGTTAAGTCTGCTGAGCAGGGCGGAAAGCTGGTTCAGCGTAATGCCGCGCGCGGCCATTTTGGTCAGGGAGATATCGATGTTGACCTGTTGGCTAATCGCTCCGCCGATGGCGACCTTCGCGACGCCAGGGATCAGAATTAACTCCCGGCGCAGCTGCTCCGCATATCGCACCAGTTCAGGATTACTGAATTCATCTCCGGAAATGGCGAAGAAGAAGCCGAACACGTCGCCGAAATCGTCATTCACAAAGGGCGTGACGACGCCGGGCGGGAACTGACGCGAGGCATCGCCCACGCGGCGTCGCAGTTCATCCCAAATCTGCGGCAGCTCGTTCGAGTGATAGCGAGAAGCGATGTTAACGGTGATTTGCGACAGACCGTTTGAAGAGATGGAGCTCACGTTGTCCAGATAAGGCAGCTGCTGAAGAGCATTCTCCAGCGGAAGCGTCACCTCCTCTTCAACCTGCTGAGCGGATGCGCCGGGGTAGTGGGTGACCACCACTGCGGTTTTGATGGTAAAGGCGGGATCTTCCAGCCTGCCGATATTCAACAGGGCAAAAATACCCCCGATGCCCAGCAGCAGGATCGTTAGCCAGACGCGAACAGGGTTATTAATAAATTGACGAGAGATATCCATTACAGTCCCCGTTCACGCGTCCAGATACGCACCGGCTGGTTAGCATGGAGCTCACCAACGCCTGCGGCCACCACGCGCTCGCCCGCCTTAAGCCCGCTGGTAATCACCACCCCTTCGGTGCTCACTTGCCCCACGCTGACCTTGCGGTCTTCCAGATGCAGCGCGTCGCCTTCGCCCGTTACGACCCAGACGTGCGGCTCATTGCGCGGGCTGTTGTCCGGGTTAAAGACTGCCTCAACCGGTACGACCAGCGCCTGAGCGTCCGCGCCCGCCGGGAGGTTGGTTAAATTGATGGTCACCGTACCGCTTACGCCGCCGACGGCGGGAAAATCATCTGGCCGCGGCATGGTCAGTATCACCTGCCAGGTCAGGGTATTGCTGTCGCTGCTGCCCGAGTGCTCTTTGTAGACGGCGGTAAATTCCCGATCCGGCATGGCGTTAATTTTCACCACGGGGCGATACTGCGCGTTGCGGATATCAAAGGCCTTAAACAGGTTTTCAGGGATGCTGAACACCACGTCAAGCAGGTCGGTGCGGGTTAACGTGGCAATAGGCTGACCGGCAGACACCACCTGATGGTTTCGGACATGTACGCTGGCCACCGTCCCGCTGAAGGGGGCGACGAGCGTCATCTGGTTTAGCTCTTCCCGGGCAATCTGCAGCGCCGCATTCGCCGAATCGCGGTTCGCACGCTGCACGTCCATTTCCGCTTTCGAAATCGCCTGGCGGCCCGCCAGCGTCTGGAAGCGGTCGAACTGCCTCTGGGCCAGCGTCGCCGCCGTTTGTCTGTCATTAACCCTCTGCTGGGCTTCACGGGCGTTCAGTCTGGCAAGCTGTTGCCCCTGTTTGATGGCTGCGCCCTGACGCACATCGAGCGCTTCAATTTGACCGGCGCGCTTGAAGGAAAGGTCTGTGGCATCGCCCGATTCAATGCGGGCGGGAAAAACGCGCTGCTGGGCGTGACCGGGAACCGTCACCTCCGCCACTTTTACCATCCTGGGAAGGGGGGAAGCTTGCTTCGGTTTTGGGTCGCACGCCGTGAGCGTTAACAAAACGAACGGTAAAAGAGAGAGATAGCGGTTCACTGTATTCCCCTAATAAATAACTGTTTTATTTATTCCATAACCTGGACAGGGGGTGACACTATTCTGCCAGAACAGTGACGACCATATAGGTAAATAGACCAATCGCCGTGCTGGCGATAATGGCAAGTGCAATAAACATACCCAGGCGGATCAGGCTTAAACCATACATACATTCCTCCATGAGCCGGAAGCGGTAGCTGACTATGAGCATAGTCGGCGAAAAGATAAATGTTAAATAACCATTATCAGTGGGGAAACGCTAAATCTGATATTCCTGTGCTACGTTTAATATTGTTCATCTCTTTTTATCGTAACTGTCATTAAGGGCAACCCCCTGCATTTAATGCGTTTTTTTGCTTCATTCACTCTCGTGTTGGTTATAAAAAGGATGCTCGATATGTATAAAAACATTCTCGTTCCGGTGGATGTCTACGAGACAAGCCTGGCGGATAAAGCGTTGCAGCATGCACAGTTTCTGGCGCAAAGCGCAACGGGTGACATTCATTTGCTGCACGTCATGCCCAAATTTTCAGCCGAACTGACGCGTGGTTTTATTTCAGATGCGCGCAAGATGGATGAATATATGATTAATAATTCAAAAGAAAAGCTGTCTGACCTGGTCAAAAAAGTAAATCTGCCAGAAGAGCGTGTTCATCTCCACGTCCGTAGCGGGAATGTTCGTGATGAGGTTATTAAGCTGGCGGATGAACTTGCCGTCGGCGCGATTATTGTCGGCTCGCGAAATCCCAATATTCAAACCCATTTGTTAGGATCGGAGGCGGCAAGTATTGTTCGTTACGCTCATGTTCCTGTTTTCGTTATTCGTTAATTACAGAGAAGCAAGGTGATTTCTGAATAGAACCTGAGGAAGGAACGATGAAAACAGGAAAACCTGAACGTCCGTATTATCAACAAACCGTTGACGAAACCCTGTCGAATATCCACTCCACCCTGGAAGGCCTTAGCGGCACAGAGGCATCAGCCCGACTGCAGCAGCATGGTGAAAATGCGTTACCGCAAAAAAAGGGTAAACCCGCCTGGCTGCGCTTCCTGGCGCATTTTAAAGATGTATTGATTTACGTTCTGCTGGTGGCCGCGTTGCTTAAGCTCTTTATGGGCCACTGGGTAGACATGTTTGTGATCCTTGGGGTTGCCATCATTAACGCGCTGATTGGCCATATCCAGGAGAGCAATGCTGAAAAATCGTTGCAGAGTATTCGCAATATGCTCTCCAGCGAAGCCGTGGTGTTACGACAGGGGAATCATGAAACGATCCCCACCACGGCGCTGGTCCCGGGAGATATCGTGGTGATCCGTGCCGGGGATCGTATCCCTGCCGATCTGCGCGTGATTGAAGCGCATAACCTTCGCGTGGAGGAGGCCATCCTGACCGGCGAATCCACCGTTGTTGAGAAAAACAGCGATGCGTTAAGCGGGGAACTGCCGTTAGGTGACCGGTATAATCTGCTCTACTCAGGCACCACCGTCAGCTCCGGCGGCGGTAAAGGCGTGGTGGTGGCAACCGGGGGCGAGACCGAGCTGGGCCACATCAATCAGATGATGTCCGACATTGAAAAGCACCGCACGCCGCTGATGGTGCAGATGGATAAGCTCGGTAAGACCATCTTCATCACTATCCTGGTGATGATGGTGGCGCTGTTTGTCTTTAGCCTTCTGTTCCGCGATATGCCGGTTTCCGAGCTGGTGCTGTCGCTTATCAGCCTCGCCGTTGCCGCGGTGCCGGAAGGCCTGCCGGCCATCATCTCCATCATCCTTTCGCTTGGCGTACAGGCCATGGCGCGTCGCAAGGCCATCATTCGCAAGCTGCCTACGGTGGAAACGCTGGGGGCGATGACGGTCATCTGCTCGGATAAAACCGGCACCCTGACGATGAATGAAATGACGGTCAAAGCGGTGATTACCGCTGACACGACCTATCGCGTGGAGGGCGACAGCTACGAACCGGTGGGGAATATTCACCCCGTAGATGACCCAACGCCCGTCAGCGTGACGCAGGGTTCCCTGCTGGAACGCTACCTGCGCACCATTGACCTTTGTAATGACAGCCAGCTGATCAAAGACGAGCAGGGGCTGTGGAAAATCACCGGGGGCCCAACCGAGGGCGCGTTGAAGGTGCTGGCGGCGAAAATCCCGCTCCCACCGCTCGATACCGAAATGCGCAGCAAAATCCCGTTTGATTCACAGTATAAATACATGTCCACGCTGTACCGGCTGGGCGATGAAGAGGTGATTTTAATCACCGGCGCGCCGGACGTCCTGTTCCGCCTCTGCCAGTACCAGCAGACGAATGACGGGCTGCAGCCGTTCGATCAGCCTTACTGGGAAGGGAAGATTGAAGAGTATGCCCGGGAAGGGCTGCGCATGGTGGCTGCGGCCTGGAAACCTGCCCGCGAGGGGCAACGCGAGCTGGATCACCCGGACCTGCATGACGGCGTGATCCTGCTGGGTATTGCAGGGATGATGGATCCGCCGCGTCCGGAGGCCATTACCGCCATTGCCGACTGTCTGCAGGCCGGGATCCGCGTGAAAATGATCACCGGCGACCACCCGCAAACGGCCATGAGCATTGGGCAAATGTTGGGGATTGGTAACGCCGCAAGCGCTATCACCGGACGTGAGCTGGAAGCGATGGACGATCGTCAGCTGAGCGACGCCGCGCAGCAGTACGATATTTTCGCCCGAACCAGCCCGGAGGATAAATTCCGTCTTGTGCAGGCTCTGCAAAGTAAGCAGGAAGTCGTGGGTATGACCGGGGATGGCGTAAATGATGCCCCAGCGCTCAAGCGGGCGGATGTGGGTATCGCCATGGGGATTAAGGGGACGGAAGTGACCAAGGAGGCCGCCGACATGGTGTTAACGGATGACAACTTTGCCACCATTGCCAGCGCGGTGCACGAGGGGCGCCGGGTTTACGACAACCTGAAAAAGACCATTCTGTTCGTTATCCCCAGCAACATCGCGCAGGCTCTGCTGATCATCATCGCGCTGCTGGCGGGGAACCTGATCCCGCTGACGCCGGTCCTGATCCTGTGGATGAATATGGCGACGTCGGCAACGCTGTCGTTTGGCCTGGCGTTTGAAGCGGGTGAGAAGGACATCATGAACCGGCCACCGCGCAAGGCTAATCTACATGTGATGGACGGCTATGCTATCTGGCGCGTGGTGTTTGTCGGTCTGATGATTGCCATCAGCGCATTCGTGCTGGAAGCCTGGCTACAGCCGCGCGGCTATTCGGCGGAATTTATCCGCACCGTGCTGCTGCAAACTCTGGTCACTGCGCAGTGGTTTTACATGCTCAACTGCCGCGTTAATGACGGCTTCTCGCTGAGCAAAGGCCTGCTGGCGAATAAAGGGATTTGGATCGTGAGCGGCGTACTGCTGGCGCTACAGCTTCTTATCATTTACGCACCGTTCATGCAGATGCTGTTTGGCACCGAAGCGCTGCCGTTCCGCTACTGGGTCATCACCTTCCTGATTGGTTTTGTGATGTTCCTTATTGTCGAGGCGGAGAAAGTGCTGACGCGCAGGTGGCGCAAAACCGAGGCGTAATAGCGTAAACTGAGAAAGCCTGCCTTAATCCGGGCTTTCTCTTTTTTGAGCACAGGAAACTATGATTCGACTTACCTGGTTCGTCCTTTCGCTGTGTGCCGCTGTACCCGGTGCGTTTGCCGTAACCTATACGCTTCCGCCGGAAGGCAGTCGTCTGGTAGGTACCCCGATTATCATCACCGTTCCCGAAGGCAACACGCTGCCTCTGGAAGCCTTTGCCGCACGATACGGGCAGGGGCTGAGCAACCTGCTGGAAGCAAACCCGGGCGTGGATCCTTTTTTGCCCAAACCTGGCACCCGGCTGGTGATCCCTCAGCAGCTGATTTTGCCTGACACCGTCCGCGAGGGCATTATCGTGAATGCGGCAGAAATGCGTCTCTACTACTACCCGCCGGGCGGTAACACCGTTGAAGTGCTGCCCATCGGCATCGGTCAGGCCGGGCGCGAAACCCCGCGTAACTGGGTGACGGCCGTTGAGCGTAAGCAGGAGGGGCCAACCTGGTCTCCAACGCCGAATACGCGCCGTGCCTATGCGGCAGAAGGGAAAACGCTGCCGGCATTCGTGCCCGCCGGGCCGGACAACCCGATGGGGCTGTATGCGATTTACATAGGCAGGCTGTATGCCATTCACGGCACAAACTCGAATTTCGGCATCGGGCTGCGGGTGAGTCAGGGCTGTATCCGTCTGCGCAATAACGACATCAAGTATCTTTTCGATCATGTTCCCGTAGGCACCCGCGTGCAGCTTATCGACACGCCGGTTAAAGTCACCACCGAGCCGGACGGCAGCCGCTGGGTGGAAGTTCACGAGCCACTATCACGTAACCGCGCGGAATTTGAGTCAATCCGGAAAGTGCCGCTGCCTATTTCAGCCGCGCAGCGAACGCAGCTGATAAACGAGGGCGCGGGCGCTGAGCTGGAACGGCGGTCGGGGATGCCGGTGAAGCTTGGCATGTAAAGGTATAGTGCGGGCTGGTGCCCTCACCCCAACCCTCTCCCACGGGAGAGGGGGCACACACGAGCCCCGTAGGTCGGGTAAGGCCAAGCCGCCACCCGACAATTTTTCGAGATGCAGAAAAGCAAAAAGCCTGCTTTAAAAGCAGGCTTTTCAAATTTGGCTCCTCTGACTGGACTCGAACCAGTGACATACGGATTAACAGTCCGCCGTTCTACCGACTGAACTACAGAGGAATCGTGTGAACGGGGCGCATATTATCGACCTGCGTTCGCCTTGTCAAAGGGTGGATCAACGCCTTTTGATTGTTTGCTGACAAAATCGGCAAAGTGATGTTTTTGACAGCGGAATGCACCGTCATGGTGCGGGTGTACCCCTAATGGGGCAGATCATAAACTGCTGTTTCGGTAATAAAACCCCCCTCTGTAATTAGGTTTCCTTATTTTCAGGCGCTTAGCGAACAATTTAGACCGCCTGGTAAAAGTGGCATTCATATTGCAAAACCTGTTCAACAACGACAGCCGGTTCCGGCACAGCATTTCGAACAGGGGGCAAAATGAACTTAAGACGACTGAAATACTTCGTAAAAATCGTCGATATCGGCAGCCTGACTCAAGCGGCAGAAGTGCTGCATATCGCGCAGCCTGCGCTGAGCCAGCAGGTGGCTACTCTGGAAGGCGAGATGGATCAGCAGCTGTTGATTCGCACCAAACGCGGCGTCACGCCAACGGAAGCAGGCAAGATCCTGTATACCCATGCGCGCACCATCCTTCGCCAGTGTGAACAGGCGCAGCTGGCGGTGAATAACGTGGGCCAAACCCTGAGCGGGCACGTTTCTATTGGACTGGCGCCGGGAACGGCCGCGTCCTCTATTACCATGCCGCTGCTGCAGGCCGTTCGCGCCGAGCTGCCTGAGGTGCTGGTGTACCTGCACGAAAACAGCGGCTCCGTGCTGAATGACAAACTGCTCAACGGCCAGCTGGATATGGCGGTCCTCTACGATCGCTCCCCGGTCGCCGGCATCACCAGCCAGCCGCTGCTCAAAGAAGATCTCTACCTCGTGGGGACCCGCGACTGTCCGGGCCAGAGCGTAGACCTTACCGCCGTGGCAGAGATGAACCTTTATCTGCCGCGCGACTACAGCGCCGTGCGCGTGCGCGTGGACGAAGCGTTCTCCCTGCGCCGCCTGACGGCCAAGATCATCGGTGAAATTGACTCAATCTCCACGCTCACCGCGGCCATTGCCAGCGGAATGGGCGTGACGGTTCTGCCGGAATCCGCAGCACGCTCGCTGTGCAGCGCGGCGAACGGCTGGATGGCGCGCATCACTACGCCTTCGATGAGCCTGCCGCTGTCGCTGAACATGTCTGCACGCGGTTCGCTGTCGCCGCAGGCGCAGGCGGTAAAAGAGATTTTGATGTCGCTGGTCAGCAAGCCGTCGCTTGAGAACCGTGAACTCCAGCTCGTGAGCTGATATTCCATAAAAGCATAAGATGCTGGTTTTTATTATTTGTTCTGCAGCGCGGCTGACTCTAACAATAGAGCTATGTCAGATGCGCCGGAGTGAATCGTGAATTTCCAGCAACTTAAAATTATCCGTGAGGCGGCCAGGCGGGACTACAACCTGACCGAGGTCGCCAATATGCTTTATACCTCTCAGTCCGGCGTCAGCCGCCATATCCGCGAGCTGGAAGAGGAGCTGGGCATAGAGATCTTTATCCGTCGCGGCAAGCGGCTGCTCGGCATGACGGAGCCTGGTAAGGCTTTGCTCACCATCGCAGAGCGGATCCTCAACGAGGCCAGCAACGTGCGTCGTCTGGCGGATCTCTTTACCAATGACGCCTCGGGTGTACTCACCATCGCTACCACCCACACCCAGGCGCGCTACAGCCTGCCGCCGGTGATTAAAGCGTTCCGCGAACTTTTCCCCGACGTCCGTCTGGAACTCATCCAGGGCACGCCGCAGGAAATTGAAGTGCTGCTGCAAAACGGTGGGGCGGATATCGGCATTGCCAGCGAGCGCCTGAGCAACGACCCGCTGCTGGTGGCGTTCCCCTGGTTCCGCTGGTACCACAGCTTATTACTCCCGGTCGATCATCCGCTGAATCAGGTTTCCCCGCTGACGCTGGAAGACGTCGCGAAATGGCCGCTGATTACCTACCGCCAGGGGATAACCGGACGTTCGCGCATAGACGAGGCCTTCAACCGCAAAGGGCTAACGCCGGACGTGGTGCTGAGCGCGCAGGATTCTGACGTGATCAAAACCTACGTCGAGCTGGGTCTGGGCATTGGCCTGGTGGCGGAACAGTCCAGCGGAGAACGCGAGGACGGGAACCTGGTGCGTCTTGATACGCGTCATCTGTTTGACGCCAATACCGTATGGCTTGGCCTGAAGCGCGGGCAGCTGCAGCGCAACTACGTGTGGCGCTTTATCGAGCTCTGCAACGCCGGGCTGTCGGTGGATGAGATTAAACGCCAGGTGATGGAACCGGAAGAAGTGGCGATTGATTATCAGATTTAGGTGCTGGTTTGCCCGGTAGCGCTGCGCTGACCGGGCTCATTGCTTAGTTGAACGGATATTTTTTAAAGACCGCCTGTGATTCGAATGATTCGGCAACCGCCTGAATCTCTCTAAAATCCGCTGCGTTAACGACGTGCGGGATCATCGACTGAATAAACGTCCAGACAACCGTGCTCGTGACGGTAACCTGATCGGGAGCGGCGGAGGCCGGACGCGTCTTCAGCAAGGCATTCCATTCCCTGCAGGCCGCCAGCAGCTGGGTTGTAATGCGTTCGACCCATAAAGCGTGCTGCTTTTCCACCGGGCGCTGGTGGTGTTCATACACATTTTGCACGGCTTTCTCCGCGGCGGCGAGGATAAAGCCCAGCGTCTGAAGATCGTTTGCCAGCGCATCCGGCGCGACGGGCAGGAGCCTCCGCCCGGGGGCGGCCTGAGCCTCGAAATAATTCAGTATCAGCGACGAATCCATCAAACGTATTCCGTTATCCAGAATCAGCGTGGGCGCTTTTACCGCGGGGTTGATTCGGGAGAACGCTTCGAAAGTGCTAAAGACCGACAGCGGCTGGCTTTCAAACTCAATGCCATAAAGCTCAAGGGAGATCGCCACGCGCCGTACATAAGGTGAATCCATCATGCCAACAAGCTTAATCATCGTTCCCGTTTTCCTGTCTCTGTGAAATAACGCGTCATTGAAGAGGATGAACAGACAGTACAATACAAACTTCCTGGCGAATATCTTCAGTATCTTACCGTAAAGGTTAGTATTACTGACATGTGGGCAAGTTGCCGTTATACATCCAGCGCGGATAAGGGAGTGCTTTCATGTCGGATTTTCCACCCATTGCCAGTTTGCGAAGCTTTGAAGCCGTCGCCCGTCTTGGCAGCGTGACGCTGGCGGCGAAAGAACTCCACGTTACCCATTCCGCAATCAGCCAGCAGATCAAACTGCTGGAGGAGATGGTGGGCGTAAAGCTCTTTATCCGTCAGGGACGCGGGGTGCAGATCAACGAAGAAGGGCGGCTCTATGCCTTGCAGGTACGCGAGGCGTTGAACCATATTGCGGATGCCACCCGGCTTGTACAGGTGAAGCCGAGAAAGCAGGAGCTGACGCTGGCGATGGTGCCGTCTTTTGGATGCCACTGGCTGTTGCCGCGTCTGGAACGCTTTCGGGCGAAATATCCGCTAATCACCCTTCGGATCCAGGCCAGCCTGACGGTCACCAGCCTGCAGCAGGAGGGGATAGACATCTCGATACGGATGGGGAAAGGAAACTGGGAAGGGAGCGAAAGCCAGTACCTTTTTTCCGATGAACTCATTGTGGTGGCCGCGCCTGGCTATAACGACGGTGTGTTGCCCGCTACGCCGGCTGAGATTGCAAAAAGTCATATTATTTTTTCCATGGAGTCGTGGAAAACGTGGTGCGTGAATGCGGGGCTGGACAAAGAGATCGTGCCTGGCGGTTTATGCATTAACGACTCCAATATCATTATCGAAGCTGTTCGGCTCGGGAAAGGGATCGCGCTGGAGCGCCGCTCTCTGGTTCAGGATGCCATCACCCGGGGTGAACTGGTCCAGCTAATCTCCATTACCGCGCCGTATCCCTGGCCTTACTGGCTGGTGACAGCGCGGTCAACGGAGACGAAGCCGGAGGTGGCTCTTTTTGTCGCATGGCTGAACGAGGAGGTTGCGGCCTGGCGGCAGTTGGTGGGTTCCGCGGAAAGCAACGGCCTATAGAAAAGCAAAATTTTCAAATTTGGCGCCTTTGACTGGATCGCCTTACCCAAAGTTGGCTAAATTGTAAGCCAACTTTGAATTCCCTTTCTGTCAAAACGCCATGATGACCACCAGTCAACGCTAATGTGCGGATCAGCGGGCTGAGATGCAGTTATTTATTGGCGGAAGTGGGGACATGCTGCTGCATCAATTCAACGATCCAATCAATAAAAACGCGCAGTTTGGCGTTAACGTGGCGGTTCGGCGGAAAGGCCAGGTACAGGGGCATTGGATCAATACGCCAGTCTTCAAATAGCGGAATCAAGGAGCCACAAGCCTGATGTGCTGCCGCCATATAAACGGGTAGCGCAATCACGCCTAATCCCGCGCGCCCGGCTTCGAGGTAGGCGTTGCCATCATCCACTGCAAGCACGTAGCTGCCCGTGATTTCAATATGTTCGCTCTCACCGTGCAGTACCAGAGGATCAACCTTGCCGGTGCGTGAGGACAAGAATCCCACTATGCGATGGTCCGTGTTTTCCAGCTCTCGCGGATGCGCAGGTGCGCCGAGGCGTTCCACATAGCTCGGTGCGACGTAAACACCGATTTGCAAATCGCCAACATGGCGTGCGATCAGGGACTGGTCGTTGATTTCGCCGCCGCGCACGACGCAATCCACGTTGTCGCCGATCAGATCCACCACCCGGTCACTCACGCCCATGTCGAACTGGATATCAGGGTAGCGCGCGTGAAAAGCCGGTAGTGCGGGCACCATCACCAGGCGGGCGAGAGGAGTGGGCACGTCCACCCGTAGTCGCCCCCGGGGCGTCATCGTCGCACTGGACAGGCTGTTTTCAGCATCTTCCATGTCCGACAGCAGGCGGATGACGCGCTCGTAGTAGACCGCGCCATCAGGAGTGACGCCGAGCCTGCGGGTGGTGCGGTGGAGCAGCTTGACGCGCAGGCGCGCTTCCAGCTGTTGAATAAGCTGCGTCACCGTGGTTTTGCTCATATGAAGCGTTTGGGCAGCCCTGGTGAAACTGCCTGCCTCCACCACGCGAGCAAAGGCGCGCATCGCATCGAAACGATCCATCCCAAGTCCTTTCTTTTCACCGATTGTTTGGATATTACAAACAATGATGAACAAAGTCGCTTGTTTATCCGCCCGATCCGACACCTGTAAAGTGTCTTTGTGTTCACCGGGCAGATTTCGCCCCATTACAAAGGTACTAACATGACAATACGCAAAGCCGTTTTTCCCTTCGGACGGCAGGCGCTCTACGAGCGCAACCGGTATTCACCCGCCATCAAATCTAACGGCTTCCTGTTTGTCTCGGGGCAGGTTGGTAGCCGGGAGGATGGTTCGCCTGAAGAGGATCTCAACGCGCAGATCCGGCTGGCATTCGATAACCTTAATGCTGTTCTTACGGCTGCGGGCTGCACGTTCGATGACGTTGTTGACGTTACTCTCTTTGTCGTCGATCCCGAGTCAAACCTCGACGCTATCTGGAGTATCCTGCCAGAATATTGGGGGGAAGCGCCTTACCCGACGCTGACCGGGATCGGCGTGACGTGGCTGTACGGATTCCAGTTTGAGATTAAGGTGATTGCCAGGCTGGATGCGATTCAGAGTTAACTTCAGATACGCAGAAAAGCAAAAAGCCTGCTTTAAAAGCAGGCTTTTCAAATTTGGCTCCTCTGACTGGACTCGAACCAGTGACATACGGATTAACAGTCCGCCGTTCTACCGACTGAACTACAGAGGAATCGTGTGAACGAGGCGCATAGTAGCGACCTCAGTACGCCTTGTCAAAGGGTGAAAACGCACTTTTCGTTTGTTTGCCGACAATTTCAGCAAATCGCTGATTTTATAGCAAATTCGCGTTGAAATTACACAGCAAAATGCGCCGCCCGCAGGCGGCGCGCAGGATCAGAACAGTACGGAGTAGTTCAGACCAAACGTACGTCCGCGGCCTTTATAGGTATACAGCCCCGGTGCGCCGTAGGTTGGGCTATACAGCCCCGGTGCGCGCTGGCCCCAGGCGGTGGTGTAGTCTTTGTCCAGCAGGTTTTCCACGCTGAAGCTGACCTTACCCACCGGCAGGGCGTAGCTGCCCAGGAAGTCGACCGTGTTATAGCCATCGATCTTCTTGCCGTCGGAATCTGACACGTCAAAGGTCTGCGTGCTCTGCACGCGCAGGGTCCAGTCGCCCGGCGCCCAGTTGACCCAAGCGCTGGCTTTTGACGGGCTTGCGCTGTCAACCGTCAGCTTCTCCCATTTCCCGTTTTCGCGCGTTTCAGACTTGATGGCGTTAAAGTTCGCACCGGTGCTCCAGTCGCTGTCGGAGAAGAAATAGTCCACCTGACCTTCCACCCCGTAGATACGACGCTTGTCGTCTTCCAGGTTGATGGTCATATCCGTCTTGTTGATGGTGATGGTTTTATCCGAGAGCGAGTAATACGCCGCGACCTGCGTGCGCAGGTTATCGCCGGTATAGCGCCAGCCCAGCTCATAAGCGTTAACCTTGATACCGTCCAGCGTCGAATCGTTCACGTTGACGCTGTTCAGCAGGCGATAGTGACCGTTGCTGAGCTGATAGGTGCCGGAGCCGTAGTACTTCGCCAGGTCCGGAATTTCGAAGCCCTGGGAGAAGTTAAACCACAGCTGCTGCTGTTCGGTCAGGCGGCCGAGGATCCCGGCGTTAAACAGGAAGTTGTTGTAATCGGTTTTCCCACCCGGCACCGCGTCGGCGGAGGTGGCTTTCCCGGTGGCGATGGCCTGCTGCTGGGTGTAACCGACAAAGTCGTCTACCTTGTTCTCGGTGTACTGATAACGCACGCCGCCGCTCAGGGTGATGGCGTCAATGTCGTAGCTGGCCTGCAGGAACGGGGCGAGGTTGGTGATGCTGTAGCCCGGGTAACGGCCCACGTTGTAGGCGTTATCCAGCTCCATGCCGCCGCTCGCCGCAGCCTTGCTCAGGTTAAAGAACTGCTGGTTGGCATCGAAGGTTTCGTGGTCGGCATCCACACCCCAGGTCAGCGTCAAATCGTCCACCGGCTTGCTGTTCAGCGTCAGCTTGCCGCCGTAAAAATCGGTTTTCTGCTGCGACGCGCCGATGCTGCTCACCACGCCTTTGGTCAGGGTCGGGAACGGATAATAGGTCAGGCTCTCGTCGCGATAGTAAATCTGCGCGACCAGATCCTGGCCCCAGAAATCGGTATTGGAGTACTGCAGGTTAATCAGATGGCGCTCGGTGCCCGGTACGCGGTCAGAATCGAGATTATCTTTGTTGTACGCGGTTGCATCGCCCGTTACCGCCGAGAAGTTCTTCCCGAGATACAGCCCGTGCTTTCCGTCGGACTCGCTCTTGTAGTACTGCGTCGTCAGCTGCAGCTGTTGGCGATCGTCAATGTTGATGGTGCCTGTGCCCATCACATCAATACGGTCGGAATACTGGAGGCCGGTCTGGGTGTTATCGATAATCACCTCGTTGCCTTTGCCGTCATACCAGCCGCCGTAGCGCTGATATGACACCGACAGACGACCGGAGGCGTTATCGTTGCCGCCGCTTACGGCTGCCGACACGTTCTCATCGTGATCGTTGTGGCTGTTAAACCCGCTCTTTGTCCCGGTCTGGAACTCAACTTCGGTCTCCGGCTGGCCTTTTTTGGTGACGATGTTCACCAGGCCGCCGGTGCTGCCGCCGCCGTAGAGCGAGGTGGCGCCGGAGATCACTTCGATACGGTCAATGTTGAACGGATCGATAGAGTCCAACTGGCGGCTGTCGCTGCGGGACGAGTTCAGGCGAACGCCGTCCACCATCACCATCATGGAGCGGCCGCGCAGGTTCATGCCGTAGTTGGTACGGCCCTGGCTGCTGACGTCCATGCCCGGAATCAGCTGTGCCAGCACCTCTTTAATCTCTTTCCCGCCCTGAACCTGCTGCTCAATTTCAGCCCGTTCAATGACCCAGGTGGTCTGCGCCATCTCCGCCACGCTGCGGTGCGCGCGGCTGGCGGAGACTACGATATTTTCTTCCTTTTGTTCTTCCGCCCACGCAGAGGTAGAAAGCATTGCAAGCAAGCAAGGATTTAAAACCCAAAGATGAGAACGTTTCATTGTTATGTTGATCCTGATTGTGTGTGTCAGTACTCGGTGGTTTTTGCTAACGATTTAAAAACCGTGCTGCTGTCCGGGCTGGCGGTGGTGCGCCAGTGGATAACGCCGGGTGTGGTGGCCAGCTCAAACGGCTCGTCCGCGTGCGCGCGATTCAAAATTCGCGCCGCGCGCCAGGCCATCAGGCTGAGCTGGGGTTCGGCAATGCCGAGACGGTGCATCCCGGCATTCACGGCAAACAGGCGGTTGCTCTGCGGGCCGTCCCATTCGAGGGTGAAATCGTTGTTGATGCAGAAGGCTTCGTCCGTATCCAGCTTCAGGCGGTGGGACAGCGGCGCGAGGAACGCCGGCTGCACGGCGCGGTAGCCGGTGGCAAAAATCACCACGTCGCTCTCCAGCTGCTCGCGGCCGCCGTCGAGGTGATGCTGAATGCTCAGACGATGTCCGTTTTCCTGGCGCGTCAGGGCCGTCACCGAGCGGGACGGCAGGAGGTGCGCCCAGGGTTTTTCACGCAGCACTTCGAAGCGGTGGTACATGGCGCGGTAAATCGCCAGCAGGGACTCGGTAGTAATCCCGTCGGAGGTCATCTTCTGCTCGTGCAGCATCTGACGACGGGCCTCTTCGCCCAGCGTGGAGAAGCTGTCCACGTACTCCGGCGTGAAATACTCGTTGGCAAAGGCGGCTTCATCCAGCGCGTTGTAGTTATTGCGGCGCGATACCCAGTTCAGGCTCAGCGGCTGGCCCCATTCGCCGCGGAAGATATTCAGGAACAGGTCGGCGCCGCTCTGGCCGCCGCCGACGACGGTGACGCGCTTGCCCGCGAGATCAGGCGTGCGCAGCATCATCTCGCTGGCGTGGAAGCAGGTATCGTCCTGCGTTGTAACGCAGTCAGGCAGGTTGATCTGTTTGCCAATCCCCACGCAGACGTGGCGCGCCAGGAAACGGTCGCGCTGGGTCACCACCTCAAACAGGCCGCTTTTCTCATCAAAGCTCACCTGCTGCACCTGCTGGCTGAAGGACAGATTGGTGAGGTTTTCCGCCGCCCAGCACAGGTAGTCCGCAAACTCTTCGCGGGAGACGGTGCGCTGCTCGGTGGTCAGGAAGCGGTAGAACTTTTTGCGCTGCACCAGGTAGTTCAGGAAGCTGTGGCGGTTGGTTGGCTCCACGGCGCTGACCAGATCCTTCAGGAAGCTGGTCTGCATGTGGCAGTCCGGCACCATCATTCCCGGGTGCCAGGAGAAATGCGGTTTACGCTCAAGGAACAGCGAGCTAAAGCCGTCCAGCCCTTCGGCCAGAGCGGCGATGCTGAGGTTAAACGGGCCAATACCAATGCCGATGAAATCATAGGTTTTCATTGCGCTGACTCCCGGGAGGCGAGAAAAAGAGGGTTATCAAGGTCGGTGACGTAGTTCGGCAGCATGCGGCTGCCGCCGTCGTGTTCGGAGAAGGTCAGTTTGACCGGGTTGAGGATCACGCGAATAATCTGCGGCTTGAAGAGATCGAATTTGGCGAAGCGCTCTGCCAGATCCGGGTGCGCCGCCATATAACCCCGTAATACCCCGGCCAGAATCTGGTAGAAGCGCGTTTCGCTCACGCCGCATTGCAGGGTGAGGCGCGAGATAAAGCGCAGCACCGTCACAAAGTTGCCGGTTTGCAGGTCGTGAATGATGTAATCCGCGCTCAGGCGCGCCGTGACGGCCTTAACCTGCTCCGGCAGGCTCTGGGCCTGCGGGAAATCCTCATCCACCAGGCGCATATCGCCCTGGAAATCTTTCAGCAGAATGCGCTGCGGGACATAATCCTTCATCACCAGCGTCACGTTCTGGCCGTGGGCGATCAGCGCCACGCCGTAGCGGCAGAGCAGGTGATAGAACGGGATCACCGTTGCCTCAAACAGCTGTTCAAGCCACGCGTCGGCGCTTAGCACCGAGCGTTTAATCCACGCGTCGATCAGCGGGCGCCCGGCATTGTCGGTTTCCATCAGCGCGGCCATCAGTACCGCCTGTTCACCGTCTTCTAAATAACAGGACGGATTCTCGCGCCAGATAACCCCCAGCATCTCCTGATAGCGGTAGGGCGCTTTCGGCAGAGCCGCATAGCCCGGATGCGATAGATAACCGGCGGCGGGTTCGCCAAGCACCTGCGCACCGGAGCGGGCAAGCGTGGCGTCGGTGGCAAACTGCTGCTGCAGCCAGCGCGAGGCCAGCGGCCCGGCGGCAATGTATTTGCCCGGGATGCCGCGATAGCAGGAGGTGTTGTAGATGGTCAGCGGAAGCTTGATGTCGTACGGCGCGCGACGGCTGGCGTTGGTGAGCGTGCGCAGGGACTGCTGCGCCAGATACTCGTCGCCAAATTCGCCCAGCTCAACCATCTCTCCGCGCGCCAGCTGGGCCAGGAAATGAACGGCAATCTTCTGCTGCCACTGCCACGGGTGCAGCGGCACCGGCAGCCAGCCGTTGTTGAGACCCAGCGCCTGCCAGCGGGCGTCAAAGCGGGCGCGCTCGGCGTTGTCCATGGCGCTCGCCAGCAGAGCGTTGATATCGCAATCGGCGTCGCTGCTCCAGACCAGATGCTCCCGCTGAACGGCAACCCAGTGCAGACGAAAACGTCCGCGATACTCAGGCGCGTACTGACGCAGCGCGTCCAGGCCCCAGCCGCGGCGACCTTTGTTGAAAATAAACTTCGGGTGACCGCTCATCAGACACTGTAATTCGTCCGGGTCGAGGTGGATCAGCGCGTCCGCGTCCAGCGCTTCACGCGCCTGCAGCAGCTGCATGTCGCCGCGCAGCGTGGCGTAGAGATCTTCCATATGCTCTGCCGTTTGCGCGTCGCTCATCTCCAGCACCGTCGCCAGCTGCAGCAGTGCCTTTTCCGCTTCGACGGCCTCGCCGCTGGCGGCGATCAGGCTGTCCGGGTCGATATGCAGCCAGCCCCAGATCCCGCGCGCGGCGCGAAACTGCCAGGACTCGGTGCCCATGGCGATGCGCCAGCCGTCCGACGAAACCGGCTCAGCGCGCAGGGTGCGTTCGTACTCCAGCTCGGCGAGGATCTTCGCCACCAGCTCGCGGTTCACTTTCTGCCAGAGCGCGTTCACAGGCCCACCTCGCTGAAGAAGCGGTGACGCTGGCTCATGATCAGGCGCGAGCGCTTGTGCGGGAAGTCGAACTCTTTCATCGTCTCAAAACCGGCGGAGGCCAGATGGCGGAACAGGCGCTGGTTGTCGAAGCGCGGCTCGGCGACGATGCGCGCGGTGCGCGGTTCATCGAGATACAGATAGTGGCTCAGGCCGCGCAGCCAGCTGCGGATGTACTGCGCGCCGCGCCAGTTCTCTTCACCCACCAGCATGTGCAGCCCGCGGTCAAACGGCTGCCAGCGGTAGTGGCGGCCAATGCGGTCTTCCGCCGCCCAGTAGAGCTCAAAATAGCCGAACGGCTGGTCGTCGAAGCAGCCGATAACCGGGTAGCAGTAGGTCGAGTCAAGCTGACGGCGCAGGTAGCTTTCCTGCTCGGCCTGCGGGCCCGCCATCTCCCAGAAGGCGTTCACGCGCGGGTTGTTCATCCATTGGGTAAAGCGCTCGCCGTCCAGCGCCACGTCGGCCACGCGGAAGCTGAGGGTGCGCTTAATTTGCGGATCGTAGCGACGGTACACTTCGCCCTGCGGGCGGTGAGGACGCAGCGGGAAGTACAGCTGACGGTTCTCATCAAACTGCATCCCGCCGCTGGCCTGCGGCCGTTCGCCTTTCAGCCACAGCGGCAGCTGCCAGAAGGTTTCGCGTGCCAGATAGTCCCCGTGGGCCAGGCTAAACAGCGCCTGTGCCTGGGGTTCATCCTGCCAGGTCGCCCAGGGCAGGGTAATGCCGGTCAGGGCGGGCGCGGCAACAAACAGCTGATCGAGTGCTTCGACCAGCCAGCCGTCCGGGAGCCCATTCAGACGTTCCAGCACCGCGCTGCCGTCGAGACCCAACGTCAGCGGCAGCGCGCGATCCGTTGCGGTGCAGCGAAAGCCGTAGCCGGAATGGACGATATTCGCGATTGCCATTACGCCTTCTCCTTGTAAAACGGGTTGCTAAAGTCGAAATAGATCACCGCCGGATCGACGATGGTGTTTTCATTGCGATCGTGCAGGTAGCAGAAGAAGTTGCCTTTGCAGTTCCAGGTCGGGCTGTCGAGGACGTAGTCGAGGCAGCGGGTCTGCTTCGCCGTGCGGCGCAGTTCGGCCAGCGCGTTGCGCACGCGGGACATCAGGTTCTCCTCGCTGTCGAAACCGGCGGCGGCGAGGGCGGCGGTGACGGCAAGGGTAGAGTTCAGCAGCAGGTAATAAGGGAAGTAGCGCAGCAGCTGGCTCTCACCAAAGCGATTTTCCACCTCCGTTTCGCCCGCCTCTTTCAGCCACGCGTCGGCTCCTTCGGTCCACGCGCTGCCCTGGCAGTCGCGGTAGATCAGCCCGACGGGGAAATCCTGCTGCATCTCAACGAGGATATTTTGCTGGTGCGCCAGCAGGACCAGACCGTAGTCTGCCTCGGCGCTGAACAGCGGGAGCAACACGCGGTCGCAATAGGCATCCAGCCAGCAGCGGGCGGCCTGGGCGAGCGGTAAATCCAGACGCTGGCTCAGACGGCGCACCGCGGAGGCCAGCAGGCTGTCGCCGCCGTCCGGCGCGGCCTGGGTCAGGCTCACCAGCACGTTGGTCTGGGTGTCTGGCGTATCGAACAGCAGATTGACGCGCAGGGCCATCAGGCTCTCTTCCTGAATAACGCCGCTTTCGTCACGCAGCCCCGCCCAGCCGTCCTCCTGCATCACGCGCATGGTTGGGTAGCGTGCCTGTAATTCTTGCCAGCGTTCCGTTTTCGCCAGGCGCGCCAGGCGCATTCCGCGCTTAACCTCTTTGACCGACAGCGTGCGCACGGAGTTGGTCAGGCGCACGCTGAGGGAGAACTTAATCATGTCGCTGTTGGTTTCGCTGTACAGCGAGCGGGACGAGCTGGTAGGCAGCCACTGCGCGCCCGCTTCGCCCAGATCCTGCAATGAACCGTTTTCCGCCAGACGCTGGCACCAGTCCTGCTCCAGCAGATAGTCGGCCTGCCATGGATGCATCGGCAGCAGCCAGCGGGTGTCGGTGAAGTGGCCGAGCAGCTCAGGCGCGCTCTGGGCTGCGAAGCGCAGCAGACGCTCGCGCAGGGAGACGTTCAGGCTGTCGCCGGCAACGAGCGCGCTCTCAACGGCAAACCAGCGCAGCGGGAAGCGGGAGGCGAAATCGGGCAGATAGCGACGCGCCTCGGTTTCGCTGAACGGCTCGTGCGACTTCGGCGCAGGGTGAAACGCGTGGCCGACCAGCAGCGCCTGTTCCGCGTCGGCAAACGTCAGCGGCTTATCGCGCAGGGTTGCCCAGCCGTGGCGCAGATCGATCGCCTGCCAGGTGTGCGCATGGCTTTCGAGAACGCGCTGCTTAAAACGCGCCAGCGTATCGGCATCCAGCGAGCCTTTAACTGATGGTTTTTCAAGAATTAAATCAACCAGCTGATTAAATGTGACGGCGTCACCGTCATCACTGTTGCTCTGAATAAGCGTTGCCGGGAAACGGTACTGATGATGCTGGGTGGGAGAGAAATAGCGTACCGGAACCCGAAGAGCCTGGGTTTGGGACAGCGGGATATGAATGTTCGGTAACGCATCCGCAGCGGTAGCGGGGAGATAGCGCCAGTCCTTCGTTTCGCGCAACAGGGCGTTTAAAAAACACTGGGCTGCAACGTCTGTACCGGCAGAGCGGGGCAGAGCACGCATAGATGTACCTCATTCCATGATTGATAATAATTCTCGTTATGATATTCATTCTGTTTACAGTCGCAACCATTTTTGCAATATTTGTTTTCATAAACTTCATGATTTCCACACATTTATTGACACTATGTTCACATTCTCATGCGCGCTGACTCAGAAACATTGACCGAAAACGTCGCCTCAAAAGCCAACTGGCCCCTGGCGCTATGTGCGGGTTTATTAGGTATCGGGCAAAACGGCCTGCTGGTGATGCTCCCGCAGCTGGTGACCCTGACCGGGCTGTCGCTTTCGGTCTGGGCCGGGCTGTTGATGTTTGGATCCATGCTCTTTTTACCGGCCGCGCCCTGGTGGGGACGCCAGAGCGAGCGGCGGGGATGTAAGGCCGTGATGCTGGCCTCGCTGAGCGGCTATCTGGCCAGTTTCGCCGTCATGGCGCTGGTGGTCTGGGCGATGGCGGCCGGAAGGCTGGATACCGTCTGGGGACTGGCGGGACTGATTCTTTCACGTCTGCTTTACGGACTGACGGTGTCGGGGCTGGTGCCCGCGGCCCAGACGTGGGCTATTCAGCGTGCGGGGCTGGAGAAAAGAATGGCGGCGCTGGCGACGATAAGCTCCGGCCTCAGCTGCGGACGTCTGCTCGGCCCGCCGCTGGCGGCGCTAATGCTCAGCGTCAGCCCGGTGGCGCCGCTCTGGCTGATGGCGGTCGCGCCGTTAGTCGCGCTGCTGCTGGTGCTTCGCGAAGCCGCAGACCCGCCGCTGCCGCCGGTGGCGCACCAGGCGACCCGGCTGCAGGCCTCGATGCTGCCGTTCCTGCTGCTGGCGCTCCTGCTGGCGGCGCTTGTCAGCCTGATGCAGCTTGGCCTGTCGCCGCATCTCAGCCCCCTGCTGGAGGGCAACGCCCGGGAGATCAGCCATCATGTTGCGCTTCTGCTGAGCCTGGCCGCGCTGGCCACGCTCGCGGCGCAGTTTCTGGTGGTCCGCCCGCAGCATTTCACCCCGGTGACCTTGCTCTGCATCGCGGCGGTGTTAATGGTCGCAGGGCTTGGGCTGATGACCGTCGCGGGTTTAACGCTGTTCTACGTGGGGATTGTTATCACTTCACTCGGGGCGGCGATGGCCACGCCGGGCTACCAGCTGCTGCTGAACGACAGGCTGACCACCGGGAAAGGCGCGGGCGTCATCGCCACCAGCCACACGTTAGGCTACGGCGTCAGCGCGCTGCTGGTGCCCGTGGTGACGCGCTTTTACGGCGAGCAGTCTTTGACGGTGGCCGCGTGGGGAATGGCGTTGCTGTTTTTGGCGTTGACTATAGGGGTACGGTCAAGCGAGCGGACCCCTGCTGAAAAACCTTAATGGATCTGGCGGGAGGAATGGCCGCCAGACTCCTCATTTTGCCGCAGACGCTGGAGCGGATCCTGCTGATAAAACTGGCAGAAACGCTGCCACAGCGCCGGGAAACGGGGCGCGAAGAGCTCGGGCGCGCTGAAGAAATACTCCGAGAGCACCGCAAAGCACTCGGCCGGGTCGGTTGCCGCATAGGCGTCAATGCTGGCCGCGCTTTCGCCCACCAGGTCTATTTCATCCTGAATGTTATCCATCGCCGCGTGCAGATCGTGCTCCCAGCCCGCCACCTCGCGAAGCGGGATCAGCGGGACTCCGCTGGCGCGATCGCCGTTGCGGGTATCGAGCTTATGTGCCACTTCATGGATAACCAGATTAAAACCGGACGCATCGAACGAGTCCTGAATGTCGAGCCAGTTCAGAATAATCGGCCCCTGCTGCCAGCTTTGTCCGGACTGCACCACGCGCTGGTTGTGCACCAGCCCGATATCGTCCTGCCATTCGTCATCCACCACGAACGGCGCGGGATAGATAAGCACCTCGTGGAAACCGTCCAGCCACTCAATGCCGAGCTCAAGCACCGGCAGACAGAAAAGCAGGGCGATGCGCGCGTTTTTCAGGGGATCGAGTTCGAAACCCTGCAGTGGAACCAGACGTTTTTGCTGTAAAAAACGATCCGCCAGCTGAACCAGTTTCGCTTGTTCATCCGGCTTAAGATTAGCCAGAACAGGGATCGTCAGCGCGTCATCCCATGGCAGCGCCATATCCCGGCTAGCTTCATTCGTTTTCCAGGGCCACTTTATCATCGCTTTGCTCGCAAACTCGTCACTTGAACAAAAATGGGAAAGTCAGGTTTGGTTAAGATGCCAGAAAATCGCTCACTGCGACAATTCCAGCCTGAATAAACTATCATTCGTACGTAGCGGTGGGTAGCGGTTTACGGGCATCACCTTCATTTTGTGAAGTCTGTCGTAGCCTTAACCCTCAGGTTCAGTGAAGAAATCAGTACGGTATTGAAAAGATGAGCGATTTCAAAGGTAACAAGCAGAACCTGCCCAGCCGTGCGTGCGCGCACTGCCAGCGGCCCATGACGTGGCGCAAGAAATGGGCGAAATGCTGGGATGAGGTCAAATACTGTTCCGAGCGCTGTCGCAGGAGCCACCGTTGACCGAACTGCGCCTGATCCTCGGCGATCAGCTTAATCCGCACCACAGCTGGTTTGATGCCTGCAATCCGAATGTCATTTACGTGATGCTGGAGCTGCGGGCAGAAACCGCATACGTGCTTCACCACGCTCAGAAAGTGATCGCCATTTTTGCGGCCATGCGCGCGTTTGCCACTGCGTTAAAGGAGAAGGGGCATCGGGTGAGGTATGTCCGGCTCTCTGACGACTCAAACCGCGGCGCGCTGGAAGACAATCTTAACGCGCTTGTCGCGCATTACGGCGCCGACAGGGTGATATGGCAGGAGCCCGACGAATGGCGCCTGGATACGCAGCTGCAGGCGTGGGCGAAAGCGGCCTCCGTCGAAACGGCCTGCGTCAGCAGCGAGCATTTCTTCACCACCCGTGAACAGGTGAGCGCGTTCTTTGCGACGCGCAAAAGCTGGCGAATGGAGTACTTTTACCGGGAAATGCGTCGTCAGCACGGCATACTGTTAACTTCAGAAGGCGAGCCGGAAGGGGGAAAATGGAATTTTGATGCCGAAAACCGCAAACGCTGGTCCGGCGAGCCGCCCGCGCCGGACGACTCGCGTCCGCGCCACGATTATTCAGCCTTATGGGCGGAGATCCAACGCTGTGGCGTAAACACCTTCGGCGAACCGCAGGCCGGGAATTTTCGCTGGCCGCTCAACCGTTCGGAAGCCAAAGCCAGGCTGGATGAATTTATCGCTCACGTGCTTCCCCAGTTCGGCGCCTGGCAGGACGCGATGCACGCGGAGGAACCTTTTCTGTTCCACTCGTTAATTTCATTCGCGCTGAACACCAAAATGCTTAATCCGCGGGAAGTGGTGGCTGCCGCCCAGCAGGCATGGCGTTCGGGCCATGCGCCGCTGCCTGCCGTTGAAGGGTTTATCCGACAAATTCTCGGCTGGCGGGAGTACGTGCGTGGGATCTACTGGTCGCAGATGCCGGGCTATCGGGAGCTGAATGCCTTAGACCAGCACGCCCCGCTGCCGGACTGGTTCTGGACCGGCAGGACGCAGATGCGCTGCCTGGCGCATGCCGTTGGACAGTCGCTCACCGAGGCTTACGCCCACCATATCCAGCGCCTGATGGTCATCGGGAACTTTAGCCTGCTCAGCGGCCTGTCGCCGCAGGCGGTTCATGAATGGTATCTGGGGGTCTACATTGATGCCTCTGAATGGGTAGAGCTGCCCAATACCCTCGGCATGAGCCAGTTTGGCGATGGCGGATTGCTGGCCAGTAAGCCCTACGTCTCAAGCGCGTCGTACATTCACAAGATGAGTAATTACTGTCAGGGGTGCCGGTATCAGCACACCCAGCGTACCGGAGAGCTGGCGTGCCCCTTCAATGCCCTTTACTGGGATTTCTTTGCGCGCAATCGGGCGCGTTTGGGTAACAATCCCCGCCTGGGCATCGTCTTTAAACAGCTTGCGGACATGAAGGAAGAGGAGCGGCAGGCGATTGCCGATCGCGCCGGGTATGTTCGCCTGCATCTCAACGAGCTCTGACGTATTTCACCACCGCGCCGGTTGCGGTGGGTCAATAAGACGCTATTATTTTTGACTTTGCTGCGTATTCCCTGACAGGACATCCAGACGCCATGCCCGTAAATTTTGACCTTAAC
Organism: Enterobacter sp. 61D5; assembly: GCF_034107965.1. NCBI lineage: Bacteria > Pseudomonadati > Pseudomonadota > Gammaproteobacteria > Enterobacterales > Enterobacteriaceae > Enterobacter > Enterobacter sp. 61D5. The sequence continues at coordinate 65,108 of NZ_JAWNFK010000002.1, forward strand.
GATCTTTATGCTTTCAGAGCGTTAGTGGAATACGGTAACTTCCGTGTCGCTGCTGAATCTATCTGCTTATCCCAGTCGGCGCTGAGCCGCAGGATTGAAAAGCTGGAAGCCGCGCTGGGAAACCGGCTGTTTGACCGTACCACCCGCCGCGTTGCCTTAACGTTATACGGGCAAAACTTTGCTGAACGCTCCGCGCAGCTGCTCGATAACGTTGAGTCAATGCTGGCGGATGTCGATAAAGTCAGCGAAGAGCGGACTGGGCTGATCACGGTTGCCACGGTCCCTTCCGCGGCCTGTTACTTTATGCCTGATGTGATCCGTCGTTTTCAGTCTCGCTATCCGCGCGTTCGCATTAAGCTCATCGACAGCAGCGCGGGTAATGTGATTGACGCCGTGGCCCGAAGCCAGGCGGATTTTGGTATCAGCTTCGCAGGAAACCTGCCGTCTGACATCGAATTTTTCCCGCTGGTGGAGGATGTCTATGTTGCGGCGTGCCGAAAGGATCACGCCCTGGCGCAGAAGAGTCATCTGACGTGGCAGGCCTTTTATCAGCAGGATTATATCTCCCTCGATAAAACGTCAGGTAACCGTAACCTGCTCGACCGGATGCTGGGGGATATCGTTCCCGAACGCCCCAGCGTCTGCGAAACGCGCCACGTTACCACGATGCTCGGCATGGTAGAGGCGGGGATCGGCATTGCTGCCGTTCCCGCCATGTCGATGCCGACGTCAGAGCACACGTTGCTGACGCATCTGCCGCTGGTGGCGCCGGAAGTGAAACGCACCGTGGGGCTTATCCGGCGCCGGGGGCGTATCCAGTCCTACATTGCGGCTGAACTGGAAAAACAGATCACCGAGCAGTATCGCCGGACGTAACGGGGATCATTCCCGTCTTCTGGATGACGTCCCTGGAGGGCGGTGAGGCGAGATAGGTTAGCAGCGCTTTCCCCTCCGCGGGATGTTCTGCGTGACGGGTGACCGCACCCGCGAAGCGTGTGATGTACTGCAGATTATCCGGGATTTTCCCGATAAAGGTGACGCCCTGAACCGGCAGCAGCTCGCTCACCTGCTGGAAACCGACGGCGTATTTTCCTTTCGCCACTTCTGAGGCGACCGGGATACGCTCGACCATTGTCGCTTTATCCGCCACTTCCTTTTCAATCCCCAGCTTTTTGAACAACGTCTGGCTGACGTACCTGCCGCTGGCGCTGTCAGAGTAGGCGATGGAGCCGGCCTGCAGCAGCGTTTTACGCAGAGCCGCCTCGCTGCTGATATCAGGGACATCCGCCCCTTTTTTTACCACCACGCCAACGGGAGAATCTGCGAGTTCCGTTCGCGAACCCGTCCGGGTCTGGCCGGCTTTTTCGAGCTTCTCCAGCGCATCGCCCACCATAATCACCACGTCTGCTTTCTCGCCGCGCGCCAGTCGGTTTGGGATCGCCTGCGGCGTAGCGCCCATTGAGGGGCCAGGGATGATCACAATTTTATCCCCGGTCCGGCGTTCATAGTCCGGGGCCAGCTTTTCCAGGGCGGCCTTGAAGCCGCCTGAAATCATGACCTTCACGTCCTGGGCACAGGCATTAACGCTCAGGAGCGCCAGCACCAGCGCGCTGGCGGTAAAGCGATAGGTGCGTTTCATACTGTCCCCTGTGACTTGACGGTGTTTTGCAGCGATACCGCGCGGCGGCGGTAGAGGTAGAGCGTGGCCAGCAGGGCACACACGGCAGCGAAACTCATCCAGTAGCCAGGCGAGGCTTTGTCACCGGTGTATTCAATCAGCGCGGTGGACATGACCGGGGTAAAGCCGCCAAAGACCGCCGTTGCCAGGCTGTAAGCCAGAGAGAACCCCGCCACGCGCACTTCAGCAGGCATAATCTCCGTCAGGGCCGGGATCATCGCGCCGTTGTACAGGCCGTAGAGGAAGGAGAGCCACAGCAGCACGATCAGCATCATGGAGAAGCTGGGCGCGCTCGCCAGCAGCGTCAGGGCGGGGTAGCTGGTCGCCAGCGCCAGCAGGGCCATGGCAATCAGCACCGGCTTGCGCCCGAAGCGATCCGACAGCGCGCCGCCCACCGGCAGCCAGATGAAGTTAGAAATCGCCACCAGCAGGGTGACCAGCAGGCTGTCCGAGGCGCTGAGCATCAGCACCTTTTTGCCAAAGGTGGGGGCGTAGACGGTGATCAGGTAGAATGCGGTGGTGGTCATCGCCACCATCAGCATGCCTGCGACCACCACCTGCCAGTTGCCGAGCAGCGTTTTAAAGACCTGGCGCATCTCCAGATGCTGGCGGCGCGCGCTGAACTCTTCCGTCTCCTCCAGCTTGCGGCGCAGGAAAAAGATAAACGGTACGATTAAGCAGCCGAACAGGAACGGGATGCGCCAGCCCCATTCGCGAATGGCGCTCTCCTCCATCAGGGCATTCAGGGCAAAGCCCATCGCTGCGGCGACCATAATAGCGACCTGCTGGCTGCCGGACTGCCAGCTGGTGTAAAACCCTTTGCGGCCCGGCGTGGCGATTTCAGCCAGATAAACCGAGACGCCTCCAAGCTCCGCGCCGGCGGAAAAGCCCTGCAGCAGACGGCCCGTCAGCACCAGCAGCGGCGCCCACAGACCGATGCTTTGATAAGAGGGGATAAGCACGATCAGGAACGTCCCCGCCGCCATGATGGAAAGCGTGACGATTAGCCCCTTTCTGCGCCCCACCTTGTCGATATACGCGCCAAGAACGATGGCGCCTATTGGACGCATCAAAAAGCCCGCGCCGAAGACGGCGAAGGTCATCATCAGCGACGCAAATTCACTGCTCGCGGGGAAGAACGTGTGGGCGATGTAGGTGGCATAGAAGCCGAACAGAAAGAAATCGAACTGCTCAAGAAAGTTGCCGGACGTCACGCGAAGTATGGCGCCCGCTTTCGAGCGTACGGTTGCAGGTGAGGTTGAGGAAAACATGGTTATCTCCAGTTTATTGTTGACGTTTTACGCGTCTGTTTTTGAAAACTGGATCAGGATGAGGAAATAGATAAGCGCAAATGCCGCATCGGCTGATGCACTTTTTGCATGAATAGCCTTCGCGGGATAAATACAATTAATGACAACAATAACTTAACAATTAATTGATTTTTTATTCACCACCTTTTGCTAAGTGGCTGATATCACGGTTTTGTGACATGACGCAGGCGCATGTCTGTCTGCGACTGCCGGGCAGCGTTGCGCCACCCGGCCTGTCTCAACCTAGCGCTGTGAACAACCCGCGCACTGTTTGTTCTGGATCTGCTGGAAGAAATCGTTGCCTTTGTCATCCACCAGGATAAACGCCGGGAAGTTCTCGACTTCAATTTTCCAGATGGCTTCCATTCCCAGCTCCGGATATGCGACGCATTCCAGGCTCTTAATGCTGTTTTGCGCCAGCACCGCCGCCGGGCCGCCAATGCTGCCCAGGTAGAAGCCGCCGTGCTTATGGCAGGCGTCGGTTACCTGCTGGCTGCGGTTGCCTTTCGCCAGCATGATCATGCTCGCGCCGTGGGATTGCAGTAAGTCCACATACGAGTCCATACGGCCCGCCGTGGTCGGGCCGAGCGAGCCAGACGCGTAGCCTTCCGGCGTTTTGGCCGGGCCTGCGTAGTAGATCGGATGATCTTTAACGTACTGCGGCAGTTCTTCACCGTTGTCGAGCAGCTCTTTCAGCTTCGCGTGGGCAATATCGCGCGCCACGATGATGGTACCGTTCAGCGACAGGCGGGTAGAAACCGGGTGCGCGGAAAGCTGCGCCAGGATCTCGTTCATCGGCTTGTCCAGATTGATGCTCACCACGTCGCCTTCGCCCTGCTGGCGCAGTGATTCAGGAATATACTGGCCAGGGTTGTGTTCCAGCTTCTCAATCCAGATCCCGTCGCGGTTGATTTTCGCTTTGATGTTGCGGTCCGCGGAGCAGGAGACGCCCATGCCGATCGGGCAGGAGGCGCCGTGGCGCGGCAGGCGGATCACGCGGATATCGTGGGCGAAGTATTTACCGCCAAACTGCGCACCGAGGCCGAGGTTCTGGGCTTCCTGGAGCAGTTCCTGTTCGAGCTGAACGTCGCGGAACGCCTGGCCGTGTTCGTTGCCTTCGGTTGGCAGCGCGTCGTAGTAGCGCGTGGAAGCGAGCTTCACGGTTTTCAGCGTGGCTTCCGCTGACGTACCGCCAATCACAAATGCGATATGGTAAGGCGGGCAGGCCGCAGTGCCCAGGGTGCGCATCTTCTCAACCAGGTAGTTTTTCAGCTTCGCCGGGGTGATCAGCGCTTTGGTTTCCTGATAGAGGTAGGTTTTGTTGGCAGAACCGCCGCCTTTTGCCATGCACAGGAATTTGTATTCGTCCCCGTCCACGCTGTAGAGATCGATCTGCGCGGGCAGGTTGGTGCCGGTATTCACCTCTTTATACATGTCCAGCGCCGCATTTTGCGAGTAGCGCAGGTTATCTTCAATGTAGGTGTTATACACGCCCTGGCTCAGAGCCGCTTCGTCACCGCCGCCGGTCCAGACGCGCTGGCCTTTTTTGCCCATGATGATCGCGGTGCCGGTATCCTGGCAGGTTGGCAGAACGCCTTTTGCGGCAATTTCAGAGTTACGCAGGAACTGCAGGGCAACGTATTTGTCGTTCTGGCTGGCTTCCGGGTCGTTGAGAATGGCGGCAACCTGCTTCTGATGGGAAGGACGCAGCATAAATGCGGCATCGTGGAAGGCCTGCTGCGCCAGCAGGGTCAGGGCTTCCGGCTCCACTTTCAGCACTTCCTGACCGTCGAATTCGGCAACGGAGACGTGCTCTTTGGTCAGCAGGTAGTATTCGGTGTCATCGTGCGCGAGAGGGAAGGGGTTCTGGTAGATAAACGGTTTGTTTGACATAGCGTATTGCTCCACAAAAATAAAACCGCCGGAGGTGAAGTCCGGCGGTCAGGAATCAGAACATCATGGACATCCACGGATAACCAATCAGCAGCAGGGCCGCCAGGAAGATGGCACCGAAAATGGTGCCGAGGCGCCAGTAGTCTTTGGTTGGCAGGTAGCCGCTACCGTAGTAAATCGGGCTTGGTCCAGTACCGTACGGGGTGATGATCCCCATGACGCCCAGCGAAGTCACCATCAGCAGAACGAACACTTCCATATTCATGCCAGGGATGGTGGAGGCGATGGTCAGCATCGCTGGCAGCAGCGCCGTGGTGTGCGCGGTGGTGCTGGCAAACAGGTAGTGCAGCAGGTAGAACGCCAGCAGCAGGACGACGGTCGCCACGCCCGGAGAGATACCGCTCATCAACAGACCGCCTTCTTTACCTAACCAGCTGATAAAGCCGGTGGAGGAGAGGCCATCCGCCAGTGCCACCAGTGTAGCGAACCAGACGAAGGTGTTCCATGCGGCCTTGTTACCGGTGATATCGTTCCACTCCAGCACGCCGGTCCACAGCATCAGACCGACGATGAGCAGGGCCGCCATGGCAGGCTCAATCCACGCGGCGGCGAAGATCCACATCAGCAGCGCACAGCACACGAACACCAGCAGCAGAATTTCGTTGCGGGACAGTTTGCCGAGTTTTTCCAGCTCGCGGGTCGCCCACAGCGGCACTTCGTTATTCACTTTGACTTCAGGTGGGTAGAACCAGTAGGCCAGCAGCGGCATGGTCAGAATCAGCAGGATACCCAGCGGCAGGAAGGCGAGGAACCAGGTGCCCCAGGAGATATCAATCCCAACCGTACTTTTCACCAGCGCCAGGGCCAGCAGGTTTGGCGCGAGGGCGGAGAGGAACATTGAGCTGGTGATACAGGCCGCGGTGATCGCCACCCACATCAGATATGAACCAATCTTACGCGCGCTTGGGTCATTAGGTTTTGAACCGTACAGCGGCGGCAGGTTAGCGATAATCGGGTAGATGGTCCCGCCGCTGCGCGCGGTGTTGGACGGGGTGAACGGTGCCAGCAGCAGGTCAGCAAACGTAATGGCGTAACCGAGCGTGAGGCTGCGACGGCCGAGGTACTTCACCAGAATCAGCGCCAGACGGCGGCCGAAGCGGGTTTTGTCATAGCCAGCGGCGAACATAAAGGCACCGAAAATCAGCCAGACGGTAGAGTTACCAAACCCGCTCACCGCCCATTTAAAGGAGGCGCCCGCCAGCTTGAATTTCGGGTCAGCCAGCTGATCGGGGCTGAACAGCACCCACTGGCTGCACAGGGCGATGGCGACCACGCCGGTCAGGCCGATCACCGCACCCGGCAGCGGTTCGAAGATCAGACCGACGATCACGCCGACAAAGATGGCGAAGTAGTGCCATGCGTAAGGCGGCAAGCCTTCAGGAACGGGAACAAACAGCAGCAGTACGGCGACGATGACGGGTAGCGCCATCATCAGCAATCGTTTTGCGTTTCCATTTGATGCCTGGTTCGCCACAGGGGGCGTTACAGCAGTTTTTGTATTCATAGTTTCACGTCTTAAGTTGTCAAAAATTCGGTCACAATGAAAAAGCACTTTATTTATTTTCTTTGCTTTTTTTAGTTGTTAAAGGTGCTTTCTTGTATTTTCAGTAATAGCGATTTAACGCGTTTTCGTGTGCGCTAAATTAAAAAATGATGATGTTTTTATATTGCGCTTTTGAATGCCATAACTATTGATCGCGATCAAAAAAATAGAATTTCAGCGTTATTTTTATGCTTTTATTAATAACCACTCTGGCGTATGTGGTTATTGCCTGTTTTTGGCATATTTTTTATCATTTTTTTAACAGGTAAGATTTTGGTGTGTTTTTATCGCATTGTTTTTATTGATTTTAAGTTTGTTTTGGTGAATTGGTTTTACCATTAATCATTTAACGAATTTTAAATTATTGTGAATGGCTGAATTACAATCGCTAACACCAATGTGTTATTTGTGTTATCGCAGGGATTAAATAGTTTTTTAACTAACGTAATAGCTTTAGAAACTAAAAAAATCATTATATTAATATCATGACATCGGCAAATAACGACGAAATAAAAAATCAATCCGATAACGAATTCTTAATTTTTAAAAGTTTGGAGTTTCTATTATGAGCACTAACGAACGCATTCTTAGCCCTTTCACATTACCGAATGGTACTGAACTGAAAAACCGTTTGTTAATGGCCCCTATGACAACCTGTACCGGCTATTTTGACGGCACCGTCACCAGCGAGCTGGTGGAGTACTATCGGGCCCGTTCCGGCAGCATTGGCACCATCATTGTGGAATGCTGCTTCGTCGACGATCTCGGTCTCGCCTTCCCGGGTGCCATCGGTATTGATAATGATGAGAAAATTGCCGGGCTGGCGAAAATCGCAGAGGCCATTAAATCCAAAGGATCTAAGGCGCTGCTGCAAATCTACCACGGCGGCCGCATGGTCGACCCAAAACTGATTGGTGGCCGCACCCCGGTTGGCCCGAGCGCCGTAGCCGCGCCGCGTGAAGGTGCCGCAACGCCTGTTGCCCTGACCGCAGAAGAAGTGGAAGGCATGATCGGCAAGTTTGGTGAGGCGGTGCGTCGCGCCATCCAGGCCGGTTTCGACGGCGTGGAAATCCACGGGGCGAACACCTATCTGATTCAGCAGTTCTACTCACCGAATTCAAACCAGCGCGATGACGAGTGGGGCGGCAGCCGCGATAACCGCGCGAAGTTCCCGCTGGCCGTGCTGGACATTACCCACAAAATGGTGCGCCAGTACGCGGACGACGCGTTTATTATTGGCTACCGCTTCTCCCCTGAAGAGATGGAAGTCCCGGGCATCCGCTTTGACGACACCATGTACCTGCTGGAAAAACTGGCGGCGCGCGGCGTGGACTATCTGCACTTCTCCGTCGGCGCGACCCTGCGTCCTTCCATTGTCGACACTCAGGATCCAACTCCGCTTATCGAAAAATACTGCGCGATGCGTTCTGAAACGCTGGCGCAGGTTCCGGTCATGGGCGTGGGCGGCGTGGTGAATGCTTCCGATGTGAATGAAGCGCTGGATCACGGTTACGACCTGATTGCCGTTGGCCGCGCCACCATCGCTTATCCGGACTGGACAGACCGCATCGCGGCCGGCGAAAGCCTTGAGCTGTTTATGGACAGCACCAAACGCGAAGAGCTCAGCATTCCTGAACCGCTGTGGCGCTTCTCGCTGGTAGAAGCGATGATCCGCGACATGAGCATGGGCGAGTCCAAATTCAAACCGGGTACTTTTGCTGAGAAAGTGCAGGATGACGCTAACGAACTGGTGATTAACGTCAGTCTGGAAACCGACCGCATTGCGGACATCGAGCTGGCCTCCGGCCCGAGCGAAGACGTTGAGTTTGTGACCAGCTTTGAAGAGATCCGTACCCGCATTCTGGATGCCAACACCCCGCACGTGGATGCCATTACCGGCGCAACCAGCCAGAGTGAAGCGGTGAAGAAAGCGGTCTCTAAAGCGATGCTGAAATCCAGCAAAGCGCTGGCCGCGGAAGAGGGCGTTGACCCGAACGAAACCCGCAGCGTGGACGTGGTCGTTGTCGGCAGCGGCGGCGCCGGTCTGGCGGCGGCGATCCAGGCTCACGACGAAGGCGCGAGCGTGCTGATTGTAGAGAAAATGCCGACCATCGGCGGGAACACCATTAAAGCCTCTGCCGGTATGAATGCCGCCGAAACCCGCTTCCAGCGCGTGAAGGGCATTCAGGACAGCAAAGAGCTGTTCTATCAGGAAAGCCTGAAAGGCGGCGGCAACAAGAACAACCCGGAGCTGCTGCGTCGCTTTGTCGAGAACGCGCCGCAGGCAATTGAGTGGCTGGCAACGCGCGGCATCATGCTGAACGACATCACCACCACCGGCGGGATGAGCATCGACCGTACTCACCGTCCAAAAGACGGTTCAGCGGTAGGCGGCTACCTGATCAGCGGCCTGGTGCGTAACGTCAACAAACGCAACATCGAGGTGATGCTGGATACCTCCGTCAGCGACATCATCTTCGAGAACGGCGAAGTGACCGGCGTACGTCTGACCACCGAAGAGAACGAAACCGTCACCGTGGCAACCAAAAGCGTGATTGTTGCCACTGGTGGTTTCAGCGCCAACAGCCAGATGGTAGTTAAATACCGTCCGGATCTGGAAGGGTTCGTCACCACCAACCACAAAGGGGCAACCGGCGGCGGCATCGCCCTGCTGGAGCGCATCGGGGCGGGTACCGTGGATATGGGCGAAATTCAAATTCACCCAACCGTTGAGCAAAACACCTCGTACCTGATTTCCGAATCCATTCGCGGCGGCGGGGCGATTCTGGTCAATCAGAAAGGGGAACGCTTCTACAACGAAATGTCGACCCGCGATAAAGTCTCGGCGTCAATCATCGCGCTGCCGGAAAAATACGCATATATCGTCTTTGACGAGCACGTACGTGCCAAAAACAAAGCTGCGGATGAGTACATCGCAAAAGGTTTCGTGACCAGCGCCAGCTCGCCAAAAGCCCTGGCTGAAGCGCTGGGTATGGATTACCACGCTTTCCTCGCGACGCTGGAACGTTACAACGGCTTCGTTGAAAAACAGCATGATGACGATTTTGGTCGTACCACCGCGCTGCGCGCGCCTATCAACGAAGGGCCGTTCTACGCCATTCAGATTGCACCGGGCGTGCACCACACCATGGGCGGCGTGACCATCAACACCGAAACCTGCGTGCTGGACAGCAACCACAACGTGCTGCCAGGGGCGTTTGCGGCCGGTGAAGTGGTCGGCGGGATCCACGGCGGTAACCGTATCGGCGGTAACGCAGTGGCAGATATCATTATTTTTGGTACGCTTGCAGGACATCAGGCGGCTATGCGTTCGAAAAAGCAGTAAGACCCCTGTGTTGTAGGCCGGATACGCCCAGCGCTATCCGGCATTTTCCCCGGCGGCGCGGTGCCTGCCGGGGCTACATCTGAGGACTCCAGCCATGCCTGATAGCCATCGCGTTTACAGTTATTCCGCCGTCCTGATGGGCTCACCCATTCTCCTGAAACTCTTCTCCCACGACGAAGCCCTCGCGTCCCGCGTGTTTCGCCTGATCAAACAGTACGAAGATCTGCTTACGGTTAACCGCGCGCACTCGCAGGTGATGGACATTAACCATGCGGCTGGCCAGCATCCGGTTACCGTCAGCCGGCCGGTGTTTGAGCTGATCCGCTGTGCAAAAGCGGCAAGCCTGTTCAGGGACAGCACCTTTAACCTGGCGATAGGTCCGCTGGTGAAGCGCTGGAAAATTGGCTTTCAGGGGGACAGCGTTCCGCCTGCGGAGGAAATTGCGTCGCTGCTGGCGATAACCCGTCCTGAAGATGTCCTTCTTGAAGAGGCCAGCAGCAGCGTATTCTTGACCGGAGCGGGGATGGAGATCGATCTGGGGGCCATTGCCAAAGGCTATATCGCCGACAGGGTGCGTGATTACCTGCATAAAGAGGGCGCTGAGCTGGGGCTGATCAACCTCGGTGGAAACATTCAGACGTTAGGCTCGCCGGAAGGGGGCTGGAGCGTGGGGCTGAAAAAACCGTTCGCCGGTGATGCGCTGATCGGCACGATGACCGTAGAGAACCTGTCCGTCGTGACGTCTGGAACCTACGAGCGCTACTTTGAGCAAAACGGCAGGCGCTATCACCATATTCTCGATCCGCGCACCGGGTATCCGCTGGACAACGAGCTGGACAGCGTGACGATTGTTTCGAAGGACTCTATCGACGGCGATATCTGGACCACGCTGATGTACGGCATGGGGGTAGAGAAGGGCTGCGCTGTGCTGCGCTCTCGTCCTGATATCGAAGCGATTTTTGTGACCAAAACAAAAGAAGTGGTGATCTCATCGATGCACCACTTCCGTTTTACCCTGCTGGATAACGACTACCGCGTTACTGACAGTATTGCTTGAGCAGGCCGGTCTGCTCCGGCTGGAGACGATAGCGATACACCGGACGCCCGGTGGCACCGTAGTGAATGCTGGTGAACAGAATGTTGATTTGCGCGAGCCAAATCAGGTATTTACGGCAGGATACGCGGGAGATATTGACGGCGTTAGCCAGGTCATCGGTAGAAAATTCCGTCTCCGGGTGAGCGTCAATCCACTGGCAAATCGTGCGCAGCGTTTGCGGCGTTAACCCCTTCGGCAGCTTTTTACTGTCCGCCAGTTCCGGCGCCCCGCCGTGGATCAGCCGGTCGACGTCGGCCTGCTCATAATACTGGTGCGAACCCATCAGGCTGTGCTTTGCCTTCCAGCCGTTCAGCGCCTCTTCAAAGCGCGGGAACTGGAACGGCTTAATCAGATAATCCACCACGCCGTAATGGATAGAGGTCTGGATCGTGGCGGCGTCAGCAGCCGACGAGATCATAATCACATCGATTGGGCGCCCGGATGCGCGAATAACGGGCAGCAGATCCAGCCCGTTATCCTGCTGCATATAGACATCCAGCAGCACCAGATCGACAGGGTGCCCGGGGTTATTAATGATGGCCTCGGCCTGGTTTAGCGTGGAGGCGACGCCGCAGCAGCTAAAACCTTCAACACGGTTGACATACAGACGGTTGAGGTCGGCTACCATGGCGTCATCATCGACAATTAATACATTTATCACGCGATATTCCTCTCGCTATCCCAGGGGATGTGAACAAAAAATTGGGTAAATACGCCTGGCTCAGACTCGACGGTGATATCGCCGCCGAGGTTCTGGATTTGCTGGCGAGCAAGGAACAGCCCAACGCCGCGGTTTTCACCTTTTGTTGAGAAGCCCTTTGTAAAAATAGCCTCCAGCTGAGCGGGATCAATGCCGGGGCCATCGTCGCTCACTTCGCAGCTGAGCCAGCCGTTCTGATAATGCAGCAGCAGGCCGATCTCACCTTCCTGCTGTCCTTCCATCGCGTCGAGCGCGTTTTCAATGAGGTTACCCAGCACGGTGATCAGCACCGCGACCTGCTCTTCGCTCGCGGTATCCGGTATCTGGCATTCATCCGCCAGCGTCAGGGTGACGCCCGCTTCTTTCGCCCGATTGATTTTACCCAGCAGGAACCCGGCAATAACCGGGGATTTTACCTTGCTCTGTATCGTACCGATATCCGTCTGGTAATTATGTGCCGTCTGGATGATGTACTCTTCCAGCTTGTCGTAGCGCTTCATGTGCAGCAGGCCCAGGATCACATGCAGTTTATTCATAAACTCGTGCGTATGGCTGCGCAGGGCATCGACGTAGTTAACCATGCCATCAATACGCTGCATCAGCTGGCTGATTTCCGTTTTATCACGGAAGGTGGTGATGGCGCCGATCACCCGATCCTGGCTTTTAACGGGCACCATATTGCACAGCAATAGACGACCGTTACAGCTGATCTCCTGATCCTGGCGCGCGACGCCCGTCTTTGAAACTTCGCGCAGGCTGGCCAGAAGGGGGGCGCTGGCGTTTTCGGTCTGCTTGCCGGAGGGGAGAAGCAATATTTCTCTGGCGGTCTGGTTGATCATCGTCACGCGCCCGTGAATATCGACGGCCAGCACCCCCTCGCGAAGCGACTGCAGCATCGCCTGACGCTGTTCGAACAAGGCGGAAATTTCGTAAGGTTCGAGCCCGAACAGGATGCGTTTCAGTACCCGCACCAGACCCCAAATCGCCATGGAGCTCATAAAAATACTGAACAAAATGGTCCAGACGGCGTTTAGCCGCCCGCGAGCGATCTGCTCTTCAACCTTTTTCAGGGAGATACCTACCGCCACCACGCCGATCTGCTCGTGCTGGCCGTCGTAGACTGGGGTGAAGACGCGAAGCGCTTCGGCGAGCGCGCCTCGGTTTACCGATACGTTCTCTTTGCCCTCAAGCGCGGGAGTTAAATCGTCACCGATAAAATGCAGCCCCAGCAGCGCCTCGTTCGGGTGAGAGTAGCGGATCCCGCGCATATCGGTGACCACGGTGAACAGCAGATCGTTTCGTTTCGTCACCGCCTGGGCGATGGGCTGAATAATATTCTCCTGCGGTGCCTGCATCAGGCCGCGCTGGATCTCCGGGCTGTTGGCCAGCGTTCTGGCAATACCCAGAGCCGTATCTTTTACATCATCGCGGGTCGCCCGGGTGATTTGGACGGAGTAGAGCGCAAAGACCACCAGCAGCACAGAGGCAATAATCGCACACACCATCAGCGTGACCAGGGTGTTCAGCTTCATGGGGCGCTTGCGCGTCGGAAGGAAAGGCTGCAAATCGCTCATCAACACTCCGCGATGATTAAGAAAGGGGTAATTATCGCCGATGACGCGCTTTTCTTAAAGCCATGTAAAGGCGTGGATTTGGTCCTCTTTTCGTGACCCTCCTCGCAGGTCATCTATATAAAACACTTTATAGTGTGTGGGTACTCATAATAAGGAGGCTGTTTATGAGCGTTATGCTTACCGGTTCGGTCAAGGAAAGACGGCACGCCAGCACGATGAATATTGATAGATTGTCCACGCTGGACATGCTGAAAGTCATTCACCAGGATGATGCATTCATTTCTGCTGCGATTACCCCCTGTTTAAATACTATTGCCCGCGTGGTGGACAACGCCGCCGCGACGCTCAGCCACGGCGGTCGCCTGATCGTTGTTGGCGCGGGGCCGTCAGGGCGCGTAGCGCAACAGGTTGCCGATGAATATGCGCCGGGCAAAACCCCTGTAATGGCCGTTACGGCACAAGAAGGGGAAGGGAGCTACGAGCGCGGCGTTGCCGATTTGCAGGCCATCAAGTTTGGTGAACACGATATGATGCTGGCCGTGACCGTCAGCGGAAAAACGCCTTGGGTCTGGGGGGCAATGCGCCATGCGTGGTCGCTGGGTTCACCGGTCGCCATTGTTACCGGTGATGCGCAAAGCGAAGCCGCGCAGCTGGCAAGCATGGTTATCGCTCCGGAGCTGGGGGCCGATGTCGTCGCAGGCTATATCAACACGAAAGCTGGGATCGCGCAAAAAATGATCCTCTCAATGATCGCCACCGGGCTGGCCGTCCGCACCGGACGGGTTTACAGCAACCTGCGCGTGGATCTTGAGGCAAGCGCGACCAAATGGGCTGAACGGCAAATCGCCATTGTGATGGAAGCGGGGGGATGCACACGGGCCGAGGCAAAAGCCGCGCTGGCGAGCTGTAACCATAACTGTAAAACGGCGGTATTGATGGTGCTGACAGGGCTGGATGCATGGAAAGCCCATGAGCTGCTGGCGCAGAATAACGGGTTTATTCGCGTGGCGCTGCAGGAAGCGCCGTAGTACAAATAGTGAAGAAATAAAAAGGCCGCAATTGCGGCCTTTGGTATTTTGGGGATTAGAACTGGTAGGTCATGCCTACGCCAACGATGTCATCAGTTGAGATGCCATTGGCTTCGTAGAAGCTTTCATCGTTATCCAGCAGGTTGATTTTATAATCAACGTAAGTCGAGAAGTTTTTGTTGAAGCTGTAGGTCATACCGAGATCGATATAGTTCACCAGATCCTGATCAACATAGTTGTAAGTATTACCTGGGTTGTAATCATTGCCGCCAATGTCTTTACCTTTGGAGTAAACCCATGCCAGAGACGGACGCAGGCCGAAGTCGAACTGGTACTGCGCTACGGCTTCAAAGTTCTGCGTTTTGTTGGCGATACCAAAATTACCATATGGCGTCATGTTGCGGGTTTCCGCATACATCATGGCCAGGTAAACACCCTGCGCATCATATTTTGCGCCAATGGTCCAGGCTTCAGCGCGTTCGCCACCTGCATATGGGCTGTAGCGGTTGTAGTTACCTGCACCGTATGCAACCTGTGTGTTCGTGCGGTCGGAAGATGAATATGCCGCACCCAGGCTCAGACCGAAGTCAAAATCATAGGTGGTAGACATACCGAAACCGTCGCCGTTCTGGAAACGAACATCGTCATGGCCGTTTTTCGTGCCTTCCTGATCTTCTGTTGCATCCTGGCCTTCGTTCGTACCCTGATACTGCAGCGCGAAATTCAGACCCTCAACCAGACCGAAGAAATCCTGGTTACGGTAGGTGGCCAGACCGTTAGCACGACCGTTCATAAAGTTATCGGTCCAGGTGTAAGAGTCACCGCCAAATACAGGCAGCATATCGGTCCAGGCTTCAACGTCGTACACGACGCCGTAATTACGACCATAATCAAATGAGCCGTATTCGCCATATTTCAGGCCAGCATACGCCAGGCGTTTGAACGATTTGTTACCCGCGCCTTCGGTATCGTTAGCGAAGGTTTTGTATTCCCACTGACCGTAACCGATCAGGTCGTTAGCGATCCGGGTTTCGCCTTTGAAGCCAACCTGCACATAGGTTTCGTCGCCGTCGTCGCCGGGGTTGTCAGAGAAGGTGTGACGCGCGTCGACTTTGCCGTACAGGTCAACTTTGTTGCCGTTTTTGTTGTACATCTCTGCCGCATTGGCTGCGCCTGCCATTAATAACGCGGGTACCAGAATTGCCAGAACTTTTCTTTTCATTATATATTCCCTTTAAATATAATTCACATGAATATATGTAATCACCCTCCGTAATTACAGGGTTGATACTATTCCAGGGAATGTTATTTAGTTTCGAAAATAAATGTAATTAAATTCTAATAAATATTTCCAAATATTTCTATTAATTTCTTTATTTTTCTAGTGAATTAATTCATTGAATTTATATGGTGTAATTATTATTAAGTATTTCGTGGTTCTATTTTTAAATTGATTTAATTCGTCTATGTTATAATTCATGCATTTTTAAACAACAGGATATGACGATGGAACTTGTCCGGTGGCAGCAGCGATTTGAGTGCTGGCTCGAGGAAAACCACAGCACCGACGATACCGCACATGATATTTCGCATTTTCGTCGGGTCTGGATGACGGCGCAAAAAATCATGGCTGACCAGGCGGTGGAGCCGCTGGTGATCCTGACCGCATGCTATTTCCATGATATTGTCAGCCTGCCGAAAAACCATCCCGAACGCGGCCGGTCATCCCAGATGGCAGCACGCAGGACGTGTGACATTCTGCGCCGCGACTTCCCGGACTTCCCGCCAGAGCATACTGCCGCCGTCACTCATGCGATTGAGGCGCACAGCTTCAGCGCCGGGATTGCGCCGCAGAGCATGGAAGCCAAAATTGTGCAGGACGCAGACCGGCTGGAAGCGTTAGGCGCTATCGGTCTGGCGCGCGTCTTTGCCGTCTCGGGCGCGCTGGGCGTACCGCTTTTTGATGCTGACGATCCCTTTGCCGAAGCGCGTATCCTTGATGACCGTGCGTTTGCCCTCGACCATTTTCAGACCAAGCTGCTGCGATTGCCTGATACAATGCAAACGGAAATGGGCCGCGAGCTGGCACGTCACAATGCCGATTTCCTGATCCAGTTTATGGCGAAACTCAGTGCCGAATTACACGGCGACTGCATCGGGCTGGATAGCCAGGTGTTGAGCCGCTTCCGTCGCAGTTTGCGCAACTGAACTGTGGTAATCTGTTCCCAGTCTTTATTCTCCGGTTAAAAGAATGCAGGAAAATCGATCAGTGACTGAGCCCGCGCCCGAGCAGGCTGAGAAATCAACGGCAACGGTGCAGGCGTTGCTGCACCAGCTGTTGGATATCTATGATGCTAAAACGCTGGCCAATATGCTGGTGGCGCACGGCGAGAGCCACTGGAGCCCGGCGATCCTTAAGCGTCTGCTGACCAGCGAACGCGCAGGGCGTCGCCTGAGTGAAGGCGAGTTTCGTTATCTGCAAAACCTGCTTCCGCGTCCTCCTGCCGCGCATCCGAACTATGCCTTCCGCTTTATCGATCTGTTTGCCGGTATCGGCGGTATACGACACGGTTTTGAAGCTATCGGCGGACAGTGCGTGTTTACCAGCGAGTGGAACAAGCATGCCGTCCGGACCTACAAGGCCAACTGGTACTGCGATCCGCACGAGCACCATTTCAACGCGGATATCCGCGATGTGACCCTGAGCCATAAAAGCGGCGTGAGCGATGAACAGGCCGCCGAGCACATTCGCCAGACGATCCCGGCGCATGACGTGCTGCTGGCCGGCTTCCCTTGTCAGCCCTTCTCGCTGGCCGGTGTCTCCAAAAAGAATGCACTCGGACGCGCCCACGGTTTTGCCTGCGATACCCAGGGAACGCTGTTTTTTGATGTGGCGCGCATCATCGATGCCTGCCGCCCGGCCATCTTTGTGCTGGAAAACGTCAAAAATCTTAAGAGCCACGACGGCGGAAAAACCTTCCGCATTATCATGCAGACCCTGGATGAGCTGGGTTATGACGTGGCCGACTCGCAGGACATGGGCGCGGACGATCCCAAAATCATTGATGGTAAACATTTTTTGCCCCAGCATCGCGAACGTATCGTGCTGGTGGGTTTCCGCCGCGATCTTAATCTCAAGGGGGATTTCACCCTGCGGGATATCCCGTCTCTGTATCCCGAGCGTCGTCCTACCGTGGCCGACCTGCTGGAACCTGTCGTTGACGCGAAATTTATTCTTACCCCGGTGCTGTGGAAATACCTCTACCGCTATGCCAAGAAGCATCAGGCGAAGGGCAACGGCTTCGGTTTTGGGATGGTAAACCCCAACGATCCGCACAGCGTGACCCGCACGTTGTCCGCTCGCTACTATAAGGATGGGGCAGAGATACTAATCGACCGAGGCTGGGACAAGGCGCTGGGTGAAAAAGATTTCGACGATCCGCACAACCAGCGTCACCGTCCGCGACGCTTAACGCCGCGGGAATGCGCCCGGTTGATGGGATTTGAGACCCCGCAGGGTTACCGCTTCCGCATTCCGGTTTCTGATACCCAGGCGTACCGCCAGTTTGGTAATTCGGTGGTGGTTCCTGCGTTCGCGGCCGTGGCAAAACTGCTGGCCTCGCGCATCAGACAGGCGGTGGCACTCCGTCAGGGTGAGGCCGTCAATGACGGATGTGCACGATAAGGCCACGCGCAGCAAAAATATGCGTGCCATCGGCACGCGTGACACCGCCATCGAAAAGCGCCTGGCCGCGTTGCTGACGCAGGCGGGGTTTGACTTCCGCGTGCAGGATCCCGCGCTTGCGGGACGCCCCGATTTCGTCATCGACGCCTGGCAGTGCATCATCTTTACCCACGGCTGTTTCTGGCACCACCACGACTGTTACCTGTTTAAAGTCCCCGCGACGCGCACCGATTTCTGGCTGGATAAAATTGGCAAGAACGTCGAGCGTGACCGCCGGGATCTCAGCGCGCTGATTGCGCAGGGCTGGCGGGTGCTGATCGTCTGGGAGTGCGCGCTGAGAGGCAGATTAAAACTGAACGATACCGATCTGACCGAACGGCTGGAAGAGTGGATCTGCGGCGGCGGCCAGACCGCGCAGATCGACACGCAGGGTATTCACCTGCTTAAGATTTCTCCACCTCGCAAGGCGTGACCACCGGTTTTGCAGGCAGTAAATATTTGCCCAGGGTGACCAGCACGACGGCAAACACGATGATCCCTAAAGCAATCCATTCCACAGGTGAGAGCGTTTCTCCCCCCAATCCCGTTCCGAGCAGCACGGCCACGACCGGGTTGACGTAGGCATAGCTGGTCGCGACAGCCGGGGAGACGTTGCGGATCAGAAACATATAGGCGTTAATGGCGATGATGGAACCAAACAGCGCCAGGTAGCCTACCGCCAGAAAGCCCGACAGCGGCGGCTGGGTCGTCAGTCTTTCTCCCGTCAGCGTGGAGGCAAGCAGCAGTACAATCCCGGCGGCGAGCATCTCAATCGCGCCCGCCATCATGCCGGCCGGCAGTTCGATACGCGAACCGTAGACGGAACCAAATGCCCAGCTCATCGAGCCAATCAGAATGATGATTGCGCCCCACGGATTCCCGCTCAGGTTACCGCCGCTGTTCAGCAGAATGATGCCGGCAAGGCCAATACCAATCCCCATCCATTCCAGCTTGCGGGTGCGGATACCGAAAAGGCGGCTAAAGCAGAGGGTAAATAGCGGTACGGTGGCAACGACCACGGCGGCGATCCCGGACGGTACGTTCTGGTGCTCGGCAATCGTTACAAACCCATTTCCCACAGCCAGCAGCAGCAGGCCGATCAGGGCGGCATTCATCATCGGGCGCAGCGGGGGAAGCTTATGCCCGCGCAGCAGCAGGAAGGCCAGCAGCAGCACGCCAGCCGAGAGAAAGCGGATGCCCGCCATCATCAGTGGCGGCCAGCTTTCCACGCCGATGCGAATGACAAAGTAGGTTGAGCCCCAGATGATGTACAGCGAAAAGAGTGCCCCAATGAGCGGTAGCAATTGCCGGAAACGCATAATCCCTCACGACGAAATAAAAAGGTCGCTGATAGTAAACGCGAAAACTATCGCGCTGGCGAGCCCTTTAATTGTTTAGCTGATGTGAATTTTTTGTTGACGCGAGGTGGGTGTTTCCGGGTTTGCGCTTTTGCTCCATACTATTCACCTAATTACCAAAAAATGAAGGATTAAGATTTTGGCAGGAAGTAGCTTATTAACATTGCTGGATGATATTGCGACCTTACTGGATGATATTTCAGTGATGGGGAAACTGGCGGCGAAAAAAACCGCAGGCGTGCTGGGAGATGATTTATCGCTTAACGCCCAACAGGTAAGCGGGGTGAGGGCAAACCGTGAACTGCCGGTGGTGTGGGGCGTGGCAAAAGGCTCCTTCCTGAATAAGGTGATTCTGGTGCCGCTGGCGCTGCTGATCAGCGCGTTTATTCCCTGGGCCATCACGCCGCTGCTGATGATTGGCGGGGCGTTTCTCTGCTTCGAGGGCGTAGAGAAGGTCCTGCACTCCTTTAGCGCGCGCAAGCAGAGCGATACGCCGGAGATGCGCCAGCAGCGTCTTGAAGCGCTGGCCGCTCAGGATCCGAAAACCTTCGAGCGCGATAAGGTCAAAGGCGCTATTCGGACCGACTTTATCCTCTCCGCAGAGATTGTCGCCATTACGCTGGGCATCGTGTCTGACGCGCCGCTCCTGAATCAGGTTCTGATCCTCTCCGGCATCGCCATTCTGGTCACCGTCGGCGTCTACGGCCTGGTGGGACTGATCGTCAAGCTGGATGATATCGGCTACTGGCTGGAAGAGAAATCGAGCGCGGTGGCAAGAGGCATCGGCAAAAGCCTGCTGGTGCTGGCCCCGTGGCTGATGAAGAGTTTGTCGGTGGTAGGCACGCTGGCGATGTTCCTCGTGGGCGGCGGGATCGTGGTTCACGGTATCGCGCCTCTGCACCATGCTATCGAACATTTTTCCTCGGCGCAGGGGGCCGTTGTCGCGGCAATTCTGCCCACGCTGCTGAATCTGGTGCTGGGCTTTATCATTGGCGCTATCGTGGTTGCGGCAGTGAAGCTGGTTGAAAAAATACGCGGCACGTCGCACTAATTGTTACCCGTTGTGGGATGCAAAAAGACCATTCCTCGTCTAAATTGAAACAGTTTCACCCTGATACAGGAGGCAGGTATGGTCTTTTTGGTCAGTGATGAAGTTAAGCCTAAGAAGGGCGGCCCACGTATGATTGTGACCGGGTATTCCAGCGGAATGGTGGAATGTCGGTGGCACGATGGCTATGGCATCAAGCGGGAAGCATTTCGTGAAGATGAGCTTCAGCCGGGGGACGGGCAGCACCAGCGGGACAAGGCTTAATCACATAACGCCCGGCTTTGCCGGGCGTTTTTATCTCCAGTACCGGGTGTAAGGCAGCGATCAGGGAGTGTGTGTGCAGCGCGATACCTTTGTTGTAAGAGAATCCTTTTTGCAATGGCTGCATAAGCGTAGCAATCCGGGGTTGATTGTTAATCTCTGTTTTCTGGTCGTTCTGGTATTTTCGACTCTACTGACCTGGCGCGAGGTGGTGGTACTGGAAGAAGCGTACATCTCCAGCCAGCGTAACCATCTGGATACGGTGGCCAGTTCGCTGGACAGGCAGCTGCAGAACAGCGTGGACAGGATGCTGCTTTTTCGTCAGGGCATGCACGATGCAATCCAGACGCCGCTGGCATTTGATGTACTCCAGAACGCGGTATCACGCTTTAGCTCACTCCGCATGCTACCTACCTGGCAGCTTGCCGTTGATAAAAACCGCACCCTTCCCATTAACGGTGTCTCGGATGCATTCGTCGAGAAAACCACGTTTCTGAATCGTGACGCTGAACGCCTCAGCCACGAGATTTCTGCCACGCTCGAAGTGGGGTATCTGCTCAGGCTGGCGTCGTCGAGAGCACAAACGGAAGCGCGCGTGATCTACGTCTCCCGTGCAGGTTTTTTCATTTCCACGGATACGCCGGACCAGGCGGGCGACATTACCTCCCGCTATTACCATCTTGTCACGCAGTCCTGGTTTACCCAGCAGTCAGAGCGGAACAATCGCGCTCGCGCGGTGCGCTGGTTCATCTCCACCCCGTCATCCTGGACCAATGATGAACGAATGATCACCGCCAGCGTCCCCATCTATTTCGATCATTACTGGTATGGCGTTGTGGCGATGGATTTTACGTTGGGCACCATGCAGCGTCTGCTGGCCGATGCGACGGAAGACCGAACGGAAGGGGAGTATCAACTGTACGATACCCGGCTCAATATGATTGCCACCTCTGCCCATACGGAAAACGCGGTTAACCATTTTGACGAACGCGAAACGGCGCAGATTGCGCAGGCGATTGAGCACGCCACCGGCGGCGGGATCCGCCTCGGAAGCCGTTTTGTCAGCTGGGAGCGGCTCGATCACTTCGACGGCGTTGTCCTGCGGATCCACACCCTGCACGAAGGGGTACAGGACGACTTCGGCAGCATCAGCATTGTGCTGGCGCTGATGTGGGCGCTCTTTACCGCCATGCTGTTGATCTCATGGCTGGTGATCCGCCGCATGGTGAGTAACATGTACACGCTTCAGCACTCGCTCCAGTGGCAGGCCTGGCATGACCCGCTTACCCGGCTGAATAACCGCGGCGCGTTGTTCGACCGCGCAAAATTGCTGGCGGAAACCTGTCGCCAGCAGTCGCTGCCGTTCTCGGTGATTCAGATCGATCTCGACCATTTTAAAAACATCAACGACCGCTTCGGCCATCAGGCCGGGGATAAGGTGCTCTCCCACACGGCAGGACTGATTGCCAGCGCGTTACGCAAGAATGATGTGGCAGGGCGCGTAGGCGGGGAAGAGTTTTGCGTCGTCCTGCCGGGGATCGGTCTGGAGGAGGCGAGAAGCGTTGCGGACCGTATTCGCTGCCGCATCAACAGTAAGGAGATCCTGGTGAAGAAGAGCACGACCCTGCGCGTCAGCGCGTCGCTGGGGGTCAGCAGCGCGGATGAAGCGGGTAACTACGAGTTTGAACAGCTGCAGTCCGTGGCGGATGTCCGGCTGTATCAGGCCAAACAGAGCGGGCGTAACCGGGTCGTCTGGCGCGATTAAGAGAGAAAGTGATCCAGCCCCTCCTGCCAGCCCTCCGGGCCGGGCTGTCGGGTGTGATAAACCCGGGCGGGGTTATCGTCCCTTAGCGCGATGCCCTCACGGTTAATGCCCTTAATCACTACCGCGAAGTCAACGCTGTCGAGCAGCGGCGCATCATTGGGACCGTCGCCGAGCCCTAGCGTGGTGGGTTCAATCTCTTCCAGCTCGCGGTATTGCTCAATCAGCCAGTTTACCGCAACGTCTTTGCCGCAGCGGGCGTCCAGCACATGCCAGAAGCGCGCGCCCTGCAGGCATTTCAGTCCGACATTCGCCAGCTCCTCTTCAAACTGAACCATTTTCTCGTCGGTATCGCGCCAGATGAGCGTGACGGACGCTTCATGCTTGCGGGCAAGCGCCGAACGGTAGCGCGACAGTCCGGTCCACTCGCTGATAACGCGCTCATCCACGTCGTCAAAGGTAGTGAATTTATAGCCCGTCTGCAGGCGAATTTGCTCGATCCGCGGGCGAATATCCCGGTGCGTCATCCCCCTGATCTGGCGCTGAATTTTATCCCAGCGTACGTCAGGCTGAATCACCGCGCCGTTCTCGGCAATAAAAGGCAAGCCTTCAAGCCCCAGATCCAGCTGGAGATCCAGCATCTCTGCCGCGGTCTTGCTGCTGCAAAGAATGACCGGAATCTGATTATCCAGCAGCCTGTCTAGCCAGGGCATGGCGGGTTGCCACTCATAGGTGTGAATATCCAGCAGTGAACCATCCAGGTCAGAGAAAATCAGCAATGTATCCCGCAGTGAAAGCATAGCGACTCCTGGTAACAGATGCGTTTCGCCCTAAGAAAATTCCTAAAAAATGATTGAGGCGAAAACCGAAGATAAGAGGAGTGCCCCTGGCAAACCCGCATTCGGCGTGTGTTATTGCTCACAACAAAAAGCATTATGTTAAAAATATTATATTCATCGTAAGAATATATGCTTGTCAGCCAAATTCGTTGGGGATAGTGTGGCATGTACATCAGATTTCCTGGTGTAACGAATTTTCAAGTGCTTCTTGCATAAGCAAGTTTTGATCCCGGCCATCCCCATGACCGGGATTTTTTTCGCCCTATCGATTGGCTTCAGACACGCTAAAGTCGTGAATATCAAGCTCGAAGGCCTCCGCCAGCTCGCGATAGGTGTGATAATCCCTTCCGTTGACAATGACGCGGTCCGAATTGTCGTCCGACCGGCGGACTTCTGACTCACTAATCTCATTGATGGCGGCCAGCAGGGCATCGACATCCACCTCGACTTCGCGCTTGATGGTGTCGCTGTACTCTTTATCGGTCTTCATTACGGGGTTCCTCATTCAACCGTGTCCAACGGTAAGTATAGACTGTGCATAAAAACGCCATTCACACCGGGCGGCGATGTGCGTTTTTGCGTTTTGTTCTACACTGGCTCAAAACCAGAGGAGGAATGTATGAAGGTCAACGATCGGGTAACCGTTAAAACGGACGGTGGGCCGCGCCGCCCGGGTGTGGTGCTGGCAATTGAAGAGTTTAGCGAAGGCACAATGTACCTGGTATCGCTTGAAGACTACCCGCTCGGCATCTGGTTTTTTAACGAACTGGGGCATCCGGACGGTATTTTTGTCGAGAAGGCGGAGTAGCATGGCGTCGGGTAGCACAGCGCGTGCCCGACAACCTCTCCAGAAGCAAAAATCTCTGGCCAGGCCAGAGATCAAAGGTAGGGTGCACAGGTCTTAAGCGACTAACGCATGTTGACGAAAATCCCGTTCGTCACATTATCGGTCAGGCGTACCACGTGGTAGATCACTTGCTTATTATGCGTTTTAATTTTCCTTTTAATATTTCCTTTGTGTGACGAAACGGTTTTCGCTTTAATATTCATCTGGTCAGAGATCTGAATAGTTCCTTGTCCCGCCATCCACATTCGCAGCATACTTGATTCAGTCCTGCTTAATGATAGGGTGGGTAAGTTAACCGCTCCTACATTTTTAACTTCTTTATTCAAATAATCACCCAGAATGTCATCCAGCGACTCGGGTTTAATCGATTTAGAACTGATTAATAAATTTTTACGGACCAACAAATACTCATCGAAATGGATATTCGCGATCGCCATAAAAACAATAAACAGGGTTTTTGGATGCTGATTAATGATTTGCTTAATGTGCTGACTGTTGGCTGGATCGTGAATGAAACAGTCCTCATTAATAAACACCACGCCTGGTTTTAGTTCGTCACAAGCGGCTGCGAGTTCGTCAACGGTGTGTGCATCGTTGATGTCTCTCTTTCTTACCCCTCTGCTTGCCAGGTACCCGGTTAACCCTAGCCGGGTGTAGCTGCATAAATCCATAATGATCGTTGACATGGCATACCCTCACTCAATGCGTAACGATAATTCACCATCTGCCTGAGAGCTCAAAACAGCCATACGGGATGGAAAAAAATAATAAACCTGTGAGCATGACAAAGACTTTCAGGCGGACTCACTATCCCGTAAAGTTACGTATAATTTGCCAGGAATCTTCTTAAAGTAAAGTAAATATTAAGTATTGTGAGATGGTTAGAAACAATTAAACCGCGTCAGATATATCCTGGAAGATGTTTTACACGTTTTATTTTAGGAATATCCTCAGAAAGACAATAGCAACAGTGAGGGCTATTATTTACGTGGCAGCTCGCTGACAATATCCGCTAACAGGTTGAATATCTCGCCGAATAAATGTTCACAGAAGGGAGCGATAAGTGGCATCAGTAATGACATTAATAAAATCCCAACCGTCAGCGTCAACGGAAAACCAATGACAAACACTGAAAGCTGCGGTGCCATTCGGTTGAGTAAACCTAACGCCAGGTTGACGGTCAGCAGCAGGGTAATGATCGGCAGCGCCAGCATCAGCCCGTTGAGGAAAATCAGCCCCGCAGCGCGAGTAAGCGCGAGGAAAGCGTTGCTGTTCACCGGATTTTCGCCAATCGGCAGCGTATGGAACGTATCCACCAGCATGGAGATAAGCCAGAGATGGCCGTTGAACGACAGGAACAGCAGCATGGCGAGCAGATCGATAATTCGCGCCAGCACGGGCATGTTGAGATGACTACCGGGATCGACAAACGTGGCGAACGATAGCCCCATCTGCAGACCGATCAGTTCCCCTGCGGTACGCACCGCGGCAAAGGCCAGCTGCATGGTAAAGCCGACGGCGACGCCAATCATCACCTGCTGCAGGGCCACCCACACCGCATTCGCCGAGAAGATCGGAATATCCACGGGGGGGAGAGAGGGCGCGACGATAATGGAGATGATAATGCCCAGCCCCACCTTGACGCGCTTGGGTATCGATTTTTCACTGAGAATCGGGGCAGTGGATATTAGCGCCATGATGCGCAGCATCGGCCAGAAATAGACGCCGAGCCACTGAACCCACTGGTCGCTGGTGAAGTGCAGCATCGTCAGGTCAGCCGATGATGTACGGCAGATTGGTAAACAGGTTGCGCATATAGTCCAGCAACAGGTTCAGCATCCACGGCCCGGCCACGATAATCGCCACGAACACGGCGATGATTTTCGGGATGAACGACAGCGTCATTTCGTTAATCTGCGTGGCGGCCTGCAGGATACTGATAATCAGACCGGTAACCAACGCGACAAGCAGCAGCGGCGCGGCAACGGCAATCGCGATTTTCATCGCTTCCGTGCCCATCATCATGACCGATTCGGGTGTCATTGCCGTTCCTTAACTGTAGAAACTCTGCGCCAGCGAACTGACCAGCAGCTGCCAGCCGTCGACCAGTACAAAGAGCATGATCTTAAAGGGCAGGGCAATGGTCGCGGGCGGCACCATCATCATCCCGAGCGCCATCAGGACGCTGGCGATCACCAGGTCGATAATCAGGAACGGAATAAAGATGGTAAAGCCAATCTGGAACGCGGTTTTCAGCTCGCTGGTGACATAGGCAGGCAGAAGAATACGCATTGGCACCGCTTCCGGTCCCTGCAGCTCGCCGGTGTTGGACAGGCGGGCAAAGAGGGCCAGGTCGGCTTCTCGCGTCTGGCGCAGCATAAACTCTCGCAGCGGCTGAGCGCCTTTATCCAGCGCCTCCTGCATGGAGATTTTGTCTTCGCTGAACGGCTGATAGGCGTCGGTATAAATCTTGTCGATGACCGGCGACATAATGAAAAAGGTCAAAAACAGCGCCAGCCCCAGCAGAACCTGGTTTGGCGGGGCGGAAGGGGTTCCCAGCGCGTTTCGCAGCAGACCAAAGACGATGATGATGCGGGTGAAGCTGGTCATCATCAGCAGAATGGCCGGAATAAACGTCAGCGAGGTGATGAACACCAGCGTCTGCACCGGAAGCGACCAGCTTTGTCCGCCGCCCGCGAGAGGGGTGGAGACCAGACCGGGCAGCTGTGCATAAACCGCGGGAGCAAACAGGCCAACGCCCGCAAGCGTCAGGGATAACAAACGGCGCATCAGGATCTCCCAGAACGCTTAAGCAAACTCTTCATGACGGACTGAAAATCCGCAGGGGCGTCTGCGCGCTCGTCCACCACAGCAGGGGCGGGCGGCAGCTTGTGTAATACGCTGATGTTTGAGGCCGTGACGCCCAGGACCAGGCGCGCATCGTCCACCTCGACGATGACCACGCGCTCGCGTGGACCCAGCGTGGTGCTGGCGCTGACCTTCAGGCCGCGGGCACCGGCGGTTTTACCCGCCAGGCCAAAGCGCTTCGCCAGCCAGGCGGCGATAAGAATAAAGGCAATAATACCGAACAATGCCCCGCTCACCTGGAGCAGAGGCGAGCCGGGAACGGCAGAAGGCTGTGATATTGTTGCCTGGGTTTTCATGCTTAACGGCTCAGACGACGCATACGTTCAGACGGGGTAATGATGTCGGTGATGCGTACACCGTATTTATCGGCAACCACCACCACTTCACCCTGGGCAATCAGATAACCGTTGATCAGAATATCCAGCGGCTCGCCGGCCAGACCGTCAAGGGCCACCACGGAACCCTGCGTCAGGCGCAGCAGCTCTTTAATGGTCATGCGGGTGCGTCCCAGCTCAACGGTCAGCTTAACCGGGATATCCATAATCAGGTCGATGTCCTGCAGCGTGCCGCTGACGTCACCGCCTCCGAGCTGCTGGAATACGGCATCCGCTGCACTTTTGGCCGGGGGTGCTTTTTGCTCGTTTAACGCGTCAGCCCACAGATCGTCCAGTGCTCCGCTGTTCTCATCGGACGGATTGTTCATGTCACTCATTTGGGCTGTTCCTCATTCAGCGAATTCAAAATCGGGTTGATCAAGTGCTCAACGCGTAACGCATACTGACCGTTAATCGTGCCGTACTGGCTTGTCAGCACGGGGACACCATCCACATGGGCAATAATGCGGTCGGGTTTTTCTATCGGCAAAACATCGCCGGGTTGTAATTTCAGGATCTGAGATAACCGCAGCGGGATATCGGCGAAGCTCGCCACCAGCTCAAGCTGCGAATGCTGGACCTGGCGGACCAGGTTTTCACGCCAGTTCTGGTCTTCGTTGCGGGAGTTCTCCAGCGGCGGGTTCACCAGCAGCTCGCGCAGCGGTTCGATCATGCTGAACGGCAGGCAGATGTTGAACTCGCCGGTCAGGTTACCGATCTCCACGTGGAACGGCGTGTTAACGACGATATCGTTCGGGGAGGTGGTGATATTGGTAAATTTCACCTGCATCTCAGAACGGACGTACTCCACTTCCAGCGGGTTAATCGCTTTCCACGCGTCGCTGTAAGATTCCAGCGCCAGCTTCAGCATGCGGTTAATGACGCGCTGTTCGGTGTGGGTGAATTCACGACCTTCAACTTTGGTCGGGAAACGCCCGTCGCCGCCGAACAGGTTATCCACCGCGATGAACACCAGGCTTGGCGAAAACACCACCAGGCCGGTGCCGCGCAGCGGCTTCAGATGAATCAGGTTAAGGTTGGTCGGCACCGGCAGGTTGCGGGCAAACTCATGATACGGCTGAATGCGGATCGCACCGACCGTAATATCCGGGCTACGACGCAGCAGGTTAAACAGCCCCATACGGAACTGACGTGCAAAACGTTCGTTAATGATCTCCAGCGCCTGCAGACGTTCACGTACCACGCGACGCTGGGTATTCGGGTCATAGGGACGAATATCGCTATCGCCGCCAATACCCGGTTTAGGATCATCATTGTTATCGCTGTCGCCGTTGAGCAGCGCATCGATTTCTGCCTGAGAAAGAATACTGTCGCCCATGTCGTTACCGCAGAATAAATGCTGTATACAGAACGTCAGTGACTTCCTGCTTAGGTTGGCCGTTTACCAGCGGGGTCGCCAGCGTTTGTTTAATGGCGTCGACTAGCTTTTGCTTACCCACATCGGTAGCCAGCGCCGAAGCGTCCTGACGAGAGAACAGCAGCAGAAGGCGGCTACGCACTTCAGGAAGGTAATCGTTCAGACGTGAACGGGTGGCTTCAT
This sequence comes from Enterobacter sp. 61D5, assembly GCF_034107965.1. Taxonomy (NCBI): domain Bacteria; kingdom Pseudomonadati; phylum Pseudomonadota; class Gammaproteobacteria; order Enterobacterales; family Enterobacteriaceae; genus Enterobacter; species Enterobacter sp. 61D5. The sequence goes on from NZ_JAWNFK010000002.1 coordinate 93,978, forward strand.
CTTTCAGGCGCAGCGTAATGCCAACGTAAAGCACGCGATCCGCATCACCCAGGTTGACGGTGAAGGTATCCAGCGGGAAGAACACTGGAGCCGGCGGAGGAGGTGCTTCAGCTTTGGCTGCAGCGGTGGTCGGTTCCTGCTGCATACGCCAGTAACTATAGCCCGCGGTAGCGCAGGCGGCGAGCGTGATCAACACCAGCAGCGGGATCCAGATGGAACGCTTACTTTTTTTGGTGATAGCGGAGTCAGTCATCTGATACGAGCTTCCTGTTTCGGTACAGCTTAATAAGGTGATTATCCCGTGTCCTGCTGTCGTCAAAGCGTGGAAAAGACGGGGATAATCACGCTACCTCTGGCGTTTAGGCGAAGATGTCTACGGCACTGTTACCGCGCGCTGCGGACTGCAGGGCGGCAGGGGTCGGCAGTAACTCATCGCTCTCTTCATTAAAACCGCCGGTGTTGCCGGAACGCGAAGCCTGGTGCTGCTGCTGGGATGAGGACTGCTGCTGCCCGGCGAAGCTCTCGCTGCTGACGCTGCTCTGCGCAAGCTGAATGCCGTTTTCCGCCAGTGAGGTCCGCAGTACCGGCAGCGCGGCTTCCAGTGCTGCACGAACATGGCTGTGCGCAGAAACCATCTGCAGCTGCGCCTGGTTATCATCCAGCTTAAGCGAAATTTGCACCTGACCCAGATCTTCCGGGTGCAGGCGGAGCTCTGCCGTCTGCTGGCCCTGCTTAGTGAACAGGGTGATGTGCTGGCTCAGGGACTGCTGCCATTCGTGAGTCCCCAGAGGCTGGCTTAACACCGGCGCGGGGGCGACGGTGGCGGCCGTCTGACTGGTCGCATGGCTGGACATAATCGGTGCCAGAGTGGCCGTTGGTGATGATGAAGAGGACGAACTGGCGAGCTCCTGCTTCTCTGTCGCCGCGGCCACGGCCGGTGTAGCAGGCGCGTTGCCCTGCATGGCCGGCTCGTTATTTTTCACCTGGCTCTGATAAGGCGTAGAACTCTGCGCTTTATCATGGCTACCCGGAGGCGCGTTCAGGGACGGTTGGCCCGCGCCGTTTTGCGAAAGCGTCGCGGAATTCAGCGTTGAGGTGGCGGAAACGCTCTCGTTTCCTGCCACGCGAGAGGCGGTAGTTTGCTGCTGGTGCGGCAGCATCGCCATCAGCGCGCTTAATCCGGCCAGCTCTTCTTCGCTCAGCTCGTTCTTACCGTCATCTTTGCCGTTTGCCGCATTGAGCGTCTTCAGCGCGTCGCCCTTAGACAGCGGCACCAGCCCGGAAACCAGCGTATCAAGCGACGTGACGGGCGACGTTTCATCGCCGTTCAGCGCGGTCTGGCGCGAGAGCAGGTCGGCAATTTTTGCCTGCAGGGTGGTATCCCCTTTGGCGTCCTGAGCCACTTTCGAAAGTTTACTGCCGGCGGCTTTCAGGTCAGCCAGGGTCAGCGGCGCATCTTTGCCCTTGCCCGTTGCGTCCGAGAGGGCGCCCGCCAGCAGAGAGAGAAAGTCCTGTGCACCGTCGGTGCCTTTCCCCGTTTGCGTGCCGCCTGACAGGTCGCTGTCGCTCATCAGCAGTTGTTGCAGTGTGATCATTCCGGTTTCCTCATTGATGCGCGCTGGGCAAACTCATCCATTTTCTTCTGATCCAGACGGTTTTCCGCCAGGGTCGTTGCCGCGATCTGTCGGTCCTGTAAAGTCTGCCAGGCCTGCAGCCGCTGCTTCTTCTCGCGCCAGAAATTGAGCGCGGTATCGACTTTCTGGGTCCACTGGTTAAGCTGCTGGCGATGCTGATCTATCGCCTTCTCCAGCGTCTGGATAAACTGCTGATAGTTAATCCAGCGCTGGCTGCCAATACCCTGTGTCATATCGGTATTGAGGTTGGTGCGATATTCATGCTGATAGTCGATCAACATCTTCAACTGTTCTTCAGCCTGCTGGCACCCGCGTCGCATTGCGCCCAGCTGCAATGCGGCATCATCAACTTCTTTTTCAGCCAGATCTTTCAGCGTTGATAACGCGCTGTTTTGCGCCATGACCTTCGCCCTCCACCTGTGTTACACCTGCGGGAAAATCAGCTCCAGTGCCTGAATTGAATCTTCCCAGTCGGCGCGTTCAAAAATGCCTTGTTGCAAAAATGCCTCCAGCTGCGGCCACAGGCTAATCGCCTTGTCGAGCATCGGGTCGCTGCCTTTGGCATACGCCCCCACGCTGACCAGATCGCGGTTGCGCTGGAAGCTGGAAAGCAGTTGTTTGAAGTTACGCACGCGGGCGTAGTGCTTCTCGGTTATCAGCGCCGTCATTGCGCGGCTGATAGAGGCTTCAATATCGATGGCCGGGTAGTGCCCGGCTTCGGCCAGACGACGCGACAGCACAATATGACCGTCAAGGATCGCGCGCGCGGAGTCGGCAATCGGATCCTGCTGGTCATCGCCTTCCGTCAGTACCGTATAGAACGCGGTGATGGAGCCGCCGCCGCTGATGCCGTTCCCCGCACGTTCCACCAGCGCAGGGAGTTTGGCGAAGACCGAAGGCGGGTAGCCTTTGGTCGCCGGTGGCTCACCGATGGCCAGCGCGATTTCACGCTGCGCCATCGCGTAACGGGTCAGGGAATCCATGATCAGCAGCACGTGCTTGCCGCGGTCACGAAAATCTTCGGCGATACGGGTGGCATACGCGGCACCCTGCATGCGCAGCAGCGGCGACACGTCTGCTGGTGCGGCGATAACCACCGAGCGGGCGCGGCCTTCCGCACCCAGAATGTTTTCAATAAAGTCTTTTACTTCACGACCACGTTCGCCGATCAGCCCCACGACGATCACGTCGGCCTGGGTGTAGCGCGCCATCATGCCGAGCAGGACGGATTTACCTACGCCTGAGCCGGCGAACAGACCCATACGCTGTCCACGTCCCACGGTCAGCAGGGCGTTAATCGGGCGCACGCCTGTGTCCAGCACATGCTCGATAGGGGTACGCTGCAGGGGGTTAAACGGCTGGGTGATCAGCGCGCCGGTTTCGGTGGTGTCCGGGGAAGGCAGTCCGTCGAGCGGTTTCCCGCTGCCGTCCAGCACGCGGCCCAGCAGGGCAGGGCCAAGCGGCAGCTGTTTCCCGCTTTGCAGCCCGTCGCCAGAAATATTTTTGGCATACACGCGCGCGCCGGGCAGAATGCCTTCCACCTCTTCAAGCGGCATCAGGAACAGGCGCTGGCCGTTAAATCCGACCACTTCGCTTTCAACTTCACGCGTTTCCAGACCATCCTGACGCTCAATAACGCAGGTCGCGCCCAGCGGAAGCTGCAGGCCGGTGGCTTCGAGAACCAGACCGGTGGCGCGCGTCAGTCGCCCATAACGACGAACGGATGGCAGTAGCGCCATCTTCGTCTCAAAGTTGTCGAGCGTGGTGAGCCAGCGGGTGAGGCGCGCGGTCATCAGACGACTCCCGGTGCCGCCAGGCGGCATAGTTCCTGCCAGCGGGTGGCGACGCTGGCATCCAGATCGCCTTCATCGGCAGAGACTTTGCAGCCGCCGTGATGTAGCGACGGGTCGCCGCGCAGACGCCAGCCGTGCAGGTTAAGCGTCGCGCCCAGGCTCTCTTCAACGCGCTGCAGGTCGTCCGGATGGACGCGCAGCTGAGGTTTCCCGCTGAACAGCGGCTCCTGCTGAAGCAGCCCCTGAATTTGTTTGATAAGCGCGGTGTTATCCACCACGGGCGTCTGGCCGATGACCTGACGTGCGGCTTCCAGCGCCATCTGCATCAGTCGTGAGGCAATCACGCTGTCCAGCGCGTCAAGCGTGTGCTGAAACTCGCTGACCAGCTGCTGCATGCGGGCATGGATCGGCGCCTGCTGCTGGCGCGCCTGATCGATACCGTGCTCTAACCCTTTCGCCAGACCTTCCTGATACCCCTGCTCGTGGCCTTTCTGGCGGCCTTCGTTCAGACCGGCGTTATAGCCCTGCTCGTGCGCCTGCATTTGCAGCTGCGCCAGCATCTGGGCCTGCTGCTCCTCTTCGGTCAGCTCGGGCTGCTCGACGTCCGGGTCAAGCTCTTCGGTTGCGATGACGGCCGGCGTGAACTCGGAGAGGGGAGGCGCCAGATCGTCCGGCGTCCAGCGCTTCCAGGGCAGCTCATTAGACATAGGTGTCGTCTCCGCTGCCAATCACCATCTCGCCGGTTTCCGCCAGACGACGAACAATAAGCAGAATGGCTTTCTGTTCGTTTTCCACCTGAGACAGACGAACCGGGCCGCGGTTGGCAAGGTCGTCGCGCAGGATATCGGCCGCACGCTGAGACATGTTGCGCAGGAACTTCTCGCGCAGCGGCTGCTCGGCGCCTTTGAGGGCGATAAGCAGCGACTCGGAGTCCACTTCCTGGAGCAGGCGCTGGATGCTGCGGTCGTCCACTTCGACAAGGTTTTCGAACAGGAACATCTCGTCGATGATTTTCTGTGCCAGCTCGCCGTCGAATTCGCGAACCGCCGTAATGACGGCCTCTTCCTGCTGCGTTTTCATCAGGTTGATGATTTCCGCCGCCGTTCTCACGCCGCCCATTTTGCTGCGCTTGAGGTTCTGACCGTCGAGCAGGTTGTTCAGCACTTCGGTCAGCTCCGCCAGCGCGGCCGGCTGGACGCCGCCGAAGGTCGCGATACGCAGCATCACATCGTGACGCAGGCGCTCTTCGAACAGCGCCAGAATATCTGCCGCCTGACCACGTTTGAGGTGGACAAGGATGGTGGCGATAATCTGCGGGTGCTCGTCGCGAATAAGGTCGGCGGCACTCTGCGGCTCCATAAAGTTGAGCGTTTCGATACCGCTGGCGGTATCGCGGGTTTCCAGAATGTCTTCCAGCAGGCTGGATGCACGCTCTTCGCCCAGCGCCTTGACCAGCACGGAGCGCAGGTAGTCGTTGGCGTTGATGTTCAGCGCGGCAAACTGTTCGGCTTCCTGTTCAAACTCGGCCAGCACTTCGGTCAGCTGCTTGTTGGAGATCTGACGCACGTTGGCCATGGCCGCACTGAGAATTTGCACTTCTCGCTGGGAGAGGTGTTTAAACACCTCTGCCGCACGATCTTCGCCAATGGTCATCAGCAGGATGACGCTTTTATCGGTGCCTGTAAGCGTATTACTCATGTTCGTTACCCATCCACTGACGGATGACCAGCGCCACGACGCGCGGATCGTTATCTGACATTTCGCGAATGCGCTGGCTCATCACCTCAGCGCCCATGCGCTGGTTAGCACGACGCTGCTGCAACTGTTCATCTTTGCTGAGGCGCACTTCAACCGCTTCTTCCGTTTCCTGACGCGCATTCATCTGCTCGCGAGCCGCTTTTTCGGCTTCAGCACGGCGCTGGAGCTGCGGACGAACGCCCTTACGCCACAGCAGCCACGCGACAATCAGCACCAGCAGCCAGCGTCCTGCGGACATCAGCTGGTCGATAAACGCCTGCTGTTGCCAGAACGGCAGTTCACCGCCGGTCTCATCAACCGAGTTGAACGGTGAGTTCACCACGTTGAGGGTATCGCCGCGCTTCTCGGAGTAACCCATCGCTTCACGGGTCAGGTTTTCAATCTGCTTCATCTGCTCGGCGGTCAACGGCAGCGGTTTGCCGTCCGCCAGCGTTTTGTAGTTCACCACTACCGCAACGGAAAGACGCTGAATATCGCCCACGTTCAGTTTAGTGTGGCGAATCGTCCGATCCACTTCGTAGTTCGTGGTTTCGTTACGGCTGCTGGTACGCGGACCGGCGTTACTGGTCGTTGAGGTGGTCTGCTGATTATTTTGCTGACCGTTCTGCTGATTGGCCGGCGGCGTAGAGATCGGTGCCGCGTTAGCCGGGGCAGGCTGGTTAGACAGCGCGCCCGGCACGCCGCCTGGGTAGGCACCGCCGACCTGCTCGTTCGAATTGATCTGACGTGAACGCATCACCGCCTGAGCCGCATCGCCGTTCGGGCTGTACTGCTCTTCAGTTTGTTCTTTGTTGGCGAAGTCGATCTGCGCGGTTACCTGCGCGTGCACGTTGCTGTTACCCACGACCGGGCCGAGGATGGCTTCAATACGGCGCTGGAGACGGCTTTCGACATCGGCGGCATACTTCAGCTGCGCGTCATTCAGATCGCGACCGGCGGTATTGGACTGCGTCAGCAGGTGACCGCTTTGGTCAACCAGCGTCACGTTACCCGGCGGCAGACCGGCGACGGCGCTGGAAACAAGGTGCGTCACCGCGCTGATTTGTCCTTCGTCCAGCGCGCGGCCGGGTTCAAGGTTCACGGTAACGGAAGCTGAAGGTGATTTCTGTTCGCGGACAAATAAAGAAGGTTTAGGCATCGCCAGGTGCACGCGGGCACTCTTCACCGGGCCTAACGTTTCAATGGTGCGGGCCAGTTCACCTTCCAGCGCACGCTGGTAGTTCACCTGCTCGCTGAACTGGCTGATACCGAATTTTTCCTGATCCAGCAGCTCAAAGCCAACGGCGCCGCCCTTCGGCAGCCCCTGCTGAGCCAGACGCAGACGCAGTTCGTGCACCTTATCTGCCGGTACCTCCAGTGCAACGCCATTATCGGCAAAGCGGTAAGGGATGTTCATCTGGGTCAGCTGGGTGACGATGGCGCCGCCATCCTGATCGGAAAGGTTGCTGTAGAGCGTCCGGTAATCAGGGCTTTTCGCCCACAGGACCATCGCTACAAGGATCGCAATTGCGGCAGCGCCTGCCACGATCAACGGGATTTTAGGATTCGCGCGAAGGCGGTTCATCCACTCGAGTGATTTATTCTGCGGCGCTGTCGATGCTGTTGCACTCATTGCGCACCTCTTAAATCCTGGTGGTTTACGTTATTCGTGTAGAGAAACAAAACTGACTCCCGGGTCGGCAAACACGACAAAAGTTCCATATTGATGGCCCTGCCATTATTTGATGATTCGTGATTTTCTATGCGTCAAATAACCTGGTTTTTTCATGCTATTTACCGCCATTATCTTATTGACAAGCTGTTAGTCTTGACCGCGTAAAAAACCATCCAGGGGAGAGTCATGGCTATACAGGGCATTGAAGGGGTAATCAGTCAGTTGCAGGCAACGGCGATGACGGCCCGTAATCAGAATGTGGCAGATCAGCAGCCGAGCATCAGCTTCGCGGGGCAACTGCATGCCGCTCTTGACCGTATCAGTGATACCCAGACCGCCGCGCGCACTCAGGCAGAAAAGTTCACCCTCGGTGAGCCGGGCGTGGCGCTGAATGATGTGATGACCGATTTGCAAAAAGCCTCTGTTTCCCTGCAGATGGGGATCCAGGTGCGTAACAAGCTGGTGTCGGCGTATCAGGAAGTGATGGGGATGCAGGTTTAAGACCTGTCGATCTTCGCTGGCAGCCGCAGCGCTTTAATGCCACAATATTTTTTTCTTCGAATGCAGGAAAGATGATGAAAAAAATAGCAATTGCTGGCGCGCTGCTGGCACTGACCGGGTGCGTTCAGGTCGATAACTATAACGACGTGATCAAGCACCCTGTCCCGGCGCATCTGGCGGGATACTGGCAGTCGAAAGGGCCGCAAAGCAACATGGTCAGCCCGAATGCGATTGCCACGCTGGTGGTGACGGAAGAGGGCGATACGCTGGACTGCCGTCAGTGGCAGCGCGTGATTGCCGTGCCGGGTAAAATCATGCTGCGTTCAGACAGTTATTACAACGTGACGCGTAAGCTGGATATCTATCCGCTGGAGCGTGATGGCTCAACGCTGGAGTACGACGGGCTGGAGCTGCAGAAAGTCGATCGCCCAACGGTTGAGTGTGCCGATTACCTGAGTAAAAATCCGCTCGAGAGTAAGCTGCCCTAAGGGTAAACGCAAAACGGCAACTTCGTTGCCGTTTTTGGTGTTTGCGCCCTCTCCCCGTGGGAGAGGGCCGGGGTGAGGGCATCAGGCCGCACTTTGCCAGTACTACAGCGCATCCTCTATTACCCAAACGCTGACGCTTCCTCCATTACAGGTAAACGTCCCTTCGCCATCCGCCGCGGTGGTGATGGTTTCTTCGCGATTGCCGAGAAAATCCCGCCACGTTTTGTTGCCGTAGTTTTCCCCCAGGCAAATCACTTTTTCACCGTCGTCCCCGTTTGACATCACCACCACGCAGCCGGGATCGTCATCGGTACCGCTGCGGCTGAAGGCAATGCAGTTTGGATGGTCGAAAAACAGCGTTTGCACGCCGTGGGCAAAACGCTGGCGCGCGAGGATCAGCTCGTGAAGCTGCTCAATCACCGGCATATCAATATGGTACGTTTCACCGTCTCCTCCCGCGTCGTCATAGCTGGCGCCGAAGAGATCCGGATAAAAGACGCTCGGCACGCCATTTTCCCGCAGCAGGATCAGCGCGTAGGCCAGCGGTTTAAACCAGGCTTCGACCGGTGCTTCAAGCGCCTGCAAAGGCTGGGTGTCATGGTTCGCGACGAGGGTGACCGCATGAAACGGATCGGCTTCTACCAGGGTGCCGGTGAAGATTTGGCTCATGTCGTAATCCCGGCCCTGACGTGACGCCTCGTGGAATTTCATCTGCAGAGGGGCATCAAACAGCATGGTTTTGCCTTCGACCTGGTCAATATAGGCCTGAAGTTTATCCACCTCATGGGACCAGTATTCCGCCACGATAAACAGCGGCTGGTCGGCGACTTCCTGGACGTGCTCAATCCACTCTTTGTAAAACCAGGCGGGAATATGCTTGACGGCGTCCAGACGAAAACCGTCGCAGCTCGTCTGTTCCATGACCCAGCGGGCCCAGTATTTGATCTCCTCGGTCACGGCGTGATTGCGAAAGTCGATATTTTCGCCCATCAGGTAATCGAAGTTGCCCATCTCATCATCAACCTGATCGTTCCAGCCTTCGCCGGTGTAGTCGTTGACGATTTTAAAGATGCCGTCTTCATCGGGGTTTTCAATGTGGTCGACGCCGCTGAAGCATTTGTAGTCCCATATAAACTGTGAGTACTGCCCGGCCCGGGCAGGGAAGGTGTAGCGAGTCCAGGCTTCGCATTCAATGACCTCGTCATCGATTTGCGTGCGGTCCTGTTCGTTCACGCGCTGAACGCGCACGGGCTCTTTTTCATCGGCGCCCATTTTGTGGTTAACCACCACGTCCAGCAGCACGGCAATGTCGTTGCTTTTGAGGGCATCAATGGCCTCCAGCAGCTGCGCCTTGTCGCCGTATTTCGTGGCGATACTGCCTTTCTGGTCAAACTCGCCAAGATCGAACAGGTCATAGGTGTCGTAGCCGACAGAATACCCGCCGGATGCCCCTTTACAGGCGGGCGGCAGCCAGATCATGTTGATGCCGATTTCGTTAAGATTGGGAGCTAACGCCGTGACCTCTCGCCACAATTCACCGCCAGCAGGGTAGTACCAGTGAAAACATTGTAACAGGGTGGGGTTTTTCATCATCCTTGCTCCAGAAGCCATTGGCAGACTTCTGGAGTATGGATGAAGAAATCATAGTTGTGTGTCGCGGGTAAAACTTTCTGGATAAAGAATATTCCCTGACAGCTTTCCATAGGTAGACGTGATGGATTGCTGTTTACCGGTTTGATCAATCAGATTGCGCAGTTCGTCCATGCGGACTTTCAGCAGTGCCTTTAGCGCATTCTCATTTTCAAGGATCATTTCCAGCAGCGCACGCGCTTGCTCAACCTGAGCCGGAGGGCATGACATGATGGGCGTTTGAGAAATCTTTTCCACCAGTTGAACGTAATGCATTTCCTGCTCGATAAGCGCATCCCATTGACCAGAATGTGCGAGATTTAGCATAGCAATGCTCTGAGCATGTAGCGCCTGCCAGTGGCTAAGCGCTGCGCTGGGATTATTCATCAAAATTATCCTGAAATAGAGGACGCATTGGGGCCGATTTGCTTCCACGCATCCGCAATGTTGTTTAATAAACCCTCGACTTCAACAATTGCGTCTACGTCGTTACTGACATTCGCCAGCAACAAACGTCGAACCATATATTCGTACAAGGAGGCAAGATTACCGGACAATTCGCTCTCAACCTCCATGTTCAGTCCTGCTTTCAAACCGTTGTCGATGATGTTGATGGCTTTGGATAAGGCTTCGCCTTTCTCGCGAATTTGTCCGGCTTCCATGAACAAACGCGCGCGAACAAGGGCGCTATGCGCCCCGTCGAACAACATGACAATCAGCTGGTGTGGACTGGCATTCATGACTGCGCTTTCTACTCCTATCTGCTGATAGGATTGAACACCAGAGGTCTTATACATATCCACTCCTGAAGGCTACGACTACTTTTGTGAGAACTGTTGGGTCAGGTAGTTGGCTGTACTGGTCATTTTGGTGACTAATACGTCCAGACTGGTGAACTGGGTTTTGTAACGCGCCATGGTGGCTTCAATTTGAGCATCCATGGCATCGTAACGTTCGCCCAGCGTTTTCAGCGTTTTGTTGATCCCGTCTTTCGCATTCTGGATCACCCCGGCGCTGCCGGTACTGGTGCTGAGCATAGTGGTCAGCGTATTGTTCATCTGGGTCGCCATACCGGTTTTCTTTCCGTCACCGACAAAATACTGCTGTACGGCGTTCGGGTTGTCGGTCAGCGCTTTTTTCAGCTTATCGGTGTCGACTTTCAGGTTACCGACGGTACCGTCCGCGCCTTTCACCGGGTCCTGGGTGATCCCCAACTGGGCCATGATCTGAACCGAGCCGGCTTGTGCTTCGGTCAACAGGCCGCGCAGCTGGGACTGAACTCCGCGCACGTTCGCATCACCGACCAGCGCACCGTTGCTGGTAGACTGGCTGCCGGCGCCTGCATCAACCGGAACATACTTCGTCAGGCTGTTAATGGTGGACTGCAGCGAGTTATACGCCGTGACCCAGTCCGTGATCGCCTTCTGGTTCGCATCCGTTGCGCGTGAAACCTCAAGAGTTTCATCGGCTTTGCTCTCGGCCTTCACCGAGAAGGTCACCCCAGGCAGGGCATCGGTAATGGTATTCGACTGGCGCTCGATGGAGATGTTGTTCACCACCACAATCGCGTTCTGCGCGTCGGTATTCACCGTCAGCGCGCCCGTTTTGGTGCTTGAGTCGTAGCCAATGGCGCTTTGCAGCTTGGCATCGCCGGTAACGCTTACCGTCATCGCACCATCCGTACCGGTGGTTTTGGATGACAGCATCAGGCGGTAATCACCGTCTTTCGCCTTAATGACGCTGGCGGTGACGTTGCCGTTCGCTTTATTAATGGCGCTCGCGATGCCGGCCAGCGACGTATCGCTATCCGCCAGGGTGACCTCTAAAGGCGTTTTCGTGCCCGGCTGGGTGATGGTGATTTTACGCGTTGTACCTGTCGTATCGCCCAGCAGATCCGTGTTGTTTGCATAAGAGCCGGTAGTGAGTGCCTGCGCCTTTGCAACCTGGTTAACGTTGACAACAAAGGAACCCACGGACGCGTCAGCCGTTGTCGTGGCGGTAAAGGCCGTGTTGGTGCTGCTAACGGACGTTGAGTTCCAGGTGGTTGCTTTACCCAGTGCAGCGGTGGCAGTCTGCAGCGATGTCATGGCGCTCTGCAGTTTGCCGTAAGCGCTTAACTGTGCGTTATACGTTGATTGCTGGGAAGTAATCGTCGTCAGCTTGGTTTTCTCTGCCGCTTCCAACTGATTATATAAATCCCCGAGTCCTGCAGAACCTATCCCGAGGTTACTGATAGTAGCCATGCATATTTTCCTTAAAATACGAAAGTAGTTCAGGACTCTTATCGGCCTCTTAAAGTAAAAGTTTACGATGGTGAGAAAAAAATAATCCAAAGAATAGACGCGTCCTGGCGGGGTAAATGAAGGGATTGCACTTTAGTGTCATTATCAGCGCATTGAAAACATGAAAAAGTGTGTGCCTTTTTTGTCATCTCTTTGAGCGTTAAAAAAGCGTAAATAATAACCCCCTGACGGACCTTAATTGATTTTTTAAAAATAAAATCATTAATAATCAGTTGCTTGTAATTTTTTGAAAATTGATTCTAAAGTCTTTTGGGGACCCGTCGATAACCTTGATGACGGTGAGAGACGCTGTGAGTGTTAGGCACCGGACCTAAAACCCAATTTTTGAAGGAAACAAAATTATGGCAGTTATCAATACTAACCTGATGTCCCTGACTACTCAGAACAACCTGAACAAATCTCAGTCTTCTCTGGGCACTGCTATCGAGCGTCTGTCTTCAGGTCTGCGTATTAACAGCGCGAAAGACGATGCTGCTGGCCAGGCAATTGCAAACCGCATGACCGCTCAGATCAAGGGTATGAACCAGGCTGCACGTAACGCCAACGACGGTATCTCCATGGCGCAGACTGCTGAAGGCTCCCTGAACGAAATCAACAACAACCTGCAGCGCGTACGTGAACTGGCTGTACAGGCGAGTACTGGTACTAACAGTACCTCTGACCTGTCATCTCTGCAGGATGAAGTTAAAGCTCGTCTGGCTGAGATCAACCGTGTTGCAAGCAAAACTGACTTCAACGGCATCAAACTGCTGGACGGCTCTGCGGGTGCTGCAGGTGTGGTTAAAATTCAGGTTGGCGTAAACGACGGCGACACTATCAACCTGGACCTGAGCGGCGCTAAAGCTGACACCGCTACTCTGGGTGTTGCAGCGGTAGACCTGACAGCTCAGACTGGTACCGAGTTGAAAACAATTGACGATGCAATTGCAATCGTTGATAAAGCACGTTCAGGCCTGGGTGCTGTGCAGAACCGTTTCACTTCTGCAATCAACAACCTGAACAACACCTCCAACAACCTGTCTGCTGCTCAGTCCCGTATCCAGGACGCTGACTACGCAACTGAAGTTTCCAACATGTCCCGCGCGCAGATCCTGCAGCAGGCTGGTACTTCTGTTCTGTCTCAGGCAAACCAGGTTCCACAGACCGTTCTGTCTCTGCTGCGTTAATATTACGCGTGAAACCCCGCTTCGGCGGGGTTTTTTTATCTCTGCTATTTGAGAATGCGCCTGTGAAACAAATCAGTGTCACTCAACCAAAGCTGGTCGCAGATTTTTCATGTGTCGGTGGGGAATGCCGTGAACATTGTTGTCAGGGCTGGACCATCGCATTTGATAAATCCTCCGTTAACCGCTACCTGAACAGTAAAAATGCCGCCATTCGTCAGACGGCGAAAACGGCGATAAAAGTCACCAAAAAGCAGTATGGCAACTGGGGCGAAGTGATTTTCCATACGGAAAGTAAAAACTGCCCGTTTATGGATACGGAAAAACTCTGTTCTATTCATAGCGCCATGGGCGCCCAGGCCTTAAGCCCAACCTGTTCGTCGTTCCCGCGGACAAACCGGGTCTATAAAAATGAAATCGAAAAATCGCTGAACCTCTCGTGTCCGGAAGTGACCCGACTTCTGTTGAACGATCGAGAGTCTATGTCGATGATGGAATCCATTAGCGTCCAGCAGGACGTCAATAATGCGCCGATGATTGATTTGAAGGCAAAGGTCATCAATCTCTTCTGCCAGAATATTTTCAGCGTTGAGGGCGTCAGCGTTGAAGAACAGGTTTACGCCGTGGTGAAATTCCTCATGGTGGCTGAAAAGCTCGATAATCTCGAAGAGAATATCGGCACGCTCGAAACGGTCTATTTCTCGCTGGTTAACGAGCTGGTGAGCGGTAAAATCAAAACGGAATTAGGCGGATTTAATCAGAACTACAGCCTGAAATTCGCGTTAATTTCGCTCATCCAGAGCTACTTCACGAAGAAAGCGACAGCCCGCGGCGGTGCGGTATTAAACCGTTATTTTACCCAGCTTTATCAACAATTTGAGTCTGCGGGTGACACCGTGCCGGCAGAGAAGGTCATGGAGAACATCGAGTCCGTCTGGCGCGATGTGGCGGGAAGTTACCTGGCGACCAATGACCATTTATTTAAGAACTTTTTTAAATACAAACTCTGGGAGCAGGGCTTCCCGCAGAGCAATGGCCGCAGCATGTTGAATAATCTTTATTTAATCGTCGCGGAGTTCTATTTCCTTAAAACGTTACTTGCCGGTCAGGCGATCGTGGCGGGGAAAATTGAACAAGATAATATTATTGATGTTATTTACAGCTTCCACTCCCTTAGCCAGCATAATCAGGAAGCGGGAAAGCTCTTTCATCAACATATAGATAGCGTCAAACTGGGCGACGATCTTTCATTGTTACAACTGTTAATTTAGCCAGAAAAGTTGCCCCTGTTGTGGGCAACCTCAGAATAACCTCACTTTATCCCCCTTTTTCATCCAATTGAACGCCCTGCAGAATCGGATAATCATGCCGATAACTCAACTAACGCAGGGCTGTTTATCGTGAATTCACTCTATACCGCTGAAGGTGTAATGGATAAACACTCGCTGTGGCAGCGTTATGTCCCGCTGGTGCGTCACGAAGCATTGCGCCTCCAGGTGCGCTTGCCGGCGAGCGTGGAACTCGACGATCTGCTACAGGCGGGCGGTATCGGGTTATTGAATGCAGTTGACCGATACGACGCTCTGCAAGGAACGGCATTTACGACTTACGCAGTTCAGCGTATTCGTGGTGCGATGCTGGACGAGCTGCGCAGCCGCGACTGGGTGCCGCGCAGTGTTCGCCGCAACGCGCGCGAAGTGGCGCATGCGATGGGGCAGCTGGAACAGGAACTGGGACGTAACGCAACGGAAACCGAAGTGGCGGAACGTCTTGGCATTGCTGTTGAAGAGTATCGTCAGATGTTGCTCGATACCAATAATAGCCAACTCTTCTCTTATGACGAGTGGCGCGAAGAGCATGGCGATAGCATCGAGCTGGTGACGGACGAGCACCAGCAGGAAAACCCGTTACACCATTTAATGGAAGGGAATTTACGCCAGCGCGTCATGGAGGCTATTGAAGCTCTGCCTGAACGCGAACAGCTGGTATTGACCCTTTATTACCAGGAAGAGCTTAACCTCAAAGAGATTGGCGCTGTTCTGGAGGTGGGAGAGTCGCGGGTGAGCCAGCTGCACAGCCAGGCCATTAAACGCTTACGAACCAAGCTGGGTAAGTTATAGGTGATTGATTCACCTTAAAAATGCCGCACAACGTATTGACAACCAGGAGTTATCATGACGGTGCAGCAATCTAAAAGACGGCCTTTAAGCCGCTACCTGAAAGACTTTAAACACAGCCAGACGCATTGCGCCCACTGTAACAAGTTACTCGATCGTATCACGCTGGTTCGCCGGGGCGAAATCGTCAATAAGATTGCGATTTCGCGTCTCGACACGTTGATGGACGAAGCAGCATGGCTCGAAGAGCAAAAAGAGTGGGTGGCGCTTTGCCGTTTCTGTGGGGATCTCCACTGCAAAGAGCAAAGCGACTTCTTCGATATTATCGGCTTCAAGCAGTTCCTGTTTGAACAAACGGAGATGAGCCACGGCACCGTTCGCGAATATGTCGTTCGCCTGCGCCGCCTTGGACAACATCTGACCGTAAACAATATTTCTCGCGATCTGCTGAAAACCGGTTATCTGGATGAAAATCTGGAGCCGTGGCTACCTGCGACCAGCACCAACAACTACCGAATTGCGCTGCGCAAGTATGCTCAATACAAGGTACAAATGCCGGGTGCCATAAAGCAGAAAGCCCACGCCGGAACAACTTCTGATATATATTAAAAAAGAATAAGATGTAGCGCAGTCGCCTTTGACGTTGCAGGCGATTTCTCTACACTACGTAAAAATTCCACTATATCGGGGTATTTATGAAATTTGCACTTCTGGGTCGTCAGGCGCTGATGGGTGTTATGGCCGTTGCGCTGGTTGCGGGTATGAGCGTGAAAACGTTCGCCGCTGAAAACCTGCTGAATAAAGTAAAAGAGCGCGGTACGCTGCTGGTCGGGCTGGAAGGAACCTATCCTCCGTTCAGCTTCCAGGGCGATGACGGTAAGCTGACCGGTTTTGAAGTGGAGTTTGCTGAAGAGCTGGCGAAGCACCTCGGCGTTAAAGCGTCGCTGAAACCGACCAAATGGGACGGTATGCTGGCGTCGCTGGATTCCAAACGTATTGATGTGGTGATTAATCAGGTGACCATTTCTGACGAGCGTAAGAAGAAATATGACTTCTCTACGCCGTACACCGTGTCCGGTATTCAGGCGCTGGTGAAGAAAGGCAACGAAGGCGGAATTAAAACTGCCGCGGACCTGAAAGGGAAGAAAGTCGGTGTCGGTCTGGGTACCAACTACGAAGAGTGGCTGCGCCAGAACGTGCAGGGCGTGGATATCCGCACCTATGATGATGACCCGACGAAATACCAGGATCTCCGCGTGGGCCGTATCGACGCCATTCTGGTTGACCGCCTGGCCGCGCTGGATCTGGTGAAGAAAACCAACAATACCCTGGCGGTAGCGGGTGATGCGTTCTCTCGTCAGGAATCAGGCGTTGCCGTTCGTAAAGGTAACGAAGACCTGGTCAAAGCGATTGATTCTGCGATTGCCGACATGCAAAAAGACGGCAGCCTGAAGGCGCTCTCCGAGAAGTGGTTCGGTGCAGACGTCACGAAATAAGCTTCTGCCGTAAAAAAAGGCGCTTTTAAAAGCGCCTTTTTTATTTCTTTCGCGTCTGCGTGCATAATGAAAAATATCACATTTTGTCAGAGTTACCGGAGAACCCATGTCACTACAGAATTTAACGCGCTTTCCCCGCCTGGAGTTCATCGGCGCGCCGACGCCGCTGGAGTATCTGCCGCGATTTTCTGATTATTTAGGGCGCGATATTTTTATCAAGCGTGACGACGTGACGCCGATGGCGATGGGGGGCAATAAGCTGCGCAAGCTGGAGTTTCTGGCGGCTGATGCACTGCGCGAAGGCGCGGATACGCTCATTACCGCCGGGGCTATCCAGTCCAACCACGTTCGTCAGACGGCGGCAGTGGCGGCAAAGCTCGGGCTCCACTGCGTGGCATTGCTGGAAAACCCGATTGGCACGCGGGCAGAAAACTATCTTACCAACGGCAACCGTCTGCTGCTGGACCTGTTTAACGTGCAAGTCGAAATGGTGGAGGCGTTGACCGACCCGACCGCCCAGCTCGACGAGCTGGCGACGCGTCTGGAAGCGCAGGGGTTCCGCCCCTACGTTGTCCCCGTCGGCGGTTCGAACGCGCTGGGCGCGCTGGGGTATGTGGAGAGTGCGCTGGAAATCGCGCAGCAGTGCGAGGGCGCGGTAAGCCTCTCCTCCGTGGTTGTTGCGTCCGGCAGTGCGGGCACGCATGCCGGGCTGGCGGTGGGGCTGGAACAACTGCTGCCGGACGTCGAGCTGATTGGCGTGACGGTGTCCCGCAGCGTCGCGGATCAGAAGCCGAAAGTGGTCACCTTACAGCAGGCGGTAGCCGCGCAGCTGGAGCTGAAGGCCAGGGCCGACATTCTGCTCTGGGACGACTATTTTGCGCCGGGTTACGGTACGCCTAACGAAGAGGGCATGGAAGCGGTGAAGCTGCTGGCGCGCCTCGAGGGCATACTGCTCGATCCGGTCTATACCGGCAAAGCGATGGCCGGACTGATTGACGGCATTGCGCAGAAACGCTTTAAGGATGAAGGGCCGATTTTATTTGTCCATACCGGCGGGGCGCCTGCGCTGTTTGCCTACCATCCTCATGTCTAAAAATCAGGTCGAAAAATAATAATGCAAGAAAGTATTCAACTGGTTATTGATTCTCTGCCGTATCTGCTGAAAGGTGCGGTATTTACGTTACAGCTCAGTATCGGCGGGATGTTCTTCGGCCTGGTGCTGGGATTTGTGCTGGCATTAATGCGCATGTCACCCATCCTGCCGGTACGCTGGCTGGCGCGGTTTTATATCTCCGTATTTCGCGGCACGCCGCTTATCGCTCAGCTCTTTATGATCTACTACGGCTTGCCGCAGTTTGGTATCGAGCTGGATCCGATCCCCGCAGCGATGATTGGTCTGTCGCTCAATACCGCGGCGTACACGTCAGAAACCCTGCGAGCGGCTATCTCCTCCATTGACAAAGGGCAGTGGGAGGCGGCAGCCAGTATTGGGATGACGCCATGGCAGACGCTGCGTCGGGCCATTCTGCCGCAGGCGGCACGCGTGGCGCTTCCACCGCTGAGCAATAGCTTCATTAGCCTGGTGAAAGATACGTCCCTGGCGGCAACGATTCAGGTACCGGAACTGTTCCGTCAGGCGCAGCTCATTACTTCGCGCACGCTTGAAGTCTTTACAATGTATCTGGCCGCCTCGCTGATTTACTGGGTGATGGCGACGGTGCTTTCTGCTCTGCAAAACTACTTCGAAAACCAGCTTAACCGCCAGGAGCGTGATCCAAAATGAGTGCTATCGACGTCAAAAACCTGGTGAAAAAATTCCACGGTCAAACGGTGCTCCACGGGATCGATCTTGAAGTAGAGCAGGGTGAAGTGGTGGCGATTATCGGACCAAGCGGTTCGGGAAAAACGACGCTGCTGCGCAGTATTAACCTGCTTGAACAGCCGGAAGGCGGCACCATTCGGGTAGGGGAGATAACGATTGATACCGGGAAATCAATCAGCCAGCAGAAAGGGTTAATTCGCCGCCTGCGCCAGCATGTTGGCTTCGTTTTCCAGAACTTTAATCTCTTCCCGCACCGTACGGTGCTGGAGAACATTATCGAAGGGCCGGTTATCGTTAAAGGTGAGCCAAAAGAGGAAGCGACGGCGCGCGCGCGCGAGCTGCTCGCTAAAGTTGGGCTGGCGGGGAAAGAGACCAGCTATCCTCGCCGTCTGTCGGGCGGCCAACAGCAGCGCGTGGCGATAGCGCGCGCGCTGGCGATGCGTCCTGACGTGATCCTGTTTGATGAACCGACCTCTGCGCTCGATCCGGAACTGGTGGGTGAGGTGCTGAACACCATTCGCCAGCTGGCGCAGGAAAAACGGACGATGGTGATCGTGACGCATGAAATGAGCTTTGCACGCGATGTTGCTGACAGAGCCATCTTCATGGATCAGGGGCGGATTGTGGAGCAGGGGCCGGCGAAAAGCCTGTTCGCTAACCCTCAACAGCCCCGAACCCGTCAGTTCCTTGAAAAATTCCTTATGCAGTAGAATTTTTGCACTAATTTGCTCCAGAAAGTTAGGCTGGAGCAAATTATTCTCCCTTCGGGGGCAGTCGTTTGTTTTTTTATTCCATCCGGCCCGGATAAACCTTATCAATAGTAAAGTTAATTGTGCTAGTGCCGATATTTTGTAGTTAGAAAAAAGTTTTATGTGTTAGGTTATATTCACCATAATAATGATTATCTTTTCAGAGGCTTCATTTAGTAAGTATGAAGGATTCAGACTTTTTCACCTGGCGACGGGATTGCTCCCTCCGGTTTCAGGAATTGACGAATACCGATGAGGTATATCGGGAGCTAGAGCGGCAAACTCAGGCGCTGGAATTCGATTATTACGCGCTCTGCGTGCGACATCCCGTGCCCTTTACGCGCCCTAAAATCTCTTTGCAGACCACTTATCCAAAGCCGTGGATGGCGCAATATCAATCCGCGAACTATTTCGCTATCGATCCGGTTTTAAAAGCGGAAAATTTCATCCAGGGTCATTTGCCCTGGACAGACGCATTATTTGCCGAGGCGCAGGAATTATGGCATAGCGCCCAGGACCACGGTTTACGCGCGGGAATAACGCAATGCCTGATGCTGCCTAATCATGCGCTTGGCTTCCTGTCTGTTTCTCGTACTAGTGTACTGGAAGGGCCTTTTGCCCGTGAGGAAATAGAACTGCGGCTGCAAATGCTGGTGCAAATGGCCTTAACTTCTCTGATGCGTTTTGAAGATGGGATGGTTATGCCACCCGAAATGAAATTCAGCAAACGCGAGCGCGAAATTCTGAAATGGACTGCGGAAGGGAAGACGTCAGCGGAAATAGCGATCATTCTCTCTATCTCTGAGAATACCGTTAACTTCCATCAGAAAAATATGCAGAAGAAATTCAACGCGCCCAACAAAACCCAGATTGCGTGCTACGCGGCGGCAACGGGACTGATCTGACAGGATAATACGTTCTGCGTGACAGACGAACAAACGGCTGAATGCACTGCATCCAGCCGTTTTTTGTTACTGGCGGTAGGCTTGTTTGATTTGCTTAACGGTGTTAGCAAATACCGCAGATTCAGCCTGGTCTTCCATCTCCGCGATTTGTTTTTCCATTTTAATGATCACACGACCGGCATCCGCCTGGCCCATCGCCTGCAGCATCAGCGTCAGCAGTGCTTTCAGGCAGTTTACTTCCTGTGCCAGTTCCTGGTTATTCTCCGCAGTGGCAAATTCAGGTGTGCTCATTTATTTTCCTCATTATTTAACGGCGCTAAAGCGCGACGACGAAAGTCAAGGCGGCGGAGTATACCACAAGCTGAAGCAAAAAATGCAGCGGTTGTTTTTTGTACTTTTACTTGGATGTTTAATTGCGTAAACAGAACGTACCGGTAAACTGAACCGTCGTGAAAGGCTATTAATTGTTTGTGCCCGGTTCGCTTGTCGTTAATTATTGTTACAAAAATTTGAGATCTGTTTTTTTGCAGGAAAAGCCTGCAAGTTTTTTGTAACTTTTTGAATACAGATGCTTAAAAAAAGCTGCAAAAGCCCTGAATGCATGGTCTCTCTTTCCACGGACTGTACAGCCTAATTTCCAAAAACGAGAGCAAAATCGAATAGCCGGTTTTTTAACGTTTTAATCTTGTGAGGAAAACCGTTAATATAAACCAAATTATCACTCAGTAGCGTTATCCCTATTCTGGAGACATTT
Organism: Enterobacter sp. 61D5; assembly: GCF_034107965.1. NCBI lineage: Bacteria > Pseudomonadati > Pseudomonadota > Gammaproteobacteria > Enterobacterales > Enterobacteriaceae > Enterobacter > Enterobacter sp. 61D5. Next base: position 114,744 of record NZ_JAWNFK010000002.1, read on the forward strand.
CCTTTGATCAACGTCCTTCTTGTTGATGACCACGAACTGGTGCGCGCAGGGATACGACGCATTCTTGAAGATATTAAAGGTATTAAAGTTGCCGGTGAGGCGTGCTGCGGCGAAGATGCGGTAAAATGGTGCCGCACAAACTCGGCCGATGTGGTACTGATGGATATGAATATGCCCGGTATCGGTGGCCTTGAAGCAACACGCAAAATCGCGCGTACCTTTGTCGATACAAAAGTCATCATGCTGACCGTGCATACCGAAAACCCACTGCCCGCGAAAGTGATGCAGGCGGGCGCTGCGGGCTACCTGAGTAAAGGTGCTGCGCCGCAGGAAGTCATCAATGCAATCCGTTCCGTGTTTGCCGGACAGCGCTACATAGCGTCCGACATTGCCCAGCAGATGGCGCTGAGTCAGATCGAGCCCGAGAAAACCGAATCACCGTTTGCCAGTTTGTCCGAGCGTGAATTGCAGATTATGCTGATGATCACCAAAGGTCAGAAGGTGAATGAGATCTCGGAACAGCTGAATCTCAGCCCGAAAACGGTGAACAGCTATCGTTACCGGATGTTCAGTAAACTGAACATTCATGGTGACGTCGAACTGACGCACCTGGCCATCCGGCACGGTTTGTGTAATGCGGAGACGTTGTTAAGTCAGTGAGTGATGTGTTCGATTCAAAAGCATTTCTGAAAACCGTAACCAGCCAGCCTGGCGTCTATCGCATGTATGACGCTGGCGGTACGGTTATCTACGTGGGGAAGGCAAAAGATCTTAAAAAACGCCTCTCCAGCTATTTTCGCAGCAACCTGGCCTCCCGTAAGACCGAAGCGCTGGTCTCACTCATTCAGAATATTGATGTCACCGTCACGCACACCGAGACAGAAGCGCTGCTGCTTGAGCACAACTATATAAAGCTCTACCAGCCGCGCTATAACGTCCTGCTGCGTGATGATAAATCCTACCCGTTTATTTTTCTGAGCGGCGACACCCATCCGCGCCTCGCCATGCACCGCGGTGCAAAACACGCCAGGGGCGAATATTTCGGGCCGTTCCCTAACGGCTATGCCGTGCGAGAAACGCTGGCGCTGCTGCAAAAAATCTTCCCGATCCGCCAGTGTGAAAATAGCGTTTACCGTAACCGCTCGCGCCCGTGCCTGCAGTACCAGATTGGACGCTGCCTGGGGCCCTGCGTGGAAGGGCTGGTAAGTGAAGAAGAGTATGCCCAGCAGGTGGATTATGTGCGCCTGTTCTTAGCCGGAAAAGACGATCAGGTCTTAACGCAGCTGATCGCGCGCATGGAAAAAGCCAGCGCCGCACTCGAGTTTGAAGAGGCCGCGCGTATCCGCGACCAAATCCAGGCGGTACGCAGAGTCACTGAGAAACAGTTTGTCTCCAATACCGGTGACGATCTCGACGTCATCGGCGTAGCCTTTGACGCCGGAATGGCCTGCGTGCACGTGCTGTTTATTCGCCAGGGCAAAGTGCTCGGCAGCCGCAGCTATTTCCCGAAAGTGCCCGGCGGTACTGAACTGGGTGAAGTGGTAGAAACCTTTGTCGGCCAGTTCTATCTGCAGGGAAGCCAGATGCGCACGCTGCCTTCTGAGATCCTGCTCGATTTTAATCTTGAAGATAAAACCCTGCTGGCCGATTCGCTCTCTGAACTGGCGGGGCGTCGGGTCAATGTACAAACCAAACCGCGCGGCGATCGTGCCCGTTATCTGAAGCTGGCGCGCACCAACGCGGCGACGGCACTCACCACTAAGCTGTCGCAGCAGTCGACGGTGCATCAGCGCTTAACTGCCCTGGCGACGCTGCTGAAGCTCCCGGAAGTGAAGCGGATGGAGTGTTTCGACATCAGTCACACGATGGGGGAACAGACGGTGGCGTCGTGCGTGGTATTTGATGCGAATGGCCCACTGCGCGCCGAGTATCGCCGCTACAACATCACCGGGATCACGCCGGGCGATGATTATGCGGCCATGAATCAGGTGCTGCGTCGTCGCTATGGTAAAGCCATAGAAGAGAGCAAAATCCCGGATGTCATCCTGATTGACGGCGGGAAAGGGCAGCTCGGCCAGGCAAAAGCGGTATTTGAGTCGCTTGATGTCAGCTGGGATAAAAACCATCCGCTGCTGCTGGGTGTTGCAAAAGGGGCCGATCGTAAGGCCGGTCTGGAGACATTGTTCTTCGAGCCGGAAGGCGAGGGCTTCAGCCTGCCGCCGGACTCCCCGGCGCTGCATGTCATCCAGCATATTCGCGATGAATCACACGACAATGCCATCAGCGGTCACCGCAAAAAACGGGCGAAGGTGAAAAACACCAGTAGCCTGGAAACGATCGAAGGCGTGGGGCCAAAACGTCGCCAGATGCTGCTGAAATATATGGGCGGATTGCAAGGATTACTCAACGCCAGCATGGAGGAAATTGCAAAAGTGCCGGGTATTTCGCAAGGGCTGGCAGAAAAGATCTACTACTCGTTGAAACATTGAGGGCTCTGTAGCAACATAGAGCTAAATTTTACTGACAACAAACAGTTACCGTTATTATGCAATTTAATATCCCTACGTTGCTCACTCTCTTTCGTGTTGTACTCATTCCGTTCTTTGTACTGGCGTTTTATCTGCCGGTCGTCTGGGCACCTTTCGCCTGCGCATTGCTCTTTCTGATCGCGGCGGTCACCGACTGGTTTGATGGCTATCTGGCCCGTCGCTGGAATCAAAGCACCCGTTTCGGTGCCTTCCTCGATCCGGTGGCAGACAAAGTGATGGTCGCTATCGCCATGGTGCTTGTAGCCGAGCACTATCACACCTGGTGGGTAACGCTGCCGGCGGCAACCATGATCGGCCGTGAGATCATTATCTCTGCGCTGCGCGAGTGGATGGCGGAACTGGGTAAACGCAGCAGCGTGGCGGTCTCGTGGATTGGTAAAGTCAAAACGACGGCGCAGATGGCGGCGCTGGTCTGGATGCTCTGGCGTCCGAACGCCTGGGTAGAATGGGCGGGAATTGGTCTGCTGTGGGTGGCGGCAGTGCTGACGCTGTGGTCCATGCTGCAATATTTGAACGCTGCGCGCGGGGATTTGCTTGATCAGTGATCGTTTCGCCGTAATTTTCAGCAAACGATCCAGGGATGCAAAAAATAACGTTGACTCATAACGTCATATCAGTAGAATGCAACGCATCGAACGGCGGCACAGCAAGCCGGACGATAATGAAATCAAGTGGTTAGACGTTTACTTGATGACATGCGGGAATAGCTCAGTTGGTAGAGCACGACCTTGCCAAGGTCGGGGTCGCGAGTTCGAGTCTCGTTTCCCGCTCCAGATTAAAGACATGCGCAGTAGCGGGTGTCAGTTTGAAAAGTTTTACGGCGCGTTAGCAAAGCGGTTATGTAGCGGATTGCAAATCCGTCTAGTCCGGTTCGACTCCGGAACGCGCCTCCACTTTCTTCCCTGGCCGGATGGTGGAATCGGTAGACACAAGGGATTTAAAATCCCTCGGCGTTCGCGCTGTGTGGGTTCAAGTCCCACTCCGGCTACCATGGGAAACAAAGAATAATCAAAGCAATAAGCAGTGTCGTGAAACCACCGAAAGGTGGTTTTTTTGTGCCTGAAATTTGCCAGTCAAACCCCACCCAGATACGCCTTCCTGACCTCCTGATTTCCCAGCAGCTCCTCGCCGCTGCCGCTCAGCCGGATCTGTCCGTTAACCATCACATACCCACGGTCGGAAAGCTTCAGCGCGTGATGCGCATTCTGCTCCACCAGAAAGATGGTCATGCCGTTGCGGGCCAGCTCGCGCAGCGTCTGGAAGATCTGTTTCACCACAATCGGCGCCAGACCGAGGCTCGGTTCATCCAGCAGCAGCAGCTTCGGACGGCTCATCAGCGCCCGGGCGATCGCCAGCATCTGCTGTTCCCCGCCGGACATGGTCATCGCGCGCTGCTTGCGCCGCTCCTTGAGGCGAGGGAAGAGGTCGAACATGGTTTGCATATCCTCAGCGGCAAACTGGCTGCCGATGGGGATGGTCCCCATCAGCAGGTTCTCTTCAACGGTCATATCCGGGAAGATTCGTCTGCCTTCCGGCGCCTGCGCAATGCCGCCGGAGGCGACGTAGTGGGTAGATTTATGGCTGATATCTTCACCAGCGAAAAGGATCTGCCCGCTGCGAATACGGGGCTGGCCAAAGATGGACATCAGCAATGTCGATTTACCCGCGCCGTTTGCGCCGATCAGCGCCACGGTTTCACCCTTATTGACCTCGAGGGAAACCTGTTTAAGCGCCTGAATGACGCCGTAAAACACGTCCACCTCGCGAAATGCCAGCAGCGGTTCGCTCATAGGTTGACCTCGCTTTCATCCGTACCCAGGTAGGCGGCAATGACCTTTTCATCATGCTGGATCTGCTCGGGTTTTCCCCTGGCAATAACATCCCCGTGGTCGAGCACGATAATGTCGTCCGAAATCTCCATCACCATCCCCATATCATGCTCAATTAGTAGTACCGTGATGTCATGATGATCCCGCAGAAAGCGAATAATGCTGCTGAGCTTATGCGTTTCAACCGGGTTAAGCCCGGCGGCGGGTTCATCCAGACAGATCATTTCCGGCCCGGTGCACATTGCTCGCGCAATTTCCAGACGCCGCTGCTGGCCGTACGACATCTCTCCCGCCAGGCGATTGGCGCACTCCACCAGATCCACCACTTCCAGCCAGTAGAAGGCCCTGTCCATGGCGTCGCTCTCCGCCCGCCGGTATGCCGGCGTATTTAAGATCCCGGCGAGCAGATTGCGGTTAACGCGCATATGCTGCGCAACCAGCAGGTTTTCCACGACCGACATCTCGCGAAAAAGACGGATATTTTGAAACGTGCGCGCCAGCCCTGCGCGGTTGACCAGATGCGTTCCGCCGAACATTTTGTAGAAAAGACGCTGCCCGAACTGCGCGGGGTTAATCCAGTCTCCAGGCTGGAATTTTTGTCCGAGCACCTGAATAACGTTGGTCGTTTTATGGCGGGTATTAAATAAAATGTTGCCGCCGGAGGCTCTGTAGAAGCCCGTCAGGCAGTTAAACACGGTTGTTTTTCCCGCCCCGTTTGGCCCAATCAGGGCGGTAATTGAGCCACGCTGCACGTCCAGGTTGACGTCGTTTAGCGCCTTAATCCCGCCGAAGTGCATCATCAGATGTTCAACGCGTAATATCGTTCCGTTCATGGCGCGACGCCCTTACGCACGGCAAACCCGCTGCGGTTAATGCGGATCAAACCGCGCGGACGCCAGATCATCATCACCACCATGAGCATGCCAAACAGCAGGACGCGGTACTCGGCAAAACTGCGCAGCAGTTCCGGCGTTACCGTGAGCACAAAGGCGGCCAGCACCACGCCAAGCGTCGAGCCCATCCCGCCCAGCACCACGATGGCGAGGATCAGCGCCGATTCAAAGAAGGTAAAGGAGGTGGGATTCACGAACCCCTGATAGGTGGCGAAGAACACCCCGGCAATGCCCGCGGTCGACGCGCCCAGCGTAAAGGCTGACAGCTTGACCAGAACATGATTTAACCCCATCGAGCGGCAGGCAATTTCGTCTTCACGCAGGGCTTCCCACGCCCGACCAATCGGCATCCGCGTCAGGCGGTGCTTGATGTAGAGCACCAGCATCACCACCAGGAACAGCACCGCGTAGATAAAAATAAACTTCATGTTCGGGTTATAGGTCAGGTGGAAAAATTCGTGAAAGGGCACGCCGCCTTCTTTCGCGCGTCGCCCAAATTCCAGACCGAAAAAGGTGGGGGGAGGGGCCGACACGCCGTTTGGGCCGCCGGTGAAGGTCAGCCAGTTGTTCAGTATCAGGCGAATGATCTCCCCGAACCCGAGGGTGACGATGGCCAGATAGTCACCGTGCATGCGCAGTACCGGGAAACCGAGCAGGGCGCCTGCGGCGGCGGCCATGATTGCCGCCAGCGGCAGCATGCTCCAGAAGCCTAAGCCGAGATACTGGTATCCCAGCGCCAGACCGTACGCCCCAATTGCGTAGAACGCGACATATCCCAGATCCAGCAGGCCGGCCAGACCCACGACAATATTCAGCCCCAGACCGAGAAGCACGTAGATCAGCCCGAGAATGGCGACGGTCAGCACATATTTAGTGGCGACAAACGGAAAGCAAATCGCAAGGGCAATTACCAAAGGAATTATCCAGCGCATGCGGCTTTTGTATTCAGGTGGCCGGACATATACGCCCGCGCTATCGGCTTCGAAGCGTGCCTGGAAACGGGCGCCAGCGGCGGTACCTAAAAAGACGCTCAGCAGAAAACGCCCGAGCATGACGATGCCAACCATCCAGGCCAGCCGCTGCCCGGCAAAGTTAAAGCTGTAACCGTCCAGCACCACGCCCGCTATGGGGCCGAAAATAATCAGCGCTATCAGCCCGGAAAAAATCGCGTCCAGCATGCAGCGTTTAAGTGAAAAACCGTGTGATGTCATCATTATCTCCCTCACACTTTGGCCACAATCGGGCGCCCAAGCAGGCCCTGGGGACGGAAAATAAGGATCATGACCAGCAGGCCGAACGAGAAGACGTCTTTATAGTCCGAATTCACCATGCCCGAGAACTGGGCTTCCGCCACGCCCAGGATAAGGCCACCGAGCATGGCGCCGGGAAGGGAGCCGATGCCGCCGAGCACCGCTGCAGTAAAGGCTTTAATGCCGATCACGAACCCGACGTAGAAATCAAAGGTGCCGTAATTCATGGTGATCAACACCCCCGCCAGACCGGCCATCGCCGCGCCGATGACAAAGACCAACGAAATAATCCGGTCGGTGTTAATGCCCAGAATGGAGGCCATCTTACGATCCTGCTGTACCGCGCGGCACATCCGGCCCAGCCGGGTATGGTTGATAATCCAGGTGAGCACCAGCATGCCGGCAAACGAGGCAACCAGAATAAACACTTTGGTGTAGGTTATCTGCACGAACCCGTCGCCCAGATGCAGGCGAATCACGCCGTCCAGCATGGTCGGCACTCCTTGCTGACGCGGACCCTGGCTCAGCTGCGCGTAGTTTTGCAGAATAAGAGACATCCCAATGGCGGAGATCAGCGGCGCCAGGCGCGTCGAGTTGCGCAGCGGCTTGTAGGCGATACGCTCGATGGTCCAGCCGTACACCCCGGTTACTACAATGGTGAACACCAGCGTCCCGAGGATCAGCAGTGGGAACGACTGCAGACCGAAGAACGAGAGCAGCGCCAGGCCGATGGCGCAGAGATAGGCGGAAATCATATACACTTCGCCGTGGGCGAAATTGATCATCCCAATAATGCCGTACACCATGGTGTAGCCGATGGCGATTAAACCGTAGACGGAGCCCAGCGTTAAGCCATTGATTAACTGTTGCAGGAAGAATGTACTCATCTTAGCGCGCTCGTTTTATAGGCTGCGCGATGCGCGCAGCCTGATGTTTATTACGCGCCGACGGGCAGGCCCGCCGACGTTGAGCGTGACTCCGTCCCGTTACTGCACTTCCTTATATTTGCCTTTGTCGTCTCACTGGTAAACCACGTAGTCAGACACTTTCAGATCGCCTTTGCTATCCCAGGCTTTTTTGCCCATCACCGTGTCGACGGAATTGGCTTTCAGCCACTCGCTGGCTTTGGCGGAGTCCTTGCCGCCGGTGGCCTTGAAGGCTGCGGCAATAGCCTGTACGGAGGCATAGGAGTAAAGGGTGTAACCTTCCGGCTCGAATTTACCGGCGCGGAATTTCTCGATAACCGCTTTACCGTCGGGGATAAGACGCGGATCTTTACCGAAGGTCATGTAAATACCGTTGGTGTATTGCGGGCCCCCCGCGGCGGTCACCATCTCTTCGTTGACAATACAGTCGCCGGAGAAGAATTTCGCCTGCACGCCCTGTTCGCGCATCTGGCGAACCAGCGGACCGGCTTCCGGGTGACAGCCACCGAAGAACACGACGTCCGGTTTTTGCGCGCCGATCTTCGTCACCAGCGCGTTAAAGTCTTTTTCACCGCGGGATAACCCCTCATACATTACATCCTGAACCCCGCGTTTCGCCAGCGCCGCTTTGGTGGCGTCAGCCAGACCCTGACCATAGGTGTCTTTATCGTGAATAATCACCACGCGCTTGGCTTTCAGCTTGTCGATGATGAAGTCGCTGGCAACCTGACCCTGCTGATCGTCGCGTCCGCACATGCGGAACATGTCGCTCATGCCGCGTTCGGTGATCAGCGGGTTAGTTGAGCCGGGGGTAATCGCAATAATGCCCGCGTCGCTATACACCTCGGAGGCGGGCATTGTGGAAGAGGAGCAGAAATGGCCGACCACGGCGTTGACCTTATCCTGGTCAACTAAACGGTTGGCCACGGCCACGGCCTGCTTGGGCTCGCAGGCATCATCCCCCTGAACCAGTTTGATCTTCTCGCCGTTAATGCCGCCTGCGGCATTAATGTCTTCAGCGGCCTGCGTTGCGCCGTGCCAGTACTGATCGCCATAGGTGGCATTCGGACCCGTGAACGGCCCGGCCACGCCAATCACAATATCAGCCCGGGCGGAAAACGCTGTCACCAGGCAACCGGCCAACACAAGAGAAAGAGGAGTTCTGATAAATTTCAGCGACATTATTATGTTCCTTAGCAAAGAGGTTTTTGCACCACGGCGTAAACCCGAACGCCCGACGGCGCAGCCAATCCGAAACACGAGCAAGAACAAAATGCACTAAACGAACAAGATACAGACGGCATCCTGCATAGTACGGCGAGATTTCCCTGCGCAGAGGCGCGCGAAGAACGTTAAGCAAAAACGTTGCCAGAATGGTTAACCCATTGACGGGCATGCGACATGTTTGAGTATAGAGCGCCGCGTTATGCCGCCTTACGGGAGGAGAAGAAATTACAGCGGAGATCACATATCGTTAACAATAAAGCCCATAAGTTGTGCAAAGGTCACGGTTTGCACGTTTTTGCAGCAATAAAGACCTAAACTTCAGCCCGGAGAGGGGTGAGATATGTGTTAGGATCGTTTCCTTTTTTGCAGGAGTATCAGCGATGACTGAAGGCCCATTGAATGAAAGCGAAATGGCGTGGCTTGAAGAGACGTTAATGTCTTACGGTCATGATGACGCGTCAGTGATTGACGTGTCCGAACTGGACGGCATGCTTACCGCAGTGCTTTCCGGTCCTGTTGTCGTTGAGCCAGATGCCTGGCTGGTGGCGGTGTGGGGCGGCGAGAAGTACATTCCGCGCTGGAAAAACGATCGTGAGATGAACCGTTTTATCGATCTCTGCTTTAAGCATATGAATGATATTGCCGAGCGCCTGAGCGAGTACCCGGATCAGTTTGAACCTATGTTCGGTTATAACGACGTTGACGGTGAGAGCTATACCGTGGTGGAAGAGTGGTGCTATGGCTATATGCGCGGCGTGGCGCTGACGGACTGGTCAGCCTTGCCGGAAGCCCTGAAGGCCGATCTTGACGTGATTGCGCTGCACGGAACGGAAGAGAACAGCGAAAAGCTGGATGAACTGTCCGAAGAGGAGTATATCGCCAGCATCGAAAGCATCCAGCCTGCGGCACTGCGTTTATATCAATACTGGGTTAACAACCCGCAGCAGCCTGAAGTGAAGAAGCCGACGGTGAACGGCACGAAGGTCGGGCGTAACGATCCGTGTCCTTGCGGCAGCGGGAAGAAGTTTAAGAGCTGCTGTTTGCACTGATAAAAAAAGGGGCTGATGATAGCCCCTTTTTTATTTAACCCACTTCCGGCAGCATCCCGGCTGCAATCAATACCTGCACCAGAATAATCACCACCCCACAGCCAAACACAACACACAGCAGCGGTTTTCCTCCCGCCACGCGATATCCCTGCTGAGGATGCTGCTGGCGGCTTTTCCACGCCAGCAGGGAAGGGAGCAGCAGGGCCAGGATAGAGAGCGCCACCCCCGCATAGCCCAGCGCCATCACAAACCCGCGTGGGTAAAACAGCGCAAAAGCGAGCGGCGGCAGGAAGGTGATGGCTCCCGTCTGCAACCGTCCGGCCGCAGTATTGCGACGCTGGAACAGGTCGGCCAGGTAATCAAACAGGCCGAGCGCCACGCCCAGGAACGAGGTTGCCAGAGCCAGGTCGGCAAACAGGTGTACCGCCAGCTCCACGTGCGGGGAGGTAACAACCTCGCGCAGTGCCAGCAGAAAACCGTTCAGGCCAGCGTGTTGCGCCATCAGCCCAATAAAGGTTGAAGAGTCAATGCTGCCCAGCGTCACCAGCTGCCAGAAGATATAGGCGATCAGCGGGATCGCGCTTCCGATAATAAAAACGCGGCGTAGCTTGCGGATATCGCCGTTCATATAGCTGACGATGCTCGGCACGCTGCCGTGGAAGCCAAACGAGGTGAAAATGACCGGGATCGCGGAGAGCGCCAGCCCTTTTTCCAGAGGCAGCGTGAGCAGGTTGACCTTGTGCACGTGCGGCGCCAGCAGCACCAGCATGATAATCAGGAAGAGAATTTTTGCGCTGAACAGAAAGCGGTTAAACAGATCGACCAGCGATGTCCCCACGCAGACCACGCCGCCGCCGATGAGCGCAAAGAAGATAGCCCCCGTCGCCGGGGTAATGTCAGAGCCAAACCAGTCGTTGAAGCTGGAGGCGATGAGTTCACCGGCGCCGCTGATATAGGCGGCGGTCAGGGCGTACATCAGGAACATCATGCTAAAGCCGGTTATCCACTGGCCGTAGCGCCCCAGATAGCGCGCCGCAAGCGAACCCAGACCGGTGTCGGCGGGGACGTGCTGGTAAACCTCAAGCAGCAGCAGCGCGGTGTAGCACATCAGCGCCCAGAGCGTGCCCAGCAGCAGCAGGGTCATGCCAAATCCCACGCCCGCGGCTGCCAGCGGCATTGCCAGCATTCCTGCGCCAATCGTCGTTCCGGCGACGATAAAAATACTTCCCAGGGTTCTGTTTTTCACGCTTTCCTCTACAACGATGCTTAACCGCGACAAAATCTGCGGCGCAGAGTAAGGGAAAAGCCGTAATTCGTCAAATCACCGTTACAAGTAGTGTAATGAATAATTTACGGATTATTGGCGATCTGATCCTTTTTAGGCGGATGCCTACTTCATAAGGGCAATATTGCTGGGCGACATACCGGCGTAACGTAAACAATAAATATAAATTATCAAATTAAGTGAGGGTTTTATGGCTGGGGAGAATCCCTTCACCGCGGCATGGAGCCGGGGAGGTAACCTGTTGTGCCATGGGCACTGGATAATCAGCTGGCAGAACCAGCCCCTGATACTTCCCGAGTCCCGCCGCGAAAAGGATATGGGCACCTGGGCAATCTATTCGGTTATCGATCCTGAAGATGAAACCTTTGCGCAAGGCTTACAGGAAGATGAGTGGATCGTTGAGAATGTCGACTGGTTAACGGATATGTTCTTCGAGGTGGGGATTCCGCTGGAGACGTCCAGCTACCGCTATTTTTACCAGGCGGTGAATCCTCATGACTGGCGCTGCACCAGCTGCGCGGGGTGTATGTAAATTAGCGCGGGGGCGGGAACCCGCCCC
>NZ_JAWNFK010000002.1:126319-129679 GCF_034107965.1 Enterobacter sp. 61D5
GGGCCGGAAACCGGCAACCGCGCTGAAATTAATTCTGCGTATCGAGAGTGGAAAGTTCTTTATCAATAAAGTAAAGACCTTCGCCGGATTTCCCCACCAGAGACAATTTATCCAGTACGGATTTAAACAGCTTCTCTTCTTCGTGTTGTTCAGCGACATACCACTGCAGGAAATTAAAGGTTGGGTAATCCTGGCTGGTCATTGCGGCATGAACCAGTTCGTTAATTTTCTGCGTGATCAGCTGCTCGTGCTCGTAGGTGGCGCGGAACAGTTCATCGAGAGAATTATACTCAGCGAAAGGTGATGTCACGGTTTCAATGCGCGGCAGGCTGCCCGTATCCGTAAGATAATCAAACAGACGCTGCATGTGGGTCATCTCTTCCTGAGCGTGACGACGCAGAAACGCGGCTGCACCTTCGAAGCTGTGATAGCTGCACCAGGCGCTCATCTGCTGGTAGAGCAGGGATGAAAAAAGCTCAAGGTTCATTTGCGCGTTGAGCTTGTCGATCATTTCAGTTTTCAGCATGGTGACGCTCCGGATTATTATTTCTGGTTCACAATGAGCGACACTATAATTTGTTATTTAATTATTTGCAAAACGTAAAATTTTTATTTTATTTATTTAAAATACGAATGGGAATAAAACGCATTGGCAATTTTTATAATTAATTAATGAGAATTGTTTTTGTTCGTAATGAAATAAACTGCCAGCAAATGCTGGCAGCGTTGATTAATACCACGGATTATTTGACTTAGGGTTAACGGCGTAACCCATACATTTATACTGGATAGTCACGCTCTCGTTCAGGCACAAAGAGCCGCTCGTCAGGGTGCAGGTTTTGATGGGCTGACCATAGGCTGAGGCGGTGGCATATCCCATGCTCTGACACGCTTTTGCTGCCGTGCCGTTATTCACATACTCATCGGAATACGCATTTTGCAGCGCTGCCTGGCCGTAATCGAGGCGGACGATGCCGTTCGGCGCGTCGCGGCTGCTGACTTCAGCCTGGCGGTTGATACTACACCCCGCGAGCAGCAGGATTGTGCCGGCTACAATGACTCTTTTCATGGTTCGCTCTGAGTGGATGGAAATACCTTATCGTACCCGCAGATGCCCGCTGCAATGCCTGGAATAGCCGGACAATCTGCCCTCACTCTTCGCAACGGGTGAGAGTGGAGCGCTATCAGGCCAAACCCTGATAAGAATGTGATGAGTATCACAAAATGATTGATTTTTGTGATGATGGTCATATTATAAGCACGTTGACAATAAAGTTGTATAACAAGTTAATGGAGCATCATCGTGAAACTGCGCAAAATCCTGAAAAGCATGTGGGCCAATTACTGCCGCACGTTCAAAGACGTGCCGCCAGGCGCCATGTTCTGATAAAAAAACCTGCTTCGGCGGGTTTTTTTGTACCTGCAGGCGATGATGGGAAGATGTCATGGGGTATGTTTTGCTAATATGGCGGCCTTTAAATAAGGAGAAAACCCATGTCACAAAACCTGAGCGCCGATCAGGAACTGGTCTCTGACGTTGTCGCATGTCAGCTGGTTATCAAACAAATCCTTGATGTTCTGGACGTGATTGCGCCGGTTGAAGTGCGCGAGAAGATGTCTACGCAGCTGAAAAATATCGATTTCGCCAGCCATCCTGCTGCTGCTGACCCGGTTACGCTTCGTGCGATCCAGAAAGCTATCGCGCTGATTGAGCTGCGATTCACGCCGCAGGGTGAGTCCCACTAAAACAGGGGGAGGGGCGACGGCACGTGTCGCCCTTTGATGCTGTTAAAAGAACGTCTGGACCAGCAGGTAGCTCGCCGCGCACGCGCAGCTTACTCCAATCAGCCCAGGCAGAATAAAGCTGTGGTTGATGATAAATTTGCCGATGCGGGTGGTGCCTGAACGGTCAAAGCCGATGCAGGCCAAATCACTGGGATAGGTCGGCAGGACAAAATAGCCGTACGACGCCGGGAAAAAGGCGATCAGCATTTTCGGGTCGATGCCCAGCATGAGGCCCATTGGCGCAACGGCCGTCAGCGCAGCCGCCTGGCTGTTCACCAGTTTTGACACCAGAAACAGCACAATGGCATACGTCCACGGGTGGCTCTTCACCACGCCTTCCAGCGCCAGCTTTAACTCGTCGAGATGCGCCTGGAAAAAGGTATCGCTCATCCACGCCACGCCGAACACCGAGAAGATCGCGACCATACCGGCCTTGAACACCGCGCCGTTGGAAATCGCCGACGCATTGACCTTACAGGCCATCAGCATCACGGCGCCCGCAATTAGCATCATCATCTGAATGACAAGGTTCATCGAAAGCGCCGTCATTTTGCCTTTCACCTCAAAGGCGGGGCGCAGTTCCGGGAATGCCCCCAGCAAAACGACCACGGCAATACCGGCAAAGAAAATCCACGTGGACCAGTAGGCCTGTTTAGGGAAACGCTGATTCATTAACGTCTCCGTACCGCCGTAGATAAACTCGCGCTGCTTAGGATCTTTCAGCTTTTCCTGAAACTCTATGTCGTCAGCCAGATCTTTCCCACGGCGTAAACTCCACAGGGCCGCAATGGCTACGCCGAAAAGCGAAGCGGGAACCGACACGGCGAGAATTTCCAGGATCCCCCACGCGTGGCCGATCCCATGCTGGGCCGCCAGGATGGACACCAGCGACACAACGGCAACGGAAACGGGGGATGCCGTAATCGCCATCTGTGATGCCACCGAGGCCACGGCCATGGGGCGCTCCGGGCGGATCCCTTTTTTCAGGGCGATATCCGCAATGATGGGGAACATGGTGTAGACCACATGGCCGGTGCCGCACAGAAAGGTCAGCATCCAGGTGGTGAAAGGGGCGAGCAGGGTAATGTGCTGCGGGTGTTTGCGCAGCAGACGTTCAGCAAACTGCATCATGACGTTGAGGCCGCCCGCAGTCTGCAGCGTAGCCGCACAACCTATCACCGCTAGGATGGTCAGCATAACGTCAACCGGCGGTTTACCCGGTTGCAGACCAAAGACAAAACATAAAATAAAAAGACCAATACCGCTGATTAACCCAAGCCCCATACCGCCGAAACGCGTGCCCGTCAGCAGGCAGAGGAGAATGACAACAAACTCAATGGTGATCATGATGCTCCCTCGTCAATGATTATGTAACTAAATAAATCATCACACGTTGTGTGGTTAATCATTGGGAGCCAGATCTGATTTGTTAAATTTCAGGAAAAGCAGAAGGTTGGAGATGGGAAGAAGACTTTATTTCGTATGGGACGTAAATTCACATTCAACAGCGATTCAAGGTGGTTTAATCATATTAAAAACTAACAGCGACATCCTGGTCCGGGGGGGGGGGGGGGG
>NZ_JAWNFK010000002.1:129730-293094 GCF_034107965.1 Enterobacter sp. 61D5
GGGTTGCCAGGGTGGTGGCGATTGAGCCACCCTGGCACGTTCACCGGTTATGTCGTTACAGAGTAGCAAGGAACATAAAGTGAACGGAATGACCACTACAGCCGTATGTTCCCCTCACCCTAACCCTCTACCCTGAGGGGTGAGGGGATTATTTCGTGCCTTACCCCGTGCAGAAGCAAATTAAAAACTCAGTGGTGCTGTACCGCCACAATGTCGAGCAGATGACGGTCGGTTTGCTCAGGACATAAACCCGCCTGCTGGGCATTATGGATCTCATCCGCCAGCGTCTTCAGCAGCATGCCATCCTGCTGCTGCTCTTTGTCCATATCACGTAAGAATTTGAGCGTCGTAATGTCCTGCTGCGCTTTGGCTTCATTGGCCAGTTTGCTGAGCGTGCTGCAGCGTTGCTCATACTCTTCAAGCGTTTTCTGAAACAGTTCTTCCAGGCATGAGTAGTTTTCATTGATCCCATCAAGGGCTTTAACGACAGGATTTGCCCCTGCGGCTTTCAGAAAGTTAAAGACACGCATCATATGGGTGACGTTACTTTGCGCCTGAGAGCGAAAGAATGTGGCAGACCCCGTAAGACTATTCTCGGCACACCACGCACTTAGGTGAAGGTGCAGGTTCGAGGCGTAGAACTCAAGGTTCATCTGCGCGTTAAGTTTTTGCATCATCGTTTGGGTAGCCATACTCATATCCTTATTGACTGTGGGACGTGATGTCCGTTGCTTACCTGAGCGCCAGGCAAATACGAAGAAAAGAGCAGAAATAGACATTCTGCCGTGACCGAAGTCGACCGAAATTCACTTCCTGTGTTCGATATAAATAAGCATACCCTTGTCTTGATTCTAAGAAAACTCTTAATCAGGCTGTATTTACCATACATTACAAAGTTTAATATAGTACAGAAATACAACTAGCTCGCCATAAATGGGATGTGACTTAAAGGGCTAATAATTAAGAGTTTTTATCGTGAATGCACACTGTTACTCTTTCGGAAAAAATTAAGTTGGAATATTACTCCGAGAAAAAGAGAAATACGGATTAATCGTTTCGAATATATGATGTGTCAATAAAATTGCGCTAAATCAAATTCTGCGGAATAACGTTTTTTCAGGTGCGTTGTACATTCTTGATGAAAAACATGTTGAACCCCTTTAACGCCAGGTGCGTTTTTTCCCGCTGAGGGGCATCAGGGATATCTTGGCTAATCTTATGGATAATTCTGCTTAACCTCTTTCTATTTGTCTGACAAATCCTGCCTTTTTTATGTCATTTTTCGCTGAATTTATGTACGCAATTACTGTAATTCTGCGGTGTGATGGGGCTCTCTTATGGATGATTAATTTCCCGCTAAAACTATCACCAGCAATAACGCTTATGACGAGGTAAGCGCTAATGCCTTGTTTTAAGTCCGATTAAATAAGAAGCACGCACTTATTCCCTACAGAAAAGAATGCTAAAGCTGGAGTTTACCATGCACAAATTTACTAAAGCGCTGGCGGCCATCGGTCTGGCTGCCGTTATGTCACAATCCGCTATCGCTGAGAATTTAAAACTCGGTTTTTTGGTAAAACAGCCCGAAGAGCCCTGGTTCCAGACTGAGTGGAAATTCGCAGATAAAGCCGGGAAAGATTTAGGTTTTGAAGTCATTAAAATCGCCGTGCCTGACGGCGAAAAAACCTTGAACGCCATCGATAGCCTGGCGGCCAGCGGTGCAAAAGGTTTCGTTATCTGTACCCCGGATCCAAAGCTGGGGTCGGCAATCGCGGCGAAAGCGCGCGGTTACGATATGAAGGTCATCGCGGTTGACGATCAGTTCGTTAACGCCAAAGGCAAGCCGATGGACACCGTCCCGCTGGTCATGATGGCGGCGACCAAAATCGGCGAACGCCAGGGCCAGGAACTCTATAAAGAGATGCAAAAGCGCGGCTGGGATGTCAAAGAGACCGCGGTGATGGCTATCACGGCTGACGAGCTGGACACCGCCCGTCGTCGTACTACCGGTTCAATGGATGCGCTGAAAGCGGCCGGCTTCCCGGAAAAACAGATCTATAAAGTCCCAACCAAATCCAACGATATCCCGGGCGCTTTCGACGCCGCGAACTCTATGCTGGTCCAGCATCCGGAGGTCAAACACTGGCTGGTGGTCGGCATGAACGACAACACCGTACTGGGCGGGGTACGCGCGACGGAAGGCCAGGGCTTCAAGGCGCCTGACGTGATCGGGATTGGCATCAACGGCGTTGACGCCGTCAGCGAGCTGTCCAAAGCGCAGGCTACCGGCTTCTACGGTTCTCTGCTGCCGAGCCCGGACGTGCACGGCTACAAATCCAGCGAGATGCTCTACAACTGGGTAACCAAAGGGGCCGAACCGCCGAAATTTACCGAAGTGACCGACGTGGTGCTGATTACCCGCGACAACTTCAAAGAGGAGCTGGCGAAAAAAGGGCTGGGCGGTAAGTAATACGCTGTGATTGTGCCCCTCATGCTTCGTGAGGGGCCAGACGTACACACTACAGGAATCACGGAGACGTTATGCGACAGTCTGATCCGTATCTCTCTTTTCGCGGCATCGGGAAAACTTTCCCCGGTGTTAACGCGCTGACCGATATCAGCTTCGACTGCTATGCCGGCCAGGTTCACGCCCTGATGGGGGAAAACGGTGCGGGGAAATCCACGCTGTTGAAGATCCTCAGCGGCAACTATGCGCCTACAACCGGCACGCTGGCCATTCGCGGCGAAGAGGTGGCGTTTGCCGATACCACGGCGGCGCTCAATGCCGGGGTTGCGATCATCTATCAGGAGCTGCACCTCATTCCTGAGATGACCGTGGCGGAAAACATCTATTTAGGACAGCTTCCGCACAAAGGCGGCGTGGTAAATCGTTCGCTACTTAATTATGAAGCGGGGCTGCAGCTTAAACATCTGGGTCTGGACGTCGATCCCCAGACGCCGCTGAAATATCTCTCCATCGGCCAGTGGCAGATGGTTGAAATTGCCAAGGCGCTGGCGCGTAACGCCAGAATTATTGCCTTCGATGAGCCCACCAGTTCGCTCTCTGCGCGTGAAATTGAAAATCTGTTCCGCGTGATCCGCGAATTGCGTCAGGAAGGCCGTACGATTTTGTATGTCTCGCACCGCATGGAAGAGATATTTGCCCTGAGCGACGCCATCACCGTCTTTAAAGATGGGCGCTATGTGCGCACCTTTACCGACATGGCGCAGGTTAACCATGACCAGCTTGTTCAGGCGATGGTCGGGCGCGATCTGGGCGATATCTATCACTGGAAACCGCGCGAGTACGGCCCCGAGCGCCTGCGTCTGGACAACGTCAAAGCGCCGGGCGTGCGAACGCCGGTTTCGTTATCCGTACGCAGCGGTGAGATCGTCGGTCTGTTTGGCCTTGTAGGGGCGGGGCGCAGTGAGCTGATGAAAGGGCTGTTCGGGGGTACACGCATTACCGCAGGGCAGGTCTCCATTGACGGCGAGCTGGTGGATATCCAGAAACCCGCCCACGCCATCAGGGCCGGGATGATGCTCTGTCCGGAAGACCGTAAAGCAGAGGGGATTATTCCGGTGCATTCGGTACGCGACAACATCAATATTTCCGCCCGCCGCAAGTTTATTCGCGCAGGCTGCCTGATAAACGATGGCTGGGAGTCGAGCAACGCCGACCACCATATTCGCTCGCTGAATATCAAAACGCCGGGCCCGGAACAGCTGATCATGAATTTGTCAGGCGGAAACCAGCAGAAGGCGATTTTAGGCCGCTGGCTGTCCGAAGATATGAAGGTCATTTTGCTGGATGAGCCGACGCGCGGTATCGATGTGGGGGCAAAACACGAGATTTATAACGTGATCTATGAGCTGGCAAAACGCGGCGTGGCGGTGCTCTTCGCCTCCAGCGATCTGCCGGAGGTGCTTGGCGTGGCCGACCGCATTGTGGTGATGCGTGAAGGCGAAATTGCCGGTGAATTACTTCATGAACAGGCGAATGAACAACAGGCGTTGAACCTCGCCATGCCTAAAGTCAGCCAGGCTGTCGCCTGAGTAAGGAGTTAATGATGTCCTCTGTTACTACATCCGGAGCGCCGAAGTCGAAGTCGGCGCTGAGTTTTGGACGTATCTGGGATCAGTACGGCATGCTGGTGGTCTTTGCCGCGCTGTTCCTCGCCTGCGCGATCTTTGTTCCTAACTTTGCCACCTTCATTAATATGAAGGGGCTGGGGCTGGCCATTTCCATGTCCGGGATGGTGGCCTGCGGGATGCTGTTCTGTCTGGCCTCCGGCGATTTTGACCTGTCGGTAGCGTCGGTGATTGCCTGTGCGGGCGTCACGACGGCAGTGGTGATCAACATGACGGAGAGCCTGTGGATTGGCGTTCTGGCCGGTCTGCTACTCGGCGTCATCAGCGGTCTGGTGAACGGGTTTGTTATCGCACGCCTGAAGATTAACGCCCTGATCACCACGCTTGCGACAATGCAAATTGTCCGCGGGCTGGCCTATATCATCTCCGACGGTAAAGCGGTGGGGATTGAAGACGAGCGCTTCTTTACCCTGGGTTACGCCAACTGGCTGGGTCTGCCTGCGCCAATCTGGCTGACCGTGGCCTGCCTGATCCTGTTCGGCTTCCTGCTCAACCGGACCACCTTTGGCCGCAATACGCTGGCGATTGGCGGTAACGAGGAGGCCGCCCGTCTGGCCGGGGTGCCGGTGGTGCGCACCAAGATTATTATCTTCGTGCTCTCAGGGCTGGTTTCTGCCGCCGCTGGGATCATTCTGGCTTCGCGTATGACCAGCGGCCAGCCCATGACCTCTATTGGTTACGAGCTAATCGTCATTTCGGCCTGCGTTTTAGGGGGTGTTTCCCTCAAGGGCGGCATCGGAAAAATCTCATATGTGGTGGCCGGTATCCTGATTTTAGGCACGGTAGAGAACGCCATGAACCTGCTGAATATTTCGCCGTTCTCGCAGTACGTGGTGCGTGGCCTGATCCTGCTGGCAGCGGTGATTTTCGACCGTTACAAGCAAAAAGCGAAGCGTACCGTTTAGCCCTTTTTCCACCTTTTATTGCTCAACTTATAACCATAGTTGACCCCTTAACCGCCTCGCCAGTAATACTGGCGGGGCGGTTGTCAAATGGCGAGCCACGTCACACTGTCTATACTTACATGGCTATGAAAGAGGTAAAGGTGTTTACCTCTCGTAAACCGTAAGGAGGAAAAGGGTGGCTGACATGTTAACCGCACCGCCTGTACTGCCCGGACACTATGCTTTCTTTTTCGATCTCGACGGCACGCTCGCCGGGATAAAACCGCACCCTGACCAGGTGTCTATTCCGGATGCGGTGTTACAGGATTTGCATCAGCTCTCGCTCATGAATGAGGGAGCACTGGCATTGATATCAGGGCGCTCAATGGCCGAGCTGGATACGCTCGCCAGTCCTTACCACTTTCCGCTGGCCGGTGTACACGGAGCGGAGCGCCGCGACATCCATGATCACACGCATATCGTTTCACTCCCTGACGCACTCACGCAAACGCTCCAGAAGCAGCTTTCTGCTGCGCTGGAAGCGCTGCCTGGTACCGAGCTGGAAGCCAAAGGCATGGCCTTTGCCCTGCATTATCGTCAGGCTCCGCAGCATGAGGAGGCCGTGCTTGCGCTCGCTCAGACGGTAGCGGATGCCCATCCGCAGCTGGCGTTGCAGCCCGGCAAATGCGTCGTGGAGTTAAAACCGAAAGGGATTAATAAAGGTGCGGCCATCGCCGCGTTTATGGCGTCGCCGCCTTTCAAAGGGCGAACGCCCGTTTTCATTGGGGATGACCTGACCGACGAGGCCGGGTTTCGCGTGGTGAATCAGGCCGGAGGAATCGCCGTCAAGGTGGGGCCTGGTGACACCGTTGCCGAATGGCGACTGGCGGATGTCGCCAGCGTCTGGCAGTGGATATCTGACATCGCTAACCAGCAACAACAACAAATAGCGCAAAGCAAAGGGGGAAACCATTATGGGTCGCTTAGTCGTCGTCTCTAACCGAATCGCACCGCCTGACGATAAAAAAGCCAGTGCAGGTGGCCTGGCGGTAGGGGTGTTAGGTGCCTTAAAAGCCGCTGGTGGGCTGTGGTTTGGCTGGAGTGGAGAAATCAGTGAAGAAGAGAAACCGCTCAAAAAGGTGACGCGCGGAAACATTACGTGGGCTTCATTTGCATTGAAAGAGAAAGACTATGACGAGTATTACTCGCAGTTCTCAAATGCCGTCCTGTGGCCTGCGTTCCATTATCGTCTTGACCTGGTCAAATTCCAGCGTGAATCATTTGAAGGCTACTCGCGCGTGAATGCGCTCCTGGCGGATAAACTGCTGCCATTAATCGAAGAAGACGATATTTTATGGATCCACGATTATCACCTGTTGCCCTTCGCGCGCGAGCTGCGAAAAAGAGGGGTGAATAACCGCATTGGCTTCTTCCTGCACATTCCTTTCCCGACGCCGGAAATTTTTACCGCGCTGCCGCCGCATGAAGAGCTGCTGGAGGCGCTGTGCGATTACGATTTGCTGGGCTTCCAGACCGAAAATGACCGCCTCGCGTTCCTTGACTCCGTGTCTGGCAAAGCGCGTCTGGTGACCAAAGGCGGGAAAACCCATACGGCGTGGGGGAAAACCTTCCACACCGAGGTCTATCCAATAGGGATTGAACCTGAGGAAATCGCGGAGCAGGCTTCCGGCCCGCTGCCGCCGAAGCTGGCGCAGCTTAAGAATGAACTCAAGCACGTGAAAAATATCTTCTCGGTTGAGCGTCTTGATTATTCCAAAGGGCTGCCGGAACGCTTCCTGGCGTATGAAACGCTGCTGGATAAATACCCGCAGCATCACGGGAAAATCCGCTATACCCAGATCGCGCCGACGTCGCGCGGTGAGGTTCAGGCCTATCAGGATATTCGCCATCAGCTGGAGACAGAAGCAGGGCGCATTAATGGCCGCTACGGCCAGCTGGGCTGGACGCCGCTGTTTTACCTGAATCAACACTTTGACCGTAAGATCCTGATGAAGGTCTTCCGCTATGCGGACGTTGGGCTGGTCACGCCGCTGCGCGACGGGATGAACCTGGTGGCGAAAGAGTATGTGGCTGCCCAGGATCCTGCCGACCCGGGTGTTCTGGTGCTTTCCCAGTTTGCCGGGGCCGCAAATGAGCTCACGTCGGCACTCATCGTTAACCCTTACGACAGGGATGACGTGGCTAACGCGCTGAATCGCGCCCTGACAATGCCGCTCACGGAACGTATTTCCCGCCATGCTGACATGATGGAAACAATCCGGAAGAACGATATTAACCACTGGCAGGCGCGTTTTATTCAGGATCTCCGGGATATCGCTCCGCAAAGTCATGAAGGCGATCTGCAAAAAAAGATCGCTACCTTCCCTAAACTGGCCTGATTTACTGCTGGGGGGCTAATGCCCCCCAAGCGGCACTAATAGCACATCGACCTGGCTCGACGCGACAATAGATTTCGCCGCGCAGGCTGCCCGCGATAAAAAGCTGTGGTTATGGTTCCCGCAAATCACTAAATCAATATTTTGTTTACGACACATATCGAGAATATGGGCGTTCAGTTCCCCGGTCGCAATAACGGTCTCATAAACAGGATATTGTGCCTTTTCCAGTAATTCGCGCAGAAATTGCTGCGTTTCTTCATGCAGAACCTCGCGAATATCCTCCAGCATGGGCGCGGCCAGCTGATTATACATCTCTGGCTCTGCGGCGAGCGTGATGAGGCTAATGCGGGCATTGTGGGGTCTGGCAATGGAAACTGCCCGGGCGACGAGCTGATGGCTTTCGGGGGAAACTGCCACGGAAACAAGAAGATGGGAGTAACTCATGGCGCACTCCTTGGGTGTCTGAAAGACAGCGTTTTACCACCTTTACCGCGAAATCCCTGGTTCTGCAAGAGCAGATTACGACATTAGTGTGAAGCTTATCATAATTATTCATTAATTATTCTTATAAGAAGAATAACTGAAAAATGCGCCTAAATGAAAAAAATTAACAACTTAACGTAAATCACACAAATCCACGCTTTGACTGTTAAATCGTTTTGATGCGTTACAAACTCATTTCGAATGATCACGCCCTGAAACATCTTTTTTGCACTACCTGCATAACTATATGTTTTTTCACGGTAAGAAAAATGTTTCCAGGAGTGGGGCCTGATGTAAATGTTTCCGCGCGGCGCTTACGGCAGGAAAAGCACGTTGCATGCCAGTTCGGATCACCCTTCTGCATGAGTATTCGTCAATTAAGAATACAAAACAGTACTGATTGGCTAAATATTGAACAAATTACAAGTCATACTGATGGATTTATGGGTCATATTCACTTAAATTGTGTGACATGGATCACATTTTTTTTAAATTTGAGGGTGGCTGGATTGTATGTGGCAAAACTGACGAGTAGAGTTTGCGTCGAATTAGGAAAAATCTTAGTTATTTGTAAGAAATGATAAATCATGTAAGAGACGCATTCGCGGTTTCTCTCTTACGGTTTCAGTGAATACAAACCTAAATTCAACTATGCATTTAGCCTTTTCTTTTTTATACCGGGTGATTTCCCGGCGACATCACGGGGTGCGGTCTTTCCGCATAAAAATAATAGTTGGTTATTCGGGATGGGAACAATGCATACATCCGAGTTGCTAAAACATATCTATGACATCAATTTGTCGTATTTACTGCTCGCGCAGCGTTTGATTAGTCAGGACAAGGCGTCCGCGATGTTTCGTCTGGGTATTAACGAAGAAATGGCAACCATGTTGGGCGGCTTAACCCTCCCGCAGATGGTTAAACTGGCTGAAACGAATCAACTGGTTTGCCAGTTCCGTTTCGATGATTCACAGACAATAACGCGTCTGACGCAGGAATCCCGTGTGGACGATCTTCAGCAGATCCATACCGGCATTCTTCTTTCCACTCGCTTGCTTAACGAAATCAGCCAGCCTGATGACGTAGCCCGTAAGAAAAGGGCCTAGCAATGAGCGAGAAAAGCATTGTTCAGGAAGCGCGTGACATACAGTTGGCCATGGAGCTGATTACACTGGGTGCTCGTTTACAAATGCTGGAAAGCGAGACTCAGCTGAGCCGTGGTCGTCTCATCAAACTGTACAAAGAGTTACGTGGTAGTCCCCCGCCGAAAGGCATGCTGCCGTTTTCTACCGACTGGTTTATGACGTGGGAGCAGAATATTCATGCTTCCATGTTCTGTAATGCCTGGCAGTATCTTCTCAAAACCGGTTTGTGCAGCGGCGTTGACGCCGTGATCAAAGCGTACAAACTTTACCTTGAACAATGCCCACAGCAGGAAGAAGGCCCTCTGCTGGCGCTGACCCGCGCATGGACGCTGGTGCGTTTTGTTGAGAGCGGAATGCTTGAACTGTCGCGCTGCAACTGCTGCGACGGCAATTTTATTACCCATGCTCATCAGCCTGCAGGCAGCTTCGCCTGTAGTTTATGTCAGCCTCCATCCCGCGCAGTAAAAAGACGTAAACTTTCCCGGGATGCTGCCGATATTATTCCACAACTGCTGGATGAACAGATCGAACAAGCTGTTTAACCCGAACGTGTGGGAAAGATTCCAGCAGCGGTAAGCAATTACCGCTGCTTTTTTTTACCCCGCAAACGGTAAACGCTGCGAGCTGGACGTCCTTGCCATAGTCACTAGCGGAAGGATGATGTCGTGCTTATCTTATTAGGTTACCTGGTAGTTCTCGGTACAGTTTTCGGCGGTTACATGATGACCGGCGGGCACCTTGGAGCACTCTATCAACCGGCTGAACTTATTATCATCGGCGGTGCAGGGGTAGGGGCTTTTATCGTTGGTAACAACGGTAAATCAATCAAGGGCACGCTGAAAGCGATTCCGTTGCTGTTCCGTCGCTCGAAATACACCAAAAGCATGTATATGGATCTGCTGGCATTGCTCTATCGCCTGATGGCGAAGTCGCGTCAGCAGGGCATGTTCTCGCTTGAACGGGATATTGAAAACCCGAAAGAGAGCGAAATTTTTGCCAGCTATCCGCGAATTCTTGCTGACGCCATGATGCTGGATTTCATCGTCGACTATCTGCGACTCATCATCAGCGGCAACATGAATACCTTCGAAATCGAAGCGCTGATGGACGAAGAGATCGAAACCCACGAAAGCGAATCTGAAGTGCCGGCCAACAGCCTGGCGCTGGTCGGCGACTCGCTTCCGGCATTCGGTATCGTTGCCGCGGTAATGGGCGTGGTTCACGCCCTGGCCTCGGCGGACCGTCCGGCAGCCGAGCTGGGCGCGCTGATTGCCCACGCGATGGTGGGGACTTTCCTCGGTATTTTGCTGGCGTACGGCTTCATCTCTCCGCTGGCGAGCGTTCTCCGCCAGAAGAGCGCGGAAACCACCAAAATGATGCAGTGCGTGAAGATTACGCTGCTCTCTAACCTCAACGGTTACGCGCCACCGATCGCGGTTGAGTTTGGCCGTAAAACGCTTTACTCCAGCGAGCGTCCGTCGTTTATTGAGCTTGAAGAACACGTGCGTGCGGTGAAAAACCCAAACCAACAGACGACAACTGAGGACGCATGAAAAACCAGTCCCATCCGATCGTCATCGTAAAAAAACGCAAGCACAAGGGCGGCGGGCATGGCGCACACGGCTCGTGGAAAATTGCGTACGCCGACTTTATGACCGCAATGATGGCGTTCTTTCTGGTGATGTGGCTGATCTCCATCTCCAGCCCAAAAGAACTGATCCAGATTGCCGAATACTTCCGTACGCCGCTGGCAACGGCGGTGGCCGGTGGGCCGCGTATCTCTAACAGCGACAGCCCGATTCCGGGCGGCGGCGATGATTACACCCAGCAGAAGGGTGAGGTGAAAAAAGAGCCGAACATCGACGAGCTGAAAAGAAAGATGGAGCAGGCGCGTCTGAAGAAACTGCGTGGCGATCTCGATCAGCTGATTGAAGCGGATCCGAAGCTGCGCGCGCTGCGCCCGCATCTGAAGATCGACCTGGTGCAGGAAGGGCTGCGTATTCAGATTATCGACAGCCAGAACCGCCCAATGTTTAAAACCGGGAGTGCGGAAGTCGAACCGTACATGCGCGACATTCTGCGTGCCATTGCACCGGTGCTGAACGGCATTCCTAACCGAATCAGCCTGTCAGGACACACGGATGATTTCCCGTACGCCAGTGGGGAGAAGGGATACAGCAACTGGGAGCTTTCTGCCGATCGTGCCAACGCCTCGCGTCGCGAGCTGGTGGTAGGTGGGCTTGATGATGGCAAGGTACTGCGCGTAGTCGGCATGGCCGCAACCATGCGCGTTTCCGACCGCGGGCCGGATGATGCCATCAACCGTCGTATCAGTCTTTTAGTGCTGAACCAGCAGGCGGAGCAGGCCATCCTGCATGAAAACGCCGAAAGTCAGAATGAGTCACTGGACGATTTAAAACAGCCTGGGGCCGTTCCTTCGGCTGCCGTTCCAACATCGCCACCAGCCAATCCGAGGTGATAGCGTGAGCATGGATATTAGCGATTTTTACCAGACATTCTTTGATGAAGCCGACGAATTGTTGGCCGATATGGAGCAACACTTGCTCGATTTGGTGCCCGAAGCACCGGACTCCGAGCAGCTCAATGCCATCTTCCGTGCGGCGCACTCTATTAAAGGCGGAGCCGGAACGTTTGGATTTACCATCCTGCAGGAAACGACCCATTTAATGGAAAACCTGCTTGATGAAGCACGACGCGGTGAGATGCAGCTCAATACCGACATTATCAACCTGTTTTTGGAAACCAAAGATATTATGCAGGAACAGCTCGACGCCTATAAAAGTTCGGCAGAGCCTGATGCCGCCAGCTTTGAATACATCTGCAACGCGCTGCGCCAGCTCGCCCTGGAAGCAAAAGGTGAGGTCGCTGCAGCCGTTGTCCCTGCGGCGAAACTGAGCGTTGTCGATGCGGTTGCTGCCGACGAGGCCGCGCCAGCCGCTGCACAAGCGGGCAAACTGCGCGTTGTGCTGTCACGCCTTAAAGAGAGTGAAGTTAACCTGCTGGAAGAAGAGCTGGGTAACCTGGCGAAATTAAGCAACGTGGTAAAAGGCAAAGACAGCCTTGCCGCGACGCTTGATGACGGTATTGGGCAGGACGATATCGTGGCGGTACTGTGCTTTGTGATTGAAGCTGACCAGATCGCCTTCGAAACCGAAACGGCTGCGGTTGACGTTCCTGCCGCTGCGGAAGAGGTGGCCGCTGTCGCTCAGGACGCCGCACCGGCTGTGGCTCCTGCGGCTCCTGCGCTGAAGGCCGTGCCAAAAGAGGCCGCGGCACCTGGCCGTGGTGAGAAACCTGCCGCCCGCTCCAGCGAGTCAACCAGTATCCGCGTTGCCGTTGAGAAGGTCGACCAGCTGATTAACCTGGTTGGCGAACTGGTGATCACCCAGTCGATGCTGGCACAGCGTTCTAACGAACTGGACCCGGTCACGCACGGCGATCTGATCACCAGCATGGGTCAGCTGCAGCGTAACGCCCGCGACCTGCAGGAATCGGTCATGTCCATCCGTATGATGCCGATGGAATATGTCTTTAGCCGCTTCCCGCGTCTGGTCCGCGACCTTGCCAGCAAGCTGAATAAACAGATTGAACTGACCCTGATGGGCAGCTCAACCGAACTGGATAAGAGCCTGATCGAGCGCATTATCGACCCGTTAACGCACCTGGTGCGTAACAGCCTCGACCACGGTATCGAACTGCCGGAAAACCGCATTGCCGCCGGAAAATCCCCGGTCGGTAACCTGATCCTCTCTGCTGAACACCAGGGCGGGAACATCTGCATCGAAGTGACCGACGACGGCGCGGGTCTTAACCGCGAGCGCATCCTTGCAAAAGCGATTTCGCAGGGGATGGCGGTCAATGAAAACATGACCGACGAAGAAGTGGGCATGCTGATCTTCGCGCCGGGCTTCTCTACCGCAGAGCAGGTGACCGACGTGTCCGGGCGCGGCGTAGGCATGGACGTGGTGAAACGTAACATCCAGGAGATGGGCGGCCACGTTGAGATCCAGTCTAAACAGGGTTACGGCACCACCATTCGCATTCTGCTGCCGCTGACGCTGGCGATCCTCGACGGCATGTCTGTCAAAGTGGCGGACGAAGTCTTTATCCTGCCGCTGAACGCCGTGATGGAATCCCTGCAGCCGCGTGAAGAAGATCTGCATCCTCTGGCGGGCGGCGAGCGCGTGCTCGAAGTGCGCGGTGAATACCTGCCGCTGGTGGAACTGTGGAAAGTGTTCGAAGTGGACGGGGCGAAGACAGAGGCCACGCAGGGCATCGTTGTGATCCTGCAAAGCGCGGGCCGTCGCTACGCGCTGCTGGTCGATCAGCTGATTGGTCAGCACCAGGTGGTAGTGAAGAACCTCGAAAGCAACTACCGCAAAGTGCCGGGTATTTCTGCCGCCACCATTCTGGGTGATGGTAGCGTGGCGCTGATCGTCGATGTGTCGGCGCTTCAGGGATTAAATCGTGAACAACGTGTGGCGTACACAGCCGCCTGATTAAGTAGAAGGTAATAACATGACCGGTATGAGTAATGTAACGAAACTGGCGGGCGAGCCATCAGGGCAGGAATTCCTGGTATTCACTTTAGGCGATGAGGAGTACGGCATCGATATCCTGAAAGTGCAGGAAATCCGTGGTTACGACCAGGTTACCCGCATCGCTAACACGCCTGCTTTTATTAAAGGTGTCACCAACCTGCGTGGCGTCATTGTGCCAATCGTGGACCTGCGCGTGAAGTTCAGCCAGGGCGACGTTGACTACGACGACAATACCGTGGTGATCGTTCTGAATCTGGGGCAGCGCGTGGTAGGTATCGTGGTGGATGGCGTATCTGATGTGCTTTCCCTGACCTCTGACCAAATTCGTCCTGCGCCGGAGTTTGCGGTCACGCTGTCGACCGAATACCTGACCGGCCTGGGCGCGCTCGGCGAGCGTATGCTGATCCTGGTGAACATTGAGAAGCTGCTGAACAGCGATGAGATGGCGCTGCTGGATATCGCCGCGAGTCACGTAGCGTAGGTAAATGCAAAACGGCAACCCAGGTTGCCGTTTTTTGTGTTTGCTCCCTCTCCCTGTGAGAGAGGGCAGGGGTGAGGGCATCAGGCCTCACCCTTTTTTTCACCTTACGCTTCCTGCTTTACCAGCTCAGCTTCCGCTTCCCGCGCGCCTTCATTTTGCGACAGCATCGCGGTCGCAATACCATTCCCCAGAACGTTAATTGCGGAACGGCCCATGTCCAGGAAGTGGTCGATCCCCATCAGCAGCAGAATACCCGCCACCGGAATGTTAAAGCTTGGAATGGTTGCTGCCAGCACCACCAGGGATGAACGCGGTACGCCCGCAATCCCTTTCGACGCCAGCATCAGAGTCAGCATCAGCACCGTCACTTCAGAGAAGCTCAGGTGAATGTTGTACGCCTGAGCGATAAACATCGAGGCGAAAGAGCAGTACACCATCGAACCCACCAGGTTGAAGGAGTAGCCAATCGGCAGAACGAAAGAGGCGATGTTGCGCGAGCAGCCAAAGCGCTCCAGCTGCTCCAGCGTTTTCGGATAGGCGGCTTCAGAGCTGCTGGTGGTAAACGCCACCAGGACCGGGTCTTTCAGCATGCTGACCAGGCGAAACACCTCTTTTTTCAGCACCATGTAGCCCACGGCCAGCAGCACCATGCAGGTGAGAAGAATAGCAACATAGTAGCCGCCAATAAAGGAGGCGTAGTTCAGCAGAATGCCCAGACCCTGCGTGGCAATGACGGATGAAATCGCCGCGAAAATGGCCAGCGGAGCAACGTACATTACGTAACCCGTTACCTTCAGCATGATATGGGAAACCACATCCAGCGCGGCCACCAGCGGCGCGTTGAATTTCTGCCCCAGCGACGCGCCGCCGATGCCGAAGAACATCGAGAACACCACAATCTGCAGGATCTCATTGTTCGACATCGCCCCCGCGATGCTGGTCGGAATGGTGTGCGACAGGAACGCTTTCAGCGTCATGCCGCCAACGGCCAGGCCGGTATCCACCGCTTCTGTCGGAACCGTCAGGTTCAGGCCGCTTCCCGGATGCTCTAGCGTAACGATGAACAGGCCAACCAGAATAGAGAGCACGGATGAGCTGATAAACCACACCATCGCTTTGCCGCCAACGCGGCCAATGGTGGAGGTTTCGCCCAGCTTCATAATGCCGACGGTGAGCGTGCTGAAGACCAACGGTGCAATGACCATTTTGATTAGACGGAGGAAAATATCGGTCAGAAGGGTAATATTATCCGACCAGACTGTGATGGCATCCACAGATGCATACTCATGAATTGCTGCCCCTGAAAGAATACCCGCCAGCATGAATATCACGATGAAGAGTGTGAGTTTGTTTGCACTTGCCACGAAAAAAGACCCTCTATGCGCTTCAGATGTAGCCCGCGTCGATACATATAAATTTTTTATTACGATGCGGGAAATTATTCGGCACATAAATTGACGCAAAGTGTAGGGGGATACAACTCCTTTTTAAGTTTTATTAATTTTGTTGTTAATGCGTCGACGATATATTGTGATCGCTGTCACACTTTAATGGATATATTCTCCCCGGATAGAATAAAATTGCTGCCTGAATTAATTTAACTTTCTGTTATTTATAAGAAAATTTAGTCAATAAGACATAGGCCTTATGCGTCAAGGGTCAGGTGGTCGAAGCGATATCCGTAAACTAAATTCTCAATAACCCCCTCAGAGGAACGTTAAGCGGGGCTAACATCTTGAACGACAAAAATAAAATGTGGCAAGGGAACGGAGACGTCTTCTGGAGGGTGGTAAATGAAAAGAAAACTTCTTTTGATCTGCGCAGGCACCTTACTGGCTGCGACAACGGCTCATCAGGCGCTGGCCGTCACCAGCAGCGGCACCATCGGTGCAACGCTGACGCTGACAAACGGGTGTCTGATAAACGGCTCGCCCGCACAAAGTGGCATTAACTTCGGTACGCTCGATTTCGGTACCCATCCGGCAACCTTTTCCACGCTTACGACGCAGCTGAGCGGCGCCAGCGGCGGAAACACCTTCACCATTCAATGTACGACCGCCAGCTATACGGTCGCGATCACCGGTAATACCCACTCCACCGCGCCCGGCTCGGTTGTCGGTTCGCCGGGCACGCCTGAACGCTATCTGGTGAATACGGCCAACGCGGCACAGGGCGTGGCTTACAGCCTGTACAGCGACAGCGGGTTTAATACCGTGATTGCAAATAACGCCGCGCTGCCGATCGCGTCTACGGCGGGCGGGGTGGACAGTTACACCCTGTACGGACGGATTACCGGCGGCGGTAACAGCGTGACGGTCGTCCCGGGAACCTATACCGACACGATTAACGTCAGCGTCACCTACTAGTCCCGAACCGCCATGAAGGCATCTCTCACAGGTCTGCGCAAATGCGCAGAGGGACGCGTGCAGCCTTTTTTCGCGATGATCGTTGGATTGCTCATGATGCCTACGGCGGATGCGGTGACATCCCAGTCCTTTAAGGTCAGCGCGACGATTGTCCCGGGATGCGCGGTGGCCACCGGTAGCGGAGGGCTTCTCGGTACGCTGGATTTTGGCAGCCATAACGGCGTCGAGAGCGCGCCGGTCAGCACCAGCTTTGTGCCAAACGGGGCGTTGTCTATTGCCTGTACGCCAGGCGTGGCGCTGAGCATGAGCATTAATGGCGGTCAAAATTATTCATCCGTTCGTCGCATGAAGCGCGCGAACGGCGTCGATATGGTGCCATACCGGCTCTACAGCAGCAGCTCGCTGGCCGCGAACAGCGAAATTGGCGTCAACCAGGCGATAGCGGTGACCTATACCAACAGCAATAACATCGCGCTGCCGCTTTTTGGCGTGGCGCTACTGACCGGGTTTAGCCCGGCGGGAACCTATTCCGATCAGCTCACCGTGACCTTGTCATGGTAATAAAGGGAGAGTGTTGATGAAGCCATTTTTCAGACCGGTTTGTCTGGCGGGCGCGTTGGGAATGGCGGTTGCTGGCCAGGCGCAGGCGGCGGCCACCATCCTGCTCTGGCCTATCGATCCCTGGCTTGCTGCGGACGCCAACGCCACGGAGCTGTGGATCCAGAACCAGGGAAACAGCGCCACGACGATGCAGGTTCGCATCGTGCGCTGGAAGCAGGAGGACGGACACGAGCGCTATACCGCGCAGCAGGACGTGGTCGCCAGCCCGCCCATCGTCACGATTGGCACGGGCAGCAAGCAGCTCATTCGCCTTATCAAACAGGCTACGGTTCCCGCAGGGGTCGAACAGGCCTATCGCATTATCGTCGATGAAATCCCCCAGCCAGATGCCAAAGCCGAACCCGCCATCGGCCTGAAATTGCAGATGCGTTACTCCATCCCTCTGTTCGTATATGGACAGGGGATCCCGACCATCAAAGAGGGGGCGCATCACGCGCTGGTGGAGACCCAAAACCTGAGCTGGCGGGTGACGCAGGCTGAGGGTAAGCCTGCGCTGGAGGTCAAAAATCGGGGGGATGTCCACGTCAGGCTGAGCCAGGTGGCGCTGGAGCAGGGAGGTCAGAAACGCACGGTAGCGGAAGGATTGCTGGGTTACGTCCTTCCGGGCAGCACCCGCAGCTGGCCAATACCCGCTGGCGTTCGACAGCCAGAGCGGATGAGCGCGCAGATTAATGCCAGGGACGAACAATGGCAGTCGACGCCCGTCAACTGAAGCCGGCGATGATGATACTGCTATGCGTCAGTTCCGCGACCCTGGCCGGGCCCGGCGACGACAGTTTACCGCCGCCTCCCCAGGCACAGGCGGTAAATGATGAAGCGGTTTTCCAGCTGGCCATCGTGGTCAATCACTACGATACCGGCCTGGTCGTGCCCGTGACGCAGCGTAAAGGCGCTTTCTTTATCTCCAGCGCCGATTTGCTGCGCGCGGGACTGCCCCCGGCGCACGTTCCCACCGGCGAGGTAAATCTCTCCTCGCTTGCTCAGGTTCGGGTGGAGTACGACAGCGCCGCGCAGCGCCTGCTGCTGACCGTTCCTCGCGACTGGGTGACGGCCCGCGTGACGCCTTTCAGCGCGCAAACTGCGCAGGCCAAACCGCACTTCGGCCGCGGGGCGCTGCTGAATTACGATCTCTACACTAACCACACGGAACATATCGGCGGCCAGGCGTCGATCTGGCATGAGTTCCGCTACTTCAACGAGAACGGCTCGTTTTCCTCGACCGGTTACGCGCGGGAAAATTTCACCGGTAACCACGGCCAGCAGGAAGGGTATGTCCGCTATGACACGACTCTGCTGTTCACTAACGAAGATGACGCGATGAGCTGGAGCGCCGGGGACGTGATCAGCGATGCCCTGAGCTGGAGCTCCAGCGTGCGAATGGGGGGGATAAGCGTCGGGCGGGATTTCTCCCTGCGTCCTGACCTGGTGACATGGCCGCTGCCCGAGTTCGCGGGTGAAGCCGCGGTACCCACTTCGGTCGATCTCTTTATCAACGGCTATCGCTCCGGTTCAACCCAGCTTCAGCCGGGCCCCTTCACCCTGACTAATCTGCCCTATATCAACGGCGCCGGGGATGCGGTACTGGTCACGACGGATGCGCTGGGGCGCCAGGTAAGCACCACGCTACCGTTTTACGTCACCAGCGACCTGCTCAAACAAGGGCTGAGCGACGGCGCCGTGACGCTCGGCAGCCTGAGGCGTAATTACGGTATCAAGAATTTTGACTACGGTTCAGCCGCAGGCAGCGGCTCGTATCGCTACGGAATCACGGACTGGCTAACGCTGGAGGGCCACGCGGAAGGGGCGCAGGAGCTGGCGCTGGGCGGCGCGGGGACGGTTATAAAACTTGGCCAGTTTGGCGTGGTGAATACCTCTTACTCGCAAAGCCGCATGCGCGGAGATGCGGGCGGGCAAATCAACTGGGGGTACCAGTACAGTACCAGCGAGTTTAGCGTCGCCACCCAGCACACGCGTCGTGACCGCGGCTTTGGCAATCTGGCCCTTTACGACCAGCCGACGGTATATGACGAAAACGATAAGCCCATCGCCAGCTTTAGCCGTAATACGGACCAGTATTCTCTGACCTTCAATATGGGACGATACGGCAACATCGGTGCGGCCTGGATCGGCGTGGAGAGTTTTGACAGTCAAAAAACCGAGCTGCTTAATCTCTCCTGGAGCCGCAATCTGTGGGGGGCAAGCAGCATTTACCTGGCCGGCAGCCGGGATCGGCAGCGGGGAGACTGGACGGTCGCGCTGTCGCTGCAGGTGCCGCTGGGCGCGCGCGACAGCGCTGCCGTCACCGTTGAAAACACCCCGGATGCCGGTAGTACCCAACGCATTAACTACAACCACTCCATGCCTTCTGACGGTGGGTTCAGCTGGAACATGGCCTGGGCCAACCAGTCAAGATCCAGTGATTATCAACAGGGTACGCTGGGATGGCGCAATAACAACATTGAACTGCAGGGCGGCGGCTATGGCGAAAGGGATACCATGACCTGGTGGGGCGAGGCGATGGGCGCCGTTGTGCTGATGGACGGCGAGCTGTTCGCGGCGAATAAGATCAACGATGCGTTTGTGGTCATCAGCACCGACGGCCACCCGGACGTGCCCGTCAGCTATGAGAACCAGCCCGTCGGTAAAACCAATAACAACGGCTACCTGCTGGTCAGCGGGGTGTCGGCGTATTACCCGGCAAGCTACCGGATTGATACTTTGAATCTGCCGGCGGATACCCGTCTGAAAGAGACCGAGCGGAGGATCGCGATTCGGCGTCACAGCGGCTATCTGGTCGATTTCCCGATGGAGCAGGAGCGGGTGGCAAGCGTTATTCTGCATGACGCGCGCGGGAAGGCGTTGCCGGTGGGAAGCCAGGTTCGACGCGCCTCGCGCAGCAATGCGGTGGTGGGGTATGACGGCATCGCCTGGCTGGAAAATCTCAGCGATGTGAACCCGCTGGAGGTGATCGCACCTGACGGGAGGCGCTGCAAGACTACCCTGACCGTGGGGGCCAATCCGGAGCACAAGCTGAAAACCTACGGGCCGCTGATTTGCCGGGAGGCGCCATGACGCGCCTGCTGCTGTTGATCCTGCTGCTGTTTTCCGGCGGCGGCTGGGCGGCGTGTACCGTCAGCACGGTTAATGCGTCGTTTGGCAGCGTCACCTCGTTCGCGCTCAGCGGAACCGGGGAAGTTCAAACCACCGGCACGCTGGTGGTGGCCTGCGATGCCGTGCTGAATCTGCTGACCAGCGACTCGGTAACGCTGACCTACACCGCGGCATCGGTTTCGGGTAGCAGCCGGGCCACGATGAAACGCACGGATAATGCGGCCATCACCGACGTGATCCCCACCCGGCTGTGCGGGTTATCGGGATGCGCGAGCAGCAGCGAGGTACAGATAAGTAAATCGTATACCTGGAGCGGGAATACCCTGCTGGGGTTGCTGGGGTCAAAGCAGTACAACATTCCGCTCTATTTCCGCACCGTCGCCGGGCAAAACGTCACTGCCGGGCCATATCAGGTGCAGTTAACCTTCAGCATTAACTACAGCGTGTGCTCCGTGGGCGCGCTCGGCGTTTGCACAATCAATCAGACGGGAACCGCGACAACCACCATCCTGCTCGATATGACCGTCACCAACGACTGCAGCGCCATGACCACGCCAGATGTGAACTTCAACAGCGCACCGCTGGTGCAAAGTTTCCCCACCGTCTCGCAGGCTATTGCCGTCACCTGTACCAAAGGGAGTTCGTATACCATCGGCATTAATAACGGTGCCAACGCGCTGAACAACGTGCGGCGGATGGTGAGCGGCAGCAACGCCATGAGCTACGACATCTATAAGGAAGCCACCGGTAACCGCTGGGGCGGCAGCGGCAGCGAGCGCTGGTCCAGCGCGGTATCGTCCCAGGTGAGTACCGACGGTTTACTGCGCACCTACAACTACACTGCGAAAGTCCTGACCAATCAGGCCACGCCGCCCGCCGGAACCTACACCGACACGCTGATTGTCGACGTGGCGTTTTAACCCCGCGCTTTTCCCTTTCGCAAATGTAAAGTTCCTGTGGGCTGTGCCGATAACACCGTTAATAAATCTATGAGAAGGTGTTGTATGTTGAACCGTATCCGCGTTGTCACAATGCTCATGATGGTGCTGGTCATTTTCGCACTTCTTCAGCTCATCTCCGGCGGGCTTTTTTTCTCGTCATTAAAACAGAACCAGGACAGCTTCGCGGCCTCGAACGATCTCCGCCTGCAGCAGAGTGAACTCACGTCGACGTGGGATCTGATGCTGCAAACGCGTATCAACCTGAGCCGCTCGTCCGCGCGCATGATGATGGACCCCAACAATCAGCAGAGCAGCGCGAAAACCGATCTGTTGAAAAATGCCCGTGCCACCCTCGCTGACGCCGCGAAACATTACGACGCCTTCAAAAAGATCGCCCCGCAGCCTGCTATGGAGCAGGTGAGCCAGAATATCGATGAAAAATACAATGCCTACCATACCGGCCTGACAGAGCTGATTCAGTTCCTGGAGACCGGCAACATGGACGCCTATTTCGCGCAGCCAACGCAGGGGATGCAAAACGCACTCGGCGCGGCGCTGGGGGAATACGCGAAGGTCAGTGGCGATCTCTATCACTCGGCCTTTACGGCAAGCCAGAATGACTACCGCTTTGCAAAATGGCAGATGGCCGTGATGGCGCTGGCGCTGGTCATTGTGCTGATCGCGGTCTGGTACGGCATTCGCCATATCCTGCTGAACCCTCTCGGCCGCGTCATTGCCCACATCCGTGAAATTGCCGGCGGTGACCTGACCAAAACGCTGACCGTTTCCGGGCGCAATGAGATCACCGAGCTGGCAAACAGCGTTGACCATATGCAGCGTTCGTTAATCGAAACCGTCGCTAACGTGCGCAACGGGTCGGAGGCTATCTACACCGGCACCAGCGAAATTGCGATGGG
This sequence comes from Enterobacter sp. 61D5, assembly GCF_034107965.1. Lineage (NCBI taxonomy): Bacteria > Pseudomonadati > Pseudomonadota > Gammaproteobacteria > Enterobacterales > Enterobacteriaceae > Enterobacter > Enterobacter sp. 61D5. The sequence goes on from NZ_JAWNFK010000002.1 coordinate 151,793, forward strand.
AAATAACGATCTCTCATCCCGTACCGAGCAGCAGGCTTCCGCCCTGGAAGAGACGGCCGCCAGCATGGAGCAGCTTACCGCGACCGTGAAGCAGAATGCCGATAACGCCCGCCAGGCGTCTCAGCTGGCGGAAAGCGCCTCCGAGACGGCGCAGCGCGGCGGCCGCGTGGTGGATGGCGTGGTGAAAACCATGCACGAAATCGCCGACAGCTCGAAGAAAATCGCCGACATCATCAGCGTTATCGACGGCATTGCCTTCCAGACCAACATTCTGGCGCTGAACGCCGCCGTGGAAGCGGCGCGCGCGGGTGAACAGGGGCGCGGGTTTGCCGTGGTGGCCGGGGAAGTACGCAACCTGGCCAGCCGCAGCGCCAACGCGGCAAAAGAGATCAAGTCCCTGATTGAAGATTCCGTCTCCCGCGTGGATACCGGCTCCGTGCTGGTGGAAAGCGCCGGAGAGACCATGAATGACATCGTGAATGCCGTTACCCGCGTAACGGACATCATGGGTGAAATCGCCTCTGCGTCCGATGAGCAGAGTCGTGGTATCGACCAGGTTGCCCTGGCGGTATCGGAAATGGATCGCGTGACACAGCAAAACGCCGCGCTGGTGCAGGAGTCCGCTGCGGCGGCCGCTGCTCTGGAAGACCAGGCGAGCCGTCTGAAGATGGCCGTCTCGGCGTTTCGTCTCGCTTCACTCGCTGGAAACTCGGTCACCCCGCAGGCGACGTATCGCGCGCCAGCCGCTGAATCGGCTGCAAACCGTACGCGCACCGCGACGACCGGACAAGATGAAAACTGGGAAACATTTTGACTGACAATTAAACCGCGGCTGCTTGCCGCTTGATGGGAGCGTGGATGTTAAATCGTATTCGTATCTCGACCACACTGTTTTTGATTCTGATCCTTTGCGGTGTGTTGCAGGTTGGCAGTAACGGGTTGTCTTTTTGGGCGTTTCGCGATGGCTATCAGAATTTGCAGGAAGTTGAGGCGAGTAATCAGCAGCGCTCCGCACTGGCGCAAACGCGTGCCGTGCTGTTGCAGGCAAGCACTGCGCTGAACAAGGCGGGAACCTTAACCGCGCTGAGCTATCCACCGGATGACATTAAAGCGCTGATGGCGACCGCGCGCGACAGCCTGAAGCAGGCTGACGCACAGTTTAAAGCCTTTACGGCGCAGGCCGCCGACAGCGAGAAAGAGAAAGCGCTGAAGGCCGCCATGAAGACGAACTTTGAGCAGTGGTACAGCGATCTGGACCACCAGGGGACGTGGCTTGAGAACAACCAGCTTTCGGACTTTATGACCGCACCGGTTCAGGCGTCTCAGGCGGCGTTTGACGGCAGCTTTAACGCGTGGCAGCAGGATATTAACCAGTCTGTTCAGCGTGCCGGTGACCAGAGCCGTCAAAGCTATCACATGTCGGGCATCATCTTTGCCGTGGTTGTGATTCTGGCAGGGCTGCTGACCGGCGGGGCGCTGCTCTGGTCGCGCAGGATGATCGTGCAGCCGCTGGCGATTATCAGCAGCCACTTCGACAGTATTGCGAAAGGAGACCTGGCGCGTCCGGTAGCGGTGTTCGGCAAGAACGAAATTTCGGCGATCTTTGCCAGCCTTAAGGCGATGCAGGGATCGCTGCGGGAAACGGTGAGCGACGTGCGGCAGGGCAGTTATGCCATGCACACCGGGATCTCTGAGATTGCGGCGGGGAACAACGATCTCTCGTCCCGCACCGAGCAGCAGGCGGCCTCGCTGGCGCAGACGGCGGCCAGCATGGAGCAGTTAACCGCGACGGTAAGCCAGAACGCCGATAACGCACGTCAGGCGTCTGACCTGTCAAAACAGGCGGCGATGACGGCGAAGAAAGGCGGCGACCAGGCCTCCCATGTCGCCAGCACCATGCAGGAGATTGCCACCAGCTCGCAGAAAATTGGCGACATCATCAGCGTGATTGACGGTATCGCGTTCCAGACCAACATTCTGGCGCTGAATGCCGCCGTGGAAGCGGCGCGCGCCGGTGAGCAAGGGCGTGGATTTGCGGTGGTGGCGGGGGAAGTGCGTAACCTGGCGAGCCGCAGCGCCAACGCGGCGAAAGAAATTAAGGTCCTGATCGAAGAGTCGGTCTCGCGCGTTCAGCAGGGCTCAACGCTGGTGAATACGGCGGCGAAAACCATGCACGAGATCGTCACCTCCGTGACGCGGGTGAACGACATCATGGGCGAGATTGCCTCGGCGTCGGACGAACAGCGCCGCGGCATTGAGCAGGTTGCCCAGGCCGTCAGCCAGATGGATCAGGTGACGCAACAGAACGCCTCGTTAGTTGAGGAAGCGGCAGCGGCAACCGACCAGCTGGCAAGCCAGGCGGATCGTCTGACCGGACTGGTCGCGGTATTTAATGTGAAAGAGCACGTTGAAGCAGTAACAGAAGTCGGGCGGTCGCAGGCCGTGCCAGTTGTATCCTGAATGTAATTAAGAAGGCGCTATGACATCACCAATGCCCCCTGGGCAAACGTCATTATTGTTGCAGATGACACAGCGCCTCGCGCTGTCCGACGCGCATTTTCGTCGGATATGTCAGTTAATCTACCAGCGTGCGGGGATCGTGCTTGCGGATCATAAGCGGGACATGGTCTACAACCGTCTGGTGCGGCGCTTGCGTACGCTGGGGCTGGATGATTTTGGCCGCTATCTGAGCATGCTCGAGGCGAACCAGAACAGCGCAGAGTGGCAGGCTTTTATTAACTCGTTAACCACCAACCTGACGGCGTTTTTCCGTGAAGCTCACCACTTCCCGGTTCTGGCCGAGCACGCCCGCCGTCGCACCGGGGAATATCGCGTATGGAGCGCGGCCGCCTCGACGGGTGAAGAGCCGTACTCCCTGGCGATAACCCTTGCCGACACCCTGGGCATGACGCCCGGACGCTGGAAAGTCTACGCCAGCGATATCGATACCGAGGTGCTGGAGAAGGCGCGTAACGGCGTTTATCGCCAGGATGAACTGAAAACACTGTCGCCGCAGCAGCTGCAGCGTTATTTCATGCGCGGCACGGGCCCGCATGAAGGCCTGGTGCGCGTACGCCAGGAGCTGGCGAACTGCGTCGAATTCGCGCCCGTTAACCTGCTGGATAAGCAGTACAACGTGCCGGGGCCGTTCGACGCCATTTTTTGCCGTAACGTTATGATCTATTTTGATAAAACGACGCAACAGGACATTCTGCGTCGGTTTGTTCCGTTGCTCAAGCCTGACGGTTTACTGTTTGCCGGGCACTCGGAAAACTTCAGCAACCTCGCGCGTGAGTTTAGCCTGCGTGGGCAAACGGTATATGCGTTGAGTAAGGAAAAAGCATGAGTAAAATCAGGGTGTTGTCTGTCGATGATTCAGCGCTGATGCGTCAGATCATGACTGAAATTATCAATAGCCACAGCGACATGGAGATGGTGGCCACTGCGCCCGATCCTCTGGTAGCGCGGGATTTAATTAAAAAATATAACCCCGACGTGCTAACGCTGGATGTCGAGATGCCGCGCATGGATGGCATAGATTTCCTCGAAAAATTAATGCGGCTGCGGCCCATGCCGGTGGTGATGGTCTCCTCCCTGACCGGAAAAGGATCGGAAATCACCCTGCGCGCGCTGGAGCTGGGGGCGGTGGATTTTGTCACCAAGCCGCAGCTCGGCATACGCGAAGGGATGCTGGCCTACAGCGAAATGATCGCGGAGAAGATCCGCACCGCGTCGCGTGCGAAGCTTGCTGCCCATACGCCATTGGCCGCGCCAGCGACCCTGAAGGCCGGTCCCTTACTCAGCTCGGAAAAACTGCTGGTCATTGGGGCGTCAACCGGAGGAACAGAGGCAATTCGTCATGTACTCCAGCCATTGCCGCTTTCAAGTCCGGGTATTCTGATCACTCAGCATATGCCACCAGGCTTTACCCGTTCCTTCGCCGAACGCCTGAACAAGCTGTGCCAGATCAGCGTGAAGGAGGCGGAAGACGGCGAGCGCGTGCTCCCGGGACATGCCTATATCGCCCCGGGCGACAAGCATATGGAGCTGTCGCGCAGCGGCGCTAACTATCAAATCAAAATTCATGACGGACCGCCGGTCAACCGGCACCGTCCGTCGGTGGATGTGCTGTTTCATTCGGTGGCGAAACATGCGGGGCGCAACGCCGTTGGGGTGATCCTGACGGGGATGGGCAACGACGGTGCCGCCGGAATGCTTGCAATGCACCAGGCTGGCGCCTGGACGATTGCGCAGAATGAAGCAAGTTGTGTGGTGTTCGGCATGCCGCGCGAGGCCATCAATATGGGTGGCGTGAGCGAAGTGGTCGATCTTAGCCAGGTAAGCCAGCAGATGCTGGCGAAAATCAGTGCCGGACAGGCAATACGTATTTGACTCAGGAGTATTATTTTATGGCGGATAAAGAGCTTAAGTTTTTGGTTGTGGATGACTTTTCCACCATGCGTCGCATCGTGCGCAACCTGCTGAAAGAGCTGGGCTTCAACAACGTTGAAGAAGCAGAAGACGGCGTTGATGCGCTGAACAAACTGCAGGCTGGCGGGTTTGGTTTTGTTATCTCCGACTGGAACATGCCTAACATGGACGGTCTGGAACTGCTGAAAACCATTCGTGCCGATGCGGGAATGGCGTCTATGCCGGTTCTGATGGTCACTGCAGAAGCGAAAAAAGAGAACATCATTGCCGCAGCACAGGCGGGCGCAAGCGGCTATGTGGTGAAGCCATTCACCGCGGCAACCCTGGAAGAGAAGCTCGGTAAGATCTTCGAGAAACTCGGCATGTGAGGTGATGGAAATGTTGCAACCTGCTATGAAACCCGTAGAAGAACACTCGCCGAGCGATATCATCGTCCGCATCGGCAGCCTGACGCGCATGCTGCGTGACAGCCTGCGCGAGCTGGGTCTGGATCAGGCGATTGCCGAAGCGGCGGAAGCCATTCCTGATGCCCGCGATCGTCTGGACTATGTTGTGCAGATGACCGCTCAGGCCGCGGAGCGTGCGCTGAACAGCGTTGAAGCGTCACAGCCGCACCAGGATGCGATGGAAAAGGGGGCGAAAGCGCTGAGCAAACGCTGGGACGAGTGGTTTGAGAATCCTATCGAGCTGGCGGATGCCCGCGAGCTGGTGACGGATACCCGTCAGTACCTGGGTGATGTGCCGGGCCACACCAGCTTCACCAACGCCCAGCTGCTGGACATCATGATGGCGCAGGATTTCCAGGACCTGACCGGTCAGGTGATCAAGCGCATGATGGATGTTATCCAGGAGATTGAGCGTCAGCTGCTGATGGTTCTGCTGGAGAACATTCCGGAACCGGCAGCCCGTCCAAAACGCGAGAACGAAAGCCTGCTCAATGGTCCACAGCTCGACGCCAGCAAGGCGGGCGTGGTGGCAAGCCAGGATCAGGTGGACGACCTGCTGGACAGCCTCGGCTTCTGATGGTCCATTCCGCCTCAGGGGCTAATGCCACCTGAGGCGGTTTGCGACAAAATCACCGAAAAGAGCCCGAATAAACGGGCTTTTCCCGCCATTGGATTTCCGCTGCGCTGGCATGATACCCGTGACGTAATGGGCTGAGCGTGCACAGTGGCAGAAGAGAACGACGACAAAACGGAAGCCCCCACACCCCACCGACTAGAAAAGGCGCGTGAGGAAGGGCAGATCCCCCGATCCCGAGAATTAACCTCCCTGCTGATCCTTATCGTAGGGGTGTGCATTATCTGGTGGGGCGGGGAGTCGCTCGCCCGCAGGCTGGCGGGAATGTTGTCCACCGGCTTACGTTTTGACCACAGCATGGTCAACGATCCGAATCTGATCCTCAGCCAGATTATTCAGCTTATTAAGGGGGCCATGGTCGCGCTGTTGCCCCTGATTACCGGGGTCGTGCTGGTCGCGCTGGTCTCTCCGGTGATGCTCGGCGGTCTGGTTTTCAGTGCCAAATCGATGCAGCCGAAATTTTCCAAACTGAACCCGCTGCCGGGTATTGCGAAAATGTTCTCTGCGCAGACCGGGGCTGAGCTGCTCAAAGCCGTCCTCAAATCGGTGCTGATGGGCAGTTCCGCAGGCTTTTACCTCTGGTACCACTGGCCGGAAATGATGCGTCTTATCAGCGAATCGCCTCTCACCGCGATGAGCAACGCGCTGAATCTGGTCGGGCTCTGCGCGCTGCTTGTGGTGCTCAGCATTATCCCGATGGTGGGTTTTGACGTGATCTTCCAGCTTTATACCCACTTCAAAAAGCTGCGCATGTCGCGTCAGGATATCCGCGACGAATACAAGCAGATGGAAGGTGACCCGCACGTGAAGGGGCGTATTCGCCAGATGCAACGTGCCGCCGCCCGTCGCCGCATGATGGACGATGTGCCTAAGGCCGACGTCATCGTCACCAACCCGACACACTATTCCGTTGCGCTGCGCTATGACGAAAACAAAATGAGCGCGCCGAAAGTGGTGGCAAAAGGGGCAGGGCTGATCGCGCTGCGCATCCGGGAAATTGGCAAGGAACACCGCGTGCCGATCCTGGAAGCGCCTCCGCTGGCGCGTGCCCTGTACCGCCATGCGGATATTGGACAACAGATCCCGGGACAACTCTACGCCGCCGTGGCGGAAGTGCTGGCCTGGGTGTGGCAGTTGAAGCGCTGGCGTCTGGCCGGCGGTCAACGGCCTGTGAAACCTGAGAACCTTCCGGTGCCTGCCGCGCTGGATTTTATGAACGAGAAGGACACTGATGGCTAATCTGGTGGCAATGTTGCGCCTGCCCGGCAACCTGAAATCGACCCAATGGCAAATCCTTGCCGGGCCGATTCTGATCCTGCTAATTCTGTCGATGATGGTACTGCCGCTCCCGGCGTTCATCCTCGACCTGCTTTTCACTTTCAACATTGCGCTGTCCATTATGGTGCTGCTGGTGGCGATGTTCACCCAGCGTACACTGGAGTTCGCCGCGTTCCCGACCATTCTGCTGTTTACCACCTTACTCCGTCTGGCGCTGAACGTGGCGTCCACGCGTATCATCCTGATGGAAGGTCATACCGGTGCGGCAGCGGCAGGTAAAGTGGTTGAAGCGTTCGGCCACTTCCTGGTGGGCGGCAATTTTGCTATCGGTATCGTGGTGTTCGTTATCCTCGTTATCATCAACTTTATGGTTATCACCAAAGGAGCAGGGCGTATCGCGGAAGTGGGCGCGCGTTTTGTGCTGGACGGGATGCCGGGCAAACAGATGGCGATCGATGCCGACCTGAACGCCGGGCTCATTGCCGAAGATGAAGCCAAAAAACGCCGTTCGGAAGTGACGCAGGAAGCGGACTTCTACGGCTCCATGGACGGTGCGAGTAAGTTTGTGCGCGGTGACGCCATCGCGGGCATTCTGATCATGGTGATTAACGTGGTCGGCGGCCTGCTGGTGGGGGTATTGCAGCACGGGATGGACATGGGCCACGCGGCGGAAAGCTATACGCTGCTGACCATCGGTGACGGTCTGGTCGCGCAGATCCCGGCGCTGGTTATCTCTACTGCGGCGGGTGTGATTGTGACCCGCGTGAGTACCGATCAGGACGTTGGCGAGCAGATGGTGGGCCAGCTGTTCAGCAACCCGCGCGTGATGCTGCTGGCCGCTGCCGTTCTGGGTTTGCTCGGCCTGGTGCCGGGGATGCCAAACCTCGTCTTCCTGCTGTTTACGGCGGGTCTGCTGGGGCTTGCCTGGTGGATGCGCGGTCGTGAAATCAAACCGGCGGCGGAGCCTGTTCCGGTCAAAATGCCGGAGAACACCCAGGCCGTTGAAGCGACCTGGAACGACGTTCAGCTGGAAGATTCCCTGGGAATGGAAGTGGGCTATCGCCTGATTCCGATGGTCGATTTCCAGCAGGATGGCGAGCTGCTTGGCCGTATCCGCAGTATCCGTAAAAAATTCGCCCAGGATATGGGCTTCCTGCCGCCGGTTGTTCACATCCGCGACAATATGGACCTGCCGCCCGCGCGCTATCGCATTCTGATGAAAGGTGTCGAAATTGGCAGCGGTGATGCCTATCCGGGCCGCTGGCTGGCGATTAACCCGGGCACCGCCGCAGGCACGCTTCCGGGCGAGCAAACTATCGACCCGGCCTTTGGCCTGGCCGCTATCTGGATTGAAAGTGCGCTGAAAGAGCAGGCGCAGATCCAGGGGTATACGGTTGTTGAAGCCAGTACCGTGGTGGCGACCCATCTTAATCACCTGATTGGGCAATTCTCGGCAGAGCTGTTTGGCCGTCAGGAGGCGCAGCAGCTGCTGGATCGCGTCACGCAGGAGATGCCGAAGCTGACGGAAGATCTGGTCCCGGGCGTGGTGACCTTAACCACGCTGCACAAGGTGCTGCAAAACCTGCTCGACGAGAAAGTACCGATCCGCGATATGCGCACCATTCTGGAAACGCTGGCAGAGCACGCGCCAATCCAGAGCGATCCGCACGAGCTGACGGCGGTGGTGCGCGTGGCGCTGGGCCGTGCGATCACCCAGCAGTGGTTCCCGGGAACCGGAGAAGTGCAGGTTATTGGCCTCGATACGCCGCTTGAACGTCTGCTGCTGCAGGCCCTGCAGGGCGGGGGCGGCCTGGAGCCGGGGCTGGCGGACCGTCTGCTGGCGCAAACCCAGGAGGCGCTGGCGCGCCAGGAGATGCTGGGCGCACCGCCGGTGCTGCTGGTTAACCATGCGCTGCGTCCGCTGCTGTCGCGTTTCCTGCGTCGTAGTCTGAATCAGCTGGTCGTGCTGTCGAATATGGAGCTGTCGGATAACCGTCATATCCGCATGACCGCGACGATTGGAGGAAAATAATGCGTAAATGGCTCTGGATTTTGCTCTTCCCGCTGGCGGCGCACGCTGCCGGGGAGGGCACCTGGCAGGCAAGCAGCATGGGAGTGACCCTCAGCAACCGGGGCGTCGCCATATCATCTAACCCGCTATCGCCTTCAGAAGGCGTTTCCGGGCAGATGGGCCTTGTGGTCTGGAATTATCGGCTGATTGGCCCAACGCCCGCAGGGCTGCGGGTGCGCCTTTGTTCTCAGACGCGCTGCACGGAAATCGACGGCGAAAATGGCACGACGCAGGCATTCAACGGCGTACCGGCTATTGAACCTTTGCGGTTTATCTGGGAAGTGCCGGGCGGGGGACGCTTAATCCCGGCGCTGAAAGTGCAGAGTAATTCTGTCATCGTGAACTACCGCTGACGCTTGAATGAGCAGGAAGGCAAAAAATAAAACCCGGCGATTGCCGGGTTTTTTGTATTACATGCGTTCTACGGTTTCGATACCCAGGGTATCCAGACCCAGCTTCAGGGTCTTCGCCGTGAGCTGCGCCAGCTTCAGGCGGCTGTTGCGGACCGATTCGTTTTCCGCAGACAGAATAGGGCAGTGTTCGTAGAAGCCGGAGAACAGACCCGCCAGATCGTACAGGTAAGCACACATCACGTGCGGCGTGCCGTCACGCGCGACAACCGTCAGCGTCTCTTCAAACTGCAGCAGGCGCGCCGCCAGCTGTGCTTCACGATCTTCCGTGATGGTCACTGCCGCATTCGCCAGTAGGCTTTCATCAATGTTCGCCTTACGGAACACCGAGAGCACGCGGGTGTAGGCATACTGCATGTAAGGCGCCGTGTTGCCTTCGAACGCCAGCATGTTATCCCAGTCGAAGATATAGTCGGTGGTACGGTTCTTGGAGAGATCCGCGTATTTCACCGCACCGATACCCACGGCGTTGGCCAGTTTTTCCAGTTCATCGGCAGGCATGTCCGGGTTCTTCTCGGCCACCAGACGGCGGGCGCGTTCCAGCGCTTCGTCCAGCAGGTCGGACAGCTTCACGGTACCGCCCGCACGGGTTTTGAACGGTTTGCCGTCTTTGCCCAGCATCATGCCGAACATGTGGTGTTCCAGCGGCACGCAATCCGGCACGTAACCGGCTTTACGCACGATGGTCCACGCCTGCATCAGGTGCTGGTGCTGACGGGAGTCGATGTAGTACAGCACGCGGTCAGCATGCAGCGTCTCGTAACGGTACTTCGCACAGGCGATATCGGTGGTGGTGTAGAGGTAGCCGCCATCCTTTTTCTGGATGATCACGCCCATCGGTTCGCCTTCCTTGTTTTTATACTCATCAAGGAACACCACCGTTGCGCCTTCGCTCTCTACCGCCAGGTTTTTCGCTTTCAGGTCAGCCACAATGCCGGGCAGCATTGGGTTGTAGAGACTTTCGCCCATCACGTCATCACGGGTCAGGGTGACGTTCAGACGGTTATAGGTCAGCTGGTTCTGAGACATGGTGATGTCGACAAGCTTGCGCCACATCTCGAGGAAGTATTGGTCGCCGCCCTGCAGTTTAACCACGTAGCTGCGCGCGCGCTCGGCAAAGGCTTCGTCTTCGTCGTAGTGTTTTTTGGCTTCGCGGTAGAACCCTTCCAGGTCCGCCAGCGCCATTTCACCCGCGTTTTCCTGCTGCTGTTTTTCCAGGTAAGCAATCAGCATGCCGAACTGGGTACCCCAGTCGCCCACGTGGTTCGCGCGGATCACCTTGTGGCCGAGGAACTCGAGCGTGCGCACCGCGGCATCACCGATGATGGTGGAGCGCAGGTGGCCAACGTGCATCTCTTTCGCCACGTTCGGGGCAGAGTAGTCGATCACGACGGTCTGCGCCTCCGGCTGGGAAACGCCCAGACGGTCAGATTTCAGGGCCGCGTCAACGTGGCGTGCCAGGAATGCAGGCTCAAGGAAGATGTTGATAAAGCCCGGACCGGCGATTTCGGTTTTGCTGGCAATGCCGGAAAGATCCAGATGCGTCAGTACCTGCTCAGCGAGCTGTCGCGGCGGCATGCCCAGTTTTTTAGCCACTGCCATCACGCCATTAGCCTGATAGTCGCCAAACTGTACTTTTGCTGACTGACGAACCTGCGGTTCGCAATCCGCAGGCGCGCCTGCGGCAATCAGTGCCTGACTGACTTTTTCGGAGAGAAGAGCCTGAATATTCACCTGGATACCTTACGTTTTTGATGCGGGCTTACAACCGCCCGCGCCAGTTAAAGAATTTAGGGCGGGAGTATACTGCAAATGCCCTCTGGCGTCAGCATTGCGGGGCCTGAAGATTGCTCAGAATCCAGGCGGTGAAGGTGTGCATAATCATGCAGTCGCAAAAAGCCAGATTCTGCGGTTGGTCAAAACAGGGCAACAGAGTAAATTAGCGGCTTTGCGACATGAAAAGAGAGTGACTTATGGCGAACTGGCAATCCATTGACGAACTGCATGATATTTCCGCAGATTTACCGCGCTTCACCCAGGCGTTCACAGAACTTGCCACCCGTCTCGGTCTGGAAATCGCGCCGCTTGAGGCCGATCACATCTCTTTGCGCTGTCATCAGAATGCCACGGCCGAGCGCTGGCGTCGCGGGTTCGAACGGTGCGGCGAGTTGCTCTCCGAGAACATCATCAATGGTCGCCCGATTTGCCTGTTTAAGTTGCATGAGCCGGTGAAAGTGGCGCACTGGCAATTCAGCGTGGTTGAACTGCCGTGGCCGGGAGAGAAACGCTATCCGCACGAAGGCTGGGAACATATCGAAATTGTCCTGCCGGGTGAGCCGGAAACGTTGAACGCCCGCGCGCTGGCCCTCCTTTCTGACGAAGGCTTAAGCAAGCCGGGAATTTTTGTGAAGACGAGTTCACCCAAAGGCGAGCGCGAGCGGTTACCTAACCCGACGCTGGCCGTCACTGACGGACAGGTCACGGTGAAGTTTCATCCGTGGACCATTGAGCAGATCGTTGCCAGCGAAGCGTAAGAGATGTGAGTTCACGCCGGGACTGAAAACGGACGGCGTGTCATGATGTTTCGTTTAGTGGAATTTCAGGAGGATTAAATGGCGCTGCTGGAGATTTGTTGTTACAGCGTGGAGTGTGCCGTGACCGCGCAAAAGCACGGGGCTGACCGCATTGAACTGTGCGCGGCACCCAAAGAGGGCGGGCTGACGCCGTCTTACGGCGTGTTGAAGTCTGCCCGTCAGGCCGTCACCATTCCCGTTCACCCGATTATTCGTCCGCGCGGCGGTGATTTTTGTTACACGGCGGGCGAGTTCAGTGCCATGCTTGATGATATCGCGCTCGTTCGGGACCTCGGGTTTCCAGGGCTGGTGACCGGCCTGCTGGATGAAGACGGCAATATCGATATACCGCGCATGCGTCAGATTATGAGCGCCGCGCAGGGGCTGGCCGTCACTTTTCATCGCGCATTTGATATGTGTAAAGATCCGCTTCAGGCCTTTGAAAAGCTTGGAGAACTTGGCGTGGCGCGCATCCTGACATCGGGTCAGCAGGCGTCAGCTGAAAAAGGACTGCAATTAATTACGGAACTAAAAGCACATTCCGGTGTTCCAATAATAATGGCGGGTGCGGGAGTCCGCGCCAGCAATCTGGAACGGTTTTTAAACGCTGGGGTAGAAGAGCTGCACAGCTCCGCGGGTAAATGGATACCTTCGCCCATGCGTTATCGCAATACAGGGTTGTCAATGTCGACGGATGCTGAAGCGGATGAGTATTCACGCTATGGCGTAGAGGGAGAGTCGGTTGCGGAAATGAAGTCGCTGATTGAGCGCCATCACGTGTAGCAACGTACCGATTTTTACCGCGCATCATGTCGCCCAATATGATGCTTGCTTGTACCAGGCCCCTGCAATTTCAACAGGGGCCTTTTTTTCTCCTTCATATTTCAAGCCGCAGCTGGGTTGGCCGCCTCGCTGCAACTTGAACTATTTCGGAGAAAACGTGCTACCAGTAGGCCGGATAAGGCGTAGCCGCCACCCGGCAAAAAGGCTACGGCTTAGTCGCAATCAGCACCGCACGCATCGGGGCTGGATAGCCTTCGATAGTTTTGCTGTGGTCGGCCGGGTCGAGGAATTGCTCCAGCGATTCGGTGATCATCCAGTCGGTTCGGCGCTGTTCCTCGAGCGAGGTCACGCTGACGTCGGCAATCCGCACATCCACAAACCCGCACTTCTCCAGCCAGTTCTTCAGCGCCAGCGCGGAAGGGATGAAGTAAACGTTGCGCATCTGCGCGTAGCGATCGCCCGGCACCAGAACGGCATGTTCATCGCCTTCAATCACCAGCGTTTCCAGCACCAGCTCGCCGCCGCTGACCAGCTGATCCTTCAGTTGCCACAGGTGTTCAAGCGGGGAACGACGGTGGTACAGCACGCCCATGGAGAAGACGGTATCAAAGGCTTTCAGGGCAGGGAGTTGTTCAATGCCCAGCGGCAGCAGGTGCGCGCGCTGGTCGTTACCCAGCAGCTTACGCACCGCTTCAAACTGGCACAGGAACAGCTGCATCGGATCAATACCGACCGCCAGATGCGCCCCCGCGCCAATCATGCGCCACATGTGGTAACCGCTGCCGCAGCCCACGTCCAGAATGGTACGTCCGGTCAGGTCGGAAAGGTGGGGCAGCACGCGATCCCATTTCCAGTCCGAGCGCCATTCGGTATTGATGTTCACGCCGTAAAGTGAAAACGGCCCTTTGCGCCACGGCATCAGGTTACGCATCAGCGTTTCGATGCGGTTGATCTGTCCGGCCGGAAGCGGCTCTTCGCTCTCGGCGGTTACGCTGTGCAGAAGATCCAGACGATGCGGGGTCAGTTCGGGCAGAAACTCCACCGCATTTGACCACTGCTTTAACAGGCCGTGCTGCTGATCGCGCTGCCAGGCCGCAATCTGCGCGGGCAAGGTTTCCAGCCAGTGGGAGAGCTGGTTTTTGGCAATCAGCTGATAGAAGTTGCTGAATTCGATCATGCGGATTCTCCCGCTTTCAGCGCCACCAGAGAGCCAAAGTTAAAGCACTGGAACCACAGTTCGCTGTGCTCAAACCCGGCTTTGCTCAAACGCGCTTTGTGGGTTTCTACGGAATCCGTCAGCATCACGTTTTCGAGCATGCTGCGCTTCTGGCTGATCTCCAGCTCGCTGTAGCCGTTCGCCCGTTTGAAATCGTGGTGCATATTGAACAGCAATTCGCCAACCTCGGCATCTTCGAAGCTGAATTTCTCCGAGAGCACCAGCGCGCCGCCGGGATTCAGCCCCTGATAAATTTTGTCCAGCAGCAGCTGGCGGTCTTCAGGCACCAGGAACTGCAGGGTGAAATTCAGCACCACCATCGAGGCGTTATTGATCTCAATTTCGCGGATATCGCCTTCCACCACGTCTACCGGAACAGGGGCTTTATACGCGTCAATGTGGCGACGGCAGCGCTCAACCATCGCCGGGGAGTTATCGACGGCAATGATTCGGCAGCCTTCCTGGTGAACGTTACGACGAACCGACAGCGTTGCCGCGCCGAGCGAGCAGCCCAGATCATAGACCTGCGTGCCGGGTTGAACGAAGCGCTCAGCCAGCATGCCGATCATAGAGATAATATTGGAATAACCGGGAACAGAGCGCTGGATCATATCCGGGAAGACTTCGGCTACCCGTTCATCGAAGGTCCAGTCGCCCAGGCTGGCGATAGGCGCGGAAAAAAGCGTGTCGCGATCTGACATAACGTAAAAATCCGGGAAAAATAAAGTGGCGTATTGTGCGCTAATGGAGGGAGAAAACCAACTCCCACGGCATATACCACAGGTTAGCCAGCACCATCAGCAAAAGCGAACACCAGGTCGCACTCATGCCGGAACGACGCCAGCGGATTAAGCGGTGGTGAAAACCGTAATAGTGCATCAGGCGGCCAGCAATAAGAAGCAGGCCACAGATGTGCACCATCCAGGTTTCTGCGCCATTCATCTCCATAAACAGCAGCAGGATTAAGGCTGCGGGGATGTATTCGACCGCGTTGCCATGAATGCGGATAGCGCTTTGTAGCTCGGAAAATCCGCCGTCACCGTAAGAGACGCGGTACAGCGTTCTGAGGCGCACAACATCAAATGAAAACTTTATCAGCAGTAATGCACCTAACACCGCATACAGCGCGCTGACCATACAAACTCCCTGTTTTTGGCAGATGGCACTTCACTATGATAGGGGGTGATATCAGAAAAGAGAAGATTGTTGTGGGATGGAAGGGGCGCTGCCCACGGACGGCACCGCAGCCTGCAAGGTCTGCCACAGAGCATCGACCAGTTCGGGCGCCTGGGCGATATCCGGCGTATGTAAAAATAGATAGGGCGTGGTGGTGTGTTCCCACTTCGCTAACGTTTGCAGCCAGACGGCGAACATCGCCTGATTTTGCTGCATGTTATCGCTGCCGATAAACCTGACCATTGGGTTATGCGCGGTCACGATGGCGTGGACCGGCACTTTCGGTTTTTTACGCTGAGCTTCAACGATGGCTTCGCTATGGGGCACAGCGCTGTGTACCGGGCGGCTATCGAGGATCACCCGGTTAACGGAACGCTCAAGCAGGCCGCGATTGAGCGCTTTTTCTGCTTCGCCCTTCGCAAAAAATTCAGGATGCCTGACTTCGACGCCGTAGGTGAATTCGCGGGGCAGGGTATCCAGGAACTGCCAGAGCGCAGGCAAATCGCGCGGGCCAAACGTGGAGGGTAGCTGGATCCAGTACTGACCGATGCGGTTCGCCAGCGGCGACATGCGCGTAAAAAATTCTTCGGTCAAATCACCGCAGTTGCGCAGCGCGGCCTGGTGGGAAATGGTGGCCGGAAACTTAAAGCAGAAGCGGAAGTCGTCGGTCGTTTGTTCCCGCCAGCGCGTAACAATCTCGGCTTTGGGGAGCGCATACAGGGTGGTGTTACCCTCGACACAGTTGAAGTGTCGGGCATACTCCTCAAGGCTGGTGATGCCAAGGCGTACCCATTTCGGGTGCGACCACTGGGGCAGGCCCACGTACATCATAGCGCGCTGACAATCTCATCCGTGCTGCGCACGCGGCCGATGCGCGGGAAGATATGGGTCATGCTGCCCTGGTGCTGTTCCGCGGAGGCCGCGCTGCAGGCATCTTCGGCGATCAGCAGATTAAAGCCCAGCTCCCAAGCGTTGCGGGCGGTAGACTCCACGCCGATGTTGGTGGAAATGCCGCACAGGATGATGGTGTCGATGCCGCGGCGGCGGAGCTGCAGTTCGAGATCGGTACCGTAAAATGCGCCCCACTGGCGTTTGGTCACTTCGATGTCGCTGTCGCGTTTGCCGAGTGCGGCCGGGTACGTCCACCAGTTTTCAGGCAGGGCGCGTGCTGGAACCTGGGCATCAACGGGCTGTTTTAACGCTTCGGCGTAATCAGCGGACCAGCCGACGCGCACCATGACAACAGGCGCACCCTTGGCACGACATGTTTCCGCCAGGCGAGCAGCGCGGTTGACCACATCATCCGCAGTATGCGGGCCACCGGCGAATGGCAGAATGCCTTCCTGTAAATCAATCACAACAAGTGCGGTTTTACTGGCATCAAGTGTTAACATCGTTACTCCCGTTAAATGAATCACTTCCAGACACCATACGACGTGATGGCCTGTTCCTGGGCGGATAATTTTGTTAATTTTTGTGAGAATGCGCAATAAGAGTGCAGCAAACGACCGCCTGGCCGTGGTTCGCTCTTATCGTCCGGCGGAATTTCCAGTATAATAGCCGCCTTTTTTCATCCAGTTGTGACATACAGAAAGCTGCGACATAGTAGCCTGCATACCAGGCGACATTTAGCCTGCGGCTAATTAAGGGATATCTCATGCGTACAGAATATTGCGGGCAGCTGCGTCAGTCCCACGTCGGACAGCAGGTAACCCTGTGTGGTTGGGTCAATCGTCGTCGTGATCTTGGTAGCCTTATCTTCATCGATATGCGCGACCGCGAAGGTATCGTTCAGGTGTTCTTCGATCCGGATCGCGCAGATGCGTTGAAGCTGGCCTCTGAGCTGCGTAATGAGTTCTGCATTCAGGTTACTGGCACAGTGCGCGCGCGCGACGAGAAAAACGTCAACGCCGACATGGCGACGGGCGCCATCGAAGTGCTGGCGTCCGATCTGGTGATCATCAACCGTGCAGAAGCGCTGCCGCTGGACTCCAACCACGTCAACACTGAAGAAGCGCGTCTGAAATACCGCTACCTGGATCTGCGTCGTCCGGAAATGGCTCAGCGCCTGAAAACCCGTGCGAAAATCACCAGCCTGGTGCGCCGCTTTATGGATGACCATGGTTTCCTCGACATCGAAACCCCGATGCTGACCAAAGCCACGCCGGAAGGCGCGCGCGATTACCTGGTCCCATCCCGCGTTCATAAAGGCAAATTCTACGCGCTGCCGCAGTCTCCACAGCTGTTCAAACAGCTGCTGATGATGTCCGGCTTCGATCGCTACTATCAGATCGTTAAATGCTTCCGCGACGAAGATCTGCGCGCTGACCGCCAGCCAGAATTTACCCAGATCGATGTGGAAACTTCCTTCATGACCGCCGAGCAGGTGCGTGAAGTGATGGAAGCCCTGGTGCGTAGCCTGTGGAACGACGTGAAAGGCGTTGAGCTGGGCGATTTCCCTATCATGACCTTCGCTGAAGCCGAGCGTCGTTACGGCTCTGACAAACCAGACCTGCGTAACCCGATGGAGCTGGTGGACGTAGCAGACCTGGTGAAAGGCGTTGAGTTTGCCGTCTTCGCTGGCCCGGCTAACGATCCTAAAGGCCGGGTGGCCGCCCTGCGTGTACCGGGCGGTGCGGCACTGAGCCGCAAGCAGATCGACGACTACGGCAACTTCATCAAGATCTACGGCGCGAAAGGTCTGGCCTATATTAAAGTGACCGAGCGTGCGAAAGGTCTGGAAGGCATCACCAGCCCGGTAGCGAAATTCCTGAACGCGGACATCGTGGAAGCGATCCTTGAGCGCACCGGCGCGCAGGACGGCGACATGATCTTCTTCGGCGCAGACAACAAGAAAGTCGTGGCGGATGCGATGGGCGCGCTGCGTCTGAAGCTCGGCAAAGACCTGAGCCTGACCGGCGAAAACAAATGGGCGCCGCTGTGGGTTATCGACTTCCCAATGTTTGAAGACGACGGTGAAGGCGGCCTGACCGCAATGCACCACCCGTTCACCTCGCCAAAAGACATGACGGCGGCAGAGCTGAAAGCGGCACCGGAAGATGCGGTCGCCAACGCTTATGACATGGTTATCAACGGCTACGAAGTGGGCGGTGGTTCCGTGCGTATTCACAGCGGCGAAATGCAGCAGACCGTGTTCGGCATTCTGGGCATCAACGAGCAGGAGCAGCGCGAGAAGTTTGGCTTCCTGCTGGACGCCCTGAAATACGGTACGCCGCCGCACGCGGGCCTGGCCTTCGGTCTTGACCGTCTGACCATGCTGCTGACCGGCACCGATAACATTCGTGATGTTATTGCCTTCCCGAAAACCACTGCCGCAGCGTGTCTGATGACCGAAGCGCCAAGCTTTGCCAACCCGGCCTCTCTGGCCGAGCTGGGCATTCAGGTGCTTCCGAAAGCTTCAAAAGAGATTTCGGAGAACGAATAATATGCAGTATAAGCTTCCCGTTTCGGTCCTGGTGGTCATTTATGCAGAAGACACGAAGCGGGTGCTGATGTTGCAGCGGCGCGATGACCCTGATTTCTGGCAGTCGGTAACCGGCAGTCTGGAAGAGGGGGAAACCGCGTTGCAGGCCGCCGCGCGCGAAGTAAAGGAAGAGGTCACCATTGACGTTGCCCGCGAGCAACTGACCCTGAAGGACTGCCAGCGCACGGTGGAGTTTGAAATTTTTAGCCATTTACGTCATCGCTACGCGCCGGGTACCGAGCGCAATACGGAGTCGTGGTTCTGTCTCGCGCTCCCCCATGAACGGGAGATCGTGTTTACCGAACACCTGACCTACCGCTGGGTGAGTGCGGCGGATGCCGCCGCACTGACCAAGTCGTGGAGCAACCGGCAGGCG
This sequence comes from Enterobacter sp. 61D5, assembly GCF_034107965.1. Classification (NCBI taxonomy): domain Bacteria; kingdom Pseudomonadati; phylum Pseudomonadota; class Gammaproteobacteria; order Enterobacterales; family Enterobacteriaceae; genus Enterobacter; species Enterobacter sp. 61D5. The sequence continues at coordinate 170,671 of NZ_JAWNFK010000002.1, forward strand.
ATTGAAGAATTTGTAATTAACGCAGCCTGAGAAGGCGCGATTTTTGGAGAACTTTTTATGGCAGGTCATAGTAAGTGGGCCAACACCAAACACCGCAAAGCGGCACAGGATGCTAAGCGCGGTAAGATCTTTACCAAAATCATTCGCGAGCTGGTGACAGCAGCGCGTCTGGGCGGCGGCGACCCGGCTTCTAACCCGCGTCTGCGCGCGGCGGTAGATAAAGCACTGTCTAACAACATGACGCGTGACACCCTGAACCGTGCTATCGCACGTGGCGTGGGTGGTGATGAAGACGCGAACATGGAAACCATCATTTATGAAGGTTACGGCCCTGGTGGTACTGCGGTGATGGTTGAGTGTCTGTCCGACAACCGTAACCGTACCGTTGCGGAAGTGCGCCACGCGTTCACCAAAACCGGTGGCAACCTGGGCACCGACGGTTCCGTGGCTTACCTGTTCAGCAAAAAAGGCGTCATCTCCTTCGAGAAAGGCAACGAAGATGCGATCATGGAAGCGGCGCTGGAAGCCGGTGCGGAAGACGTAGTGACCTTCGATGACGGTGCTATCGACGTTTATACCGCGTGGGAAGAGATGGGTGCCGTGCGCGATGCGCTGGAAGCGGCTGGCCTGAAAGCGGACAACGCGGAAGTCTCCATGATCCCGTCCACCAAAGCGGACATGGATGCGGAAACGGCACCGAAACTGCTGCGTCTGATCGACATGCTCGAAGACTGCGACGACGTGCAGGAGGTGTACCACAACGGTGAAATCTCTGATGAGGTTGCAGCGACTCTCTGATGAGAGCGTTTAAACCCGTTACAGGAGACGCGTGATGTCGATTATTCTCGGGATTGACCCAGGCTCACGCATCACCGGTTATGGCGTTATCCGTCAGGTGGGACGCCAGTTAACCTACCTGGGCAGCGGCTGTATTCGCACCAAAGTGGACGATCTTCCTTCGCGCCTGAAGCTAATTTATGCGGGCGTGTCGGAAATCATCACCCAGTTTCAGCCGGACTATTTCGCCATCGAGCAGGTCTTTATGGCGAAAAACGCCGATTCAGCGCTAAAGCTCGGTCAGGCGCGCGGTGTCGCCATCGTCGCTGCCGTGAACCAGGATTTGCCGGTATTCGAATACGCTGCGCGTCAGGTCAAGCAGACGGTAGTGGGCATTGGGAGCGCGGAGAAAAGCCAGGTGCAGCATATGGTGCGTACCTTGCTGAAGCTTCCCGCGAACCCGCAGGCCGACGCCGCCGATGCGCTGGCTATTGCGATTACCCACTGTCACGTCAGCCAGAATGCGATGCAAATGAGTGAGTCGCGGCTCAATCTGGCGCGAGGCAGGTTACGATAATCAGAAATCAGGCTGGATAAACATCCAGCCTTTTTTTATTATGTCGGCAGTTAATTTCTCCCAGAACGCAGGAGCGTCACGTGATAGGCAGACTCAGAGGCATCATCATTGAAAAACAACCCCCGTTAGTGCTGCTGGAAGTGGGTGGAGTGGGCTATGAAGTCCATATGCCGATGACCTGCTTCTACGAGCTGCCGGACGCGGGCAAAGAGGCGATTGTCTTTACCCAGTTTGTGGTGCGTGAAGATGCCCAGCTGCTGTACGGCTTCAATAACAAGCAGGAACGGACCCTGTTCCGCGAGCTGATTAAAACCAACGGCGTTGGGCCGAAGCTGGCGCTGGCGATTTTGTCCGGCATGTCGGCACCACAGTTTGTGAATGCCGTTGAGCGCGAAGATCCTGCGGCGCTGATTAAGCTCCCGGGCATTGGTAAGAAAACCGCCGAGCGCCTGATTGTCGAAATGAAAGACCGCTTTAAAGGTCTTCATGGCGATCTGTTCACTCCGGCAGCCGATTTGGTACTGACCTCCCCTGGCGGCCCTGCGACGGATGATGACGCCGAGCAGGAAGCGGTTGCCGCGCTGGTGGCGCTGGGCTATAAACCTCAGGAGGCCAGCCGTATGGTGAGCAAAATTGCCAAACCGGACGCCAGCAGTGAAACCCTGATTCGTGAAGCGCTGCGCGCTGCATTGTGAGGTAAAGGATGATAGAAGCAGACCGCCTGGTGTCGGCAGGCACTATTCAGGCAGATGACGTGGTGGACCGCGCGATCCGCCCAAAACTGCTTGATGAGTATATCGGCCAGCCGCAGGTTCGTTCCCAGATGGAGATTTTCATCCAGGCGGCAAAGCTGCGCGGCGATGCGCTCGATCACCTGCTGATTTTTGGCCCTCCCGGTTTAGGCAAAACCACGCTGGCGAATATCGTCGCCAATGAGATGGGCGTCAACCTTCGCACCACCTCCGGCCCCGTGCTGGAGAAGGCGGGCGATCTCGCGGCGATGCTGACTAACCTCGAACCGCATGACGTGCTGTTTATCGATGAGATCCACCGCCTGTCGCCGGTGGTTGAGGAAGTGCTCTATCCGGCGATGGAAGATTACCAGCTGGATATCATGATCGGTGAAGGCCCGGCAGCGCGCTCCATCAAAATCGATCTGCCGCCGTTTACCCTGATTGGCGCCACCACCCGCGCCGGGTCGTTGACCTCTCCGCTGCGCGACCGTTTCGGCATCGTGCAGCGTCTTGAGTTTTACCAGGTGGCGGATCTCCAGCACATCGTTGGCCGTAGCGCCCGCTATATGGGGCTCGAAATGAGCGAAGAGGGCGCGTTTGAAGTAGCGAAGCGTTCCCGCGGTACGCCGCGTATCGCCAACCGCCTGCTGCGCCGCGTGCGTGACTTTGCCGAGGTGAAGCACGATGGCTCGATTTCCGCGGAGATCGCCGCTCAGGCGCTGGATATGCTGAACGTTGATGCCGAAGGCTTTGACTATATGGACCGTAAACTGCTGCTGGCGGTGCTGGATAAGTTCTTTGGCGGCCCGGTCGGGCTGGATAACCTGGCTGCGGCTATTGGGGAAGAGCGTGAGACGATTGAAGATGTGCTGGAGCCGTATCTGATTCAGCAGGGCTTTCTGCAACGCACCCCGCGTGGACGTATGGCAACGGTGCGGGCTTGGAATCATTTCGGCATTACGCCACCGGCAATGCCGTAATGTTGTGTTCCCTCTCCCCGAGGGAGAGGGCCGGTGAGGGCTTCTGCGCCCTCCATGTTAATTCGCGGTCTTTTTCATCATACTGAAGATAAACAGCACCGCCGCACTCAGCACCACTGACGGCCCCGCAGGCGTGTCATAGAACGCCGAGAAGGTTAACCCACCCGTTACCGCAATCATTCCGATAATCACGGCTATGCCGGCCATCTGCTCCGGCGTACGGGCAAAGCGACGCGCCGTGGCGGCAGGGATGATCAGCAGCGAAGTAATAATCAGCGCGCCGACAAACTTCATTGCGACACCAATCGTTAACGCCGTCACCAGCATCAGCAGCAGTTTTACGCGCTGCAGCTTCACGCCGTCGACAAATGCCAGATCAGGACTGACGGTCATGGCCAGTAAATTCCGCCACTGCCAGAGCAGAATAGCGAGCACCACCATCACACCAACGGCGATAGCGATGAGATCTTCCGGCGTCACGGCCAGCAGGTCGCCGAAGAGGTAGGCCATCAGATCCACGCGGATGTTCGACATCAGGCTGACCACCACCAGGCCCAGAGACAGGGCACTGTGCGCCATAATGCCAAGCAGCGTATCAATGGCGAGGTGAGGGCGCTTTTCCAGCCAGACCAGACCGGCGGCCAGCAGCAACGTGACCACAATCACCGCGTAGAAGGGGTTTACATCCAGCAGCAGACCAAAGGCAACGCCCAGCAGAGACGCGTGCGCCAGGGTATCGCCAAAATAGGACATTCTGCGCCAGACAACAAACGAGCCGAGTGGACCCGCGGCGCAGGCAAGCATAATCCCGGCCAGCCAGCCGGGCAGTAACAGTTCAATCATGAGTGTCCATTTCCCCGACGCAGTACGATTCGTCCCTGTAGATCATGGCGATGATTATGATGATGACGGTAAATACCCAGCTGTTCAGCGCCGCGGGGGCCGAACATGGAGATAAACTCCGGATGCATTGACACCACTTCAGGCGTACCGGAGCAGCAGATATGGTGGTTGAGACACAGCACTTCGTCGGTTTTTGCCATTACCAGATGCAGGTCGTGAGACACCATCAGCACGGCGCAATCAAGCTCCCGACGTAGCTGGTCGATCAAATCATAAAGCGCAACCTGACCATTCACATCCACACCCTGAGTTGGTTCATCCAGTACCAGCAGCTGCGGGCTGCTCAGCAGCGCGCGGGCAAGTAAAACACGCTGAGTTTCACCGCCGGACAGTTTTTGCAGCGGCGCATCGACAAGATGGCCCGCCTGCACGCGTTTCAGCGCCGGGAGAATATCGGCTTTACGGGTGCCGGGGCGCAAACGCAGGAAACGGCTGACCGTCAGCGGCAGCGTGGCGTCGAGGTGAAGTTTTTGCGGTACATAGCCAATACGCAATTTTTCCTCGCGCTTAATCACGCCTTCATCGGGTGCGACCAGACCCAGCACCACGCGCACCAGGGTGGATTTGCCTGCGCCATTGGGGCCGAGCAGCGTCAGAATTTTGCCGGGCTTCAGATCGAGCGACACGTCAGAAAGGACGCGGCGCTGGCCGAATGAGACCGAAATATTTTCAAGAGAAACCAATGTCGTCATGTCATTTTAAGCTTGAAGAAGTCAACGAATGTTATAATATCACATTCTACGCATTCACTACGATGATTAGTCGCATTATGTTACATAAAAATACGCTTCTTTTCGCAGCATTATCCGCTGCCCTTTGGGGTACAACCGCACAAGATGTTAACGCTGCGGTTGTCGCTTCGCTTAAACCACTTGGATTTATCGCGTCGGCCATTGCCGACGGGGTAACGGAAACCCAGGTTCTGCTCCCTGATGGTGCTTCCGAACATGACTATTCCCTGCGTCCGTCAGATGTAAAACGCTTACAAAACGCGGACTTAGTTGTCTGGATTGGTCCGGAAATGGAAGCGTTCATGCAGAAGTCAGCAAAACAGGTTGCTGGCGAAAAACAGGTCGCGATTGCCGAACTCTCCGGGGTGAAACCGTTGCTCATGAAAGGGGCGGATGACGACGGCGACGAACATGACCATCATGCTGCAGACGGCGAAAAAGGTGATGGAGATCACCATCACGGCGAGTACAACATGCATCTTTGGTTATCCCCAGAGATAGCGCGGCTTTCAGCGGTTGCAATCCACGACAAATTAGTGGAACTTATGCCGCAAAGTCGATCCAAACTAGACGCCAACCTGAAGGATTTTGAGGCACAATTAGCCGCAACCGATAAGCAGGTTGGTAATGAGCTCGCACCGTTGAAAGGTAAAGGGTATTTCGTTTTTCATGACGCCTACGGCTATTACGAAAAACACTACGGTTTGACCCCGCTGGGCCACTTCACCGTCAACCCTGAAATTCAGCCTGGTGCGCAGCGTTTACATGAAATCAGAACACAGTTGGTTGAGCAAAAAGCGACATGCGTTTTTGCTGAGCCACAGTTCAGGCCAGCGGTCGTAGAAGCCGTGGCCAGGGGAACATCCGTGCGCATGGGAACCCTTGACCCGCTAGGTACGAATATCCAGTTGAGCAAAGCGAGCTATTCGCAGTTCCTCAGCCAACTGGCGAACCAGTATGCGAGCTGCCTGAAAGGAGATTAACGAGGAAGTGAATACGTGCAACAGATAGCCCGCTCTGTCGCCCTGGCATTTAACAATCTGCCACGACCCCACCGCGTCATGCTGGGGTCGCTTACAGTACTCACCTTAGCGGTCGCCGTCTGGCGGCCCTATGTTTACCACCCGAGTTCTGCCCCTATTATCAAAACCATTGAGCTTGAAAAGAGCGAAATCCGTTCTTTGCTGCCGGAAGCCAGTGAGCCTATCGACCAGGCGGCTCAGGAAGATGAAGCTATCCCGCAGGATGAGCTGGACGATAAAACCGAGAACGAAGCGGGTATCCACGAATATGTTGTCTCTACCGGAGACACGCTGAGCAGCGTGCTGAACCAGTACGGCATCGACATGGGCAATATCAGCCAGCTGGCGGCTGCGGATAAAGATCTCCGTAACCTGAAAATCGGACAACAGCTCTCCTGGACATTAACAGCGGACGGCGATCTCCAGCGTCTGACCTGGGAAATGTCCCGCCGCGAAACCCGCACCTACGATCGCACTGCAAACGGTTTCAAAATGACCAGCGAAATGCAGAAGGGTGACTGGGTTAACAGCGTTCTGAAAGGCACCGTGGGCGCGAGCTTTGTCTCCAGCGCGCGCGATGCAGGCCTTACCAGCGCTGAAATCAGCTCGGTGATCAAAGCCATGCAGTGGCAGATGGATTTCCGCAAGTTGAAGAAGGGCGATGAGTTCTCCGTCCTGATGTCCCGCGAAATGCTGGACGGCAAGCGCGAGCAAAGCCAGCTGCTGGGCGTACGTCTGCGCTCCGAGGGCAAAGATTACTACGCGATTCGTGCCGAAGACGGTAAGTTCTATGACCGCACCGGTACGGGCCTTGCGAAAGGCTTCCTGCGCTTCCCAACCGCAAAACAATTCCGCGTCTCCTCTAACTTTAACCCGCGTCGTCTGAACCCGGTAACCGGGCGCGTCGCGCCGCACCGTGGCGTTGACTTTGCTATGCCGCAGGGCACGCCGGTACTGGCGGTTGGAGATGGTGAAGTGGTGGTGGCCAAGCGTAGTGGTGCCGCCGGATATTATGTCGCGGTACGTCATGGCCGCACTTATACGACCCGCTACATGCACCTGCGTAAGCTGCTGGTCAAACCGGGTCAGAAGGTGAAGCGTGGTGACCGTATCGCGATCTCCGGCAATACCGGACGCTCTACCGGCCCGCACCTGCACTATGAAGTGTGGATCAACCAACAGGCAGTGAACCCGCTGACGGCGAAACTGCCGCGCACCGAAGGCCTGACAGGTAAAGATCGCACTGATTATCTGGCGCAGGTGAAAGAGGTGATGCCGCAGCTGAGCTTAAACTAAGCCCTCTGTTTTTGTTAAAAAAGCCGGCGCGCACTGACGCCGGCTTTTTCTTTTGTGCGTGGACGACAGCCTCGCTACACTATCTGAATAAAATTTTTGCGTCATCAGACCCTGGATCCAGCATGGAAACCAAAAAAAACAACATTGAATACATTCCTGAGTTTGAAAAATCCTTCCGCCATCCGCGCAACTGGGGCGCCTGGCTTGGTGTTTACGCTTTTGCGGGGATGGCGATGCTGCCTGCCTCTGTTCGCGATCCAGTTCTCGGTAAAATTGGCCGTCTGGCCGGGCGTTTAGGCAAGAGCGCCCGCCGTCGCGCGCAGATCAACCTTTACTACTGTTTTCCTGAGAAAAGCGACGCCGAGCGCGAGGCAATCATTGATGAGATGTATACCACCGCCCCGCAGGCAATGGCGATGATGGCTGAACTGGCGCTGAAAGGGCCGGATAAAATCGTCGATCGCGTTGACTGGAAAGGGCTGGACATCATCGAGGAGATGCGCCGCAATGACGAGAAAGTCATTTTCCTTGTCCCCCACGGCTGGGGTGTTGATATTCCGGCGATGCTGATGGCGTCTCAGGGCCAGAAAATGGCGGCGATGTTCCATAACCAGGGAAATAAAATCTACGATTTTGTCTGGAACACGGTGCGTCGTCGTTTTGGCGGACGTTTGCATGCGCGTAACGATGGCATTAAGCCATTCATTCAGTCGGTGCGTCAGGGGTACTGGGGCTATTATTTGCCTGATCAGGACCACGGTCCCGAGCACAGCGAGTTTGTCGATTTCTTTGCGACCTATAAAGCGACGCTCCCCGCGATTGGCCGCCTGATGAAAGTCTGTCGTGCCCGCGTGATCCCGCTGTTCCCGGTCTATGACGGGAAAACGCATCGCTTGAGTATTGAGGTTCGTCCGCCGATGGATGATTTGCTGACCGCTGACGACCACACGATCGCGCGTCGAATGAACGAAGAGGTGGAAATCCTGGTGGGGCCGCATGCCGAACAGTACACGTGGATCCTGAAGCTACTTAAAACGCGTAAGCCGGGTGAAACAGAGCCCTATAAACGCAAAGAGCTTTATCCGAGGAAATAAAAAAAGCCCTCTCCATATGGAGAGGGCTTTTTAACACAGACGTTATTACTCGACGGTCATTACGCGCGTGGTGTTGGTTGAGCCGATGGTGCTCATCACGTCGCCCTGGGTCACAATGACGATATCACCGGACACCAGATAGCCTTTGTCGCGCAGAAGGTTTACGGCATCGTGCGCCGCAGCTACGCCGTCGTTGGTGCTGTCGAAGTGAACCGGCGTCACGCCGCGGTACAGCGCCGTCAGGTTCAGCGTACGTTCGTGACGGGACATGGCGAAAATCGGCAGACCAGAGCTGATACGAGAGGTCATCAGCGCGGTGCGGCCAGATTCGGTCATGGTGATGATCGCGGTAACGCCCTTCAGATGGTTTGCCGCATACATCGCAGACATCGCAATCGCTTCTTCCACGTTGTCAAACTGCACGTCCAGACGGTGTTTAGAAACGTTGATGCTAGGGATCTTTTCAGCGCCCAGGCAGACGCGCGCCATGGCGGCCACGGTTTCTGCAGGATACTGGCCCGCAGCGGTTTCCGCAGAGAGCATCACCGCATCGGTACCGTCCAGCACGGCGTTAGCCACGTCCATGACTTCCGCACGGGTTGGCATTGGGTTGGTGATCATCGATTCCATCATCTGAGTGGCGGTGATCACCGCGCGGTTCAACTGACGTGCGCGACGAATCAGCGCTTTCTGGATCCCTACCAGCTCAGGGTCGCCAATCTCCACGCCCAGGTCACCGCGCGCAACCATCACCACGTCAGAGGCGAGGATCACATCGTCCATGGCATCCTGATCGCAAACGGCTTCAGCGCGTTCAACTTTCGCGACGATTTTAGCATCGCAGCCTGCATCACGTGCCAGACGACGCGCATAGTTCAGATCTTCGCCGCAGCGCGGGAAGGAGACCGCCAGGTAGTCAACGCCGATCAGCGCGGCAGTCACGATGTCCGCTTTGTCTTTATCGGTAAGCGCTTCTGCAGAGAGGCCGCCGCCCAGTTTGTTGATGCCTTTATTGTTGGAAAGCGGGCCGCCGACGGTGACTTCGGTGAACACTTTCATGCCCTGAACTTCCAGCACCTTCAGCTGTACGCGACCGTCGTCGAGCAGCAGGATATCGCCTGGCACCACGTCAGCCGGCAGGCCTTTATAGTCGATACCGACTTTCTCTTTATCGCCTTCGCCTTTGCCCAGGTTGGCATCCAGCAGGAATTTGTCGCCGATATTGAGGAAAACTTTACCCTCTTTAAAGGTCGATACACGAATTTTTGGACCCTGCAAATCGCCGAGGATAGCAACGTGGCGGCCCAGTTTGGCTGCAATTTCACGCACTTTATCGGCACGTAATTTATGGTCTTCTGGCGTACCGTGAGAGAAGTTCATACGCACCACGTTGGCGCCGGCGGCGATAATTTTCTCGAGATTATTATCGCGGTCGGTGGCCGGGCCTAAGGTGGTTACGATCTTGGTTCTGCGAAGCCTTCTGGACATGTAATACTCCGTTGACTGAAACAACTTTGGTGTTGCGTGAACATTGAATCGGCCTTCATCTGCTGCAAGGTAGCGGAGAGTGGACCGAATGCCGTAAATCGTTACATCGTAATTATTGGTTACGTCTTCGTTATCAACTATCAGGGAACATCGCTCTTTATAAGCAATTCTTTATCAAAACGCGATTCCTTCAGCGCTTCCTTGACCCGCTTCAAGTTATCCCGGAATTTTGCGCCCCGACGTAAGGTAAAACCGGTTGCCAGCACGTCAATCACGGTAAGCTGCGCCAGTCGGGAAACCATCGGCATATAAATGTCGGTGTCTTCCGGCACGTCGAGGGTGATCGCCAGCGTCGCCTCACGCGCCAGCGGCGTGCCTGCCGTGGTGAGGGCAATCACCATGGCATCGTTTTCACGGGCCAGCTGCGCCAGCTCTACCTGACTCTTGGTGCGGCCGGTGTGCGAAATCAGTACCACGACATCATCTTCACTGCAATTCATACAGCTCATGCGTTGCAGCACAATGTCATCGGAATAAATAACCGGGACGTTAAAGCGGAAAAATTTATTCATGGCGTCATGCGCCACGGCTGCCGACGACCCGAGACCAAAGAACGCAATTCGCTTGGCCTGGGTGAGTAAATCCACAGCGCGATTCACAGAACTCATGTCCAGCGACTGGCGGACGTGGTCGAGCGAAGCCATAGCCGATTCGAAAATTTTCGCGGTATAGGCATCAACGCTGTCGTCTTCATCCACATTACGATTAACATATGGGGTGCCGTTAGCCAGACTTTGTGCCAGATGCAGTTTAAAATCAGGAAAGCCGCGCGTTTCGAGGCTGCGGCAAAAGCGATTGACCGTCGGTTCGCTCACACCCGCTTCCTGTGCCAGAGCGGCGATGCTCGAATGAATCGCCTGAGCGGGGGAGGCGAGAATGACCTCGGCCACTTTTCGCTCGGATTTGCTAAGGTGTTCCAGTTGAAACTGGATTTTTTCCAGCATGTTCATGTTAACAGGACGCTCATGGGTGTAAACGATTTCATAAATTGATGAAATTGTGATTCGATTTAGCCGATATTACCCTTGTGGCTTCCCTAACGGGTAATAATCGACAAGATAATGTTGTTGTTTTTTTTCATTACTTGATCGGTGTCGGGTTTTGCTGTGACCCTGTTGCGCAAAGAAACGGCGGTTGTTGCGTCATTGCGCCGCCGTAATCCTCCAGAGAGGGAAAAATCGCGGTACCGCACGCGACGATAAGCGCTAATGGTTTCGGGAATGACGTAAAAGCAGTACAGTGCATTGTAATAAAATTACAACGATACCTGGCAGAAGTACCAGGTGATCCAACTGAGGAGAATGACATGGCGGTAACGCAAACAGCCCAGGCATGTGACCTGGTCATTTTCGGCGCGAAAGGCGATCTTGCACGCCGAAAATTGCTGCCTTCCCTGTATCAACTGGAGAAAGCGGGCCAAATTCATCCGGATACCCGTATCCTGGGTGTCGGGCGCGCCGACTGGGACAAGGACGCTTATACCAAAGTCGTCCGCGAGGCGCTCGAAACTTTCATGAAAGAAAAAATTGATGAAAGTTTGTGGGATACCCTGAGTGGACGCCTTGATTTCTGCAACCTGGACGTCAACGACGTCAGCGCGTTTACCCGCTTAGGCGCGATGCTGGATCAGAAAAACCGTGTCACCATTAACTATTTCGCCATGCCGCCAAGCACCTTCGGCGCCATCTGCAAAGGTCTGGGCGAAGCCAAACTGAACGCCAAACCGGCGCGCGTCGTGATGGAGAAGCCGCTGGGTACGTCGCTGGCAACCTCGCGTGAAATCAACGACCAGGTGGGCGAGTTCTTTGAAGAGTGCCAGGTCTACCGTATTGACCACTATCTCGGTAAAGAGACGGTACTGAACCTGCTGGCGCTGCGTTTCGCTAACTCCCTGTTTGTGAATAACTGGGACAACCGCACTATCGACCACGTGGAAATCACCGTGGCGGAAGAGGTGGGGATTGAAGGTCGCTGGGGTTACTTTGACCAGGCCGGTCAGATGCGCGACATGATCCAGAACCACCTGCTGCAAATTCTGTGCATGATTGCTATGTCTCCACCGTCTGACCTGACGGCTGACAGCATCCGTGACGCAAAAGTGAAAGTGCTGAAGTCACTGCGCCGCATCGACCGCTCCAACGTGCGTGAGAAGACCGTTCGCGGTCAGTACACCGCCGGGTTTGCGCAAGGCAAAAAAGTGCCGGGCTACCTGGAAGAAGAGGGCGCGAACAAGTCCAGCAACACCGAGACGTTCGTGGCGATCCGCGTGGATATCGACGACTGGCGTTGGGCGGGCGTTCCGTTCTACCTGCGCACCGGTAAACGTCTGCCAGCCAAATGTTCCGAAGTGGTTGTTTACTTCAAAAACCCGGAACTGAACCTGTTCAAAGAGTCCTGGCAGGAACTGCCGCAGAACAAGCTGACCATTCGTCTGCAGCCGGACGAAGGGGTGGATATCCAGATCCTGAACAAAGTGCCGGGGCTGGATCATAAACACAACCTGCAGACCACCAAGCTGGATCTGAGCTACTCCGAAACCTTTAACCAGACGCACCTGGCCGATGCTTACGAACGTCTGCTGCTGGAAACCATGCGCGGTATCCAGGCGCTGTTCGTGCGCCGTGATGAAGTGGAAGAGGCGTGGAAATGGGTCGACTCTATCACCGAAGCCTGGGCTGCCGATCAGGATGCGCCTAAACCGTATCAGGCGGGTACCTGGGGACCGGTCGCGTCGGTGGCGATGATCACCCGCGATGGCCGCTCCTGGAACGAGTTTGAGTAAGATAATCCTCTAGCTCGAAAGTGTTATTTTACCGGTAACATGATCTAACACAGCTAGTGGCACAATTTTCAACTTTTAAGCTCCGCGTGGATTCACCCGCGGAGCTTTTTTTATTACACTGCCGGAAGTGATTTTGCCCCTGAGCTCCGGACAGCAAGCGTTTCAGCGTTGTTAACAACTGCCAGCGACTTTGTAAACTCCCGAGCCTGACAGATAATTTAGAGGAGCTTTTATGAATCCGACATTGTTACGCGTAACACAGCGCATTATCGAGCGCTCGAAAGAGACCCGTTCGGCCTACCTCGCCCGGATTGAACAGGCAAAGAGCAGCACCGTCCACCGATCTCAGCTGGCCTGCGGGAACCTGGCGCACGGCTTCGCCGCCTGCCAGCCTGATGATAAAGCGTCGCTGAAAAGCATGTTGCGTAACAATATCGCCATTATTACCTCCTATAACGATATGCTTTCCGCCCACCAGCCCTATGAGGTCTATCCCACTATCATCCGTAACGCGCTGCACAGCGTGAATGCTGTGGGCCAGGTGGCGGGCGGCGTACCTGCCATGTGCGACGGCGTGACGCAGGGGCAGGACGGTATGGAGCTGTCCCTGCTGAGCCGCGAAGTGATTGCCATGTCTGCCGCGGTGGGCCTGTCACACAATATGTTTGATGGCGCGCTGTACCTCGGCGTGTGCGACAAGATTGTCCCGGGCCTGGTGATGGCGGCGCTGTCGTTTGGGCATCTGCCGGCGATCTTCGTCCCGTCCGGCCCAATGGCGAGCGGTCTACCGAACAAAGAAAAAGTGCGTATTCGCCAGCTGTACGCGGAAGGGAAAGCAGACCGTCAGGCGCTGCTGGAGGCTGAAGCTGCGTCCTATCATGCGCCGGGGACCTGTACGTTCTACGGTACGGCTAATACTAACCAGATGGTCGTTGAGTTTATGGGGATGCAGCTTCCGGGCTCGTCCTTCATCCAGCCGGATGCACCGCTGCGCAAGGCGCTGACCGAGGCTGCGGCCCGTCAGGTCACGCGTCTTACCGGCAACGGTAACGAATGGATGCCGATGGGTAAAATGGTTGACGAAAAAGTCATCGTCAACGGGATTGTCGCGCTGCTGGCAACCGGGGGCTCAACCAACCACACCATGCATCTGGTGGCCATGGCGCGTGCGGCGGGCATTCTGATTAACTGGGATGACTTCTCCGAGATCTCTTCCGTGGTGCCGCTGATGGCGCGCCTGTACCCGAACGGTCCGGCGGATATTAACCACTTCCAGGCTGCAGGCGGCGTACCGCTGCTGATGCGCGAGCTGCTGAAAGGCGGATTGCTGCATGAAGACGTAAATACCGTGGCGGGCTTTGGCCTTCAGCGCTACACCCAGGAGCCGTGGCTGAACAACGGCGAGCTGGACTGGCGTGAAGGGGCGAGCGCGTCTCTTGATGCGCAGGTGATTGCCACTATCGACAAACCGTTCTCTCCTCACGGCGGCACCAAAGTGCTGAGCGGCAACCTCGGTCGTGCGGTAATGAAGACCTCTGCCGTACCGGAAGAGAACCAGGTTATCGAAGCGCCGGCGGTGGTATTTGAAAGCCAGCACGACGTATTACCCGCCTTTGACGCCGGTCTGCTCGATAAAGACTGCGTGGTGGTGGTGCGTCACCAGGGGCCTAAAGCCAACGGGATGCCAGAATTACATAAACTTATGCCACCACTTGGTGTATTATTGGACCGCCGTTTCAAAATTGCGCTAGTCACCGATGGACGCCTCTCCGGGGCATCCGGTAAAGTGCCTTCAGCCATCCACGTGACGCCGGAAGCCTACGACGGCGGTCTGCTGGCGAAAGTGCGCGACGGTGACATGATCCGCGTGAACGGCCAGACGGGCGAGTTAACCCTGCTGGTGGATGAAGCCGAGCTGGCGGCACGTCAGCCCCATATTCCTGACCTGAGCGCATCGCGCGTGGGGACCGGACGCGAAATGTTCAGCGCGCTGCGTGAGAAACTCTCCGGTGCGGAGCAGGGCGCAACCTGTATTACGTTTTAAGACGACTTGATTTTAACGATCTGGCGAGAGAAAACTCTGATGAAAAACTGGAAAACAAGTGCAGAAGCAATCCTGACCACTGGCCCTGTCGTGCCGGTTATCGTGGTAAACAAGCTGGAGCACGCTGTACCGATGGCGAAAGCGCTGGTTGCGGGTGGCGTTCGCGTTCTGGAAGTGACCCTGCGCACCGCCTGCGCGATGGATGCTATCCGCGCTATCGCCAAAGAAGTGCCGGACGCCATAATCGGTGCGGGTACCGTTCTCAACGCGCAGCAGCTGGCAGAAGTGACCGAAGCGGGCGCGCAGTTCGCCATCAGCCCTGGCCTGACCGAGCCGCTGCTGAAAGCCGCCACCGAAGGTACCATTCCGCTGATCCCTGGCATCAGCACCGTCTCTGAACTGATGCTGGGCATGGACTACGGTCTGAAAGAGTTCAAATTCTTCCCGGCTGAAGCGAACGGCGGCACCAAAGCGCTGCAGGCGATTGCGGGTCCCTTCTCTCAGGTACGCTTCTGCCCGACGGGCGGTATCTCTCCTGCTAACTACCGTGACTACCTGGCGCTGAAAAGCGTGCTTTGCATCGGTGGTTCATGGCTGGTTCCGGCGGATGCGCTGGAAGCGGGAGACTGGGATCGCATTACCAAACTGGCTCGCGAAGCGGTTGAAGGCGCGAAGCAGTAAGCCATTCGCCGCATGAAAAACGGGCCTTTTGGCCCGTTTTTTTATCCCTCTACCTTAACGTTCGCAGCGGCCGCTTTCGCTCTTGCCACTGCGTCGTCAACGTTATCCCCGGTGGCTAATGCCACGCCAAGACGGCGGGTTCCGTCGATCTCCGGCTTGCCGAACAGACGTACCTGCAATCCTGCGCCCACCGCCCCGTCGACGTTATCAAACGTGACGTTCTGGCTGGTTAACTGCGGCAGGATCACCGCCGAGGCGGCAGGGCCATACTGACGAACACCGCCGACGGGCAGGCCGAGGAAGGCGCGCACGTGCAGGGCGAACTCGGAGAGATCCTGCGAAATCAGCGTGACCATGCCGGTGTCATGCGGGCGAGGGGAGACTTCGCTGAAAATCACCTCATCACCGCACACAAACAGCTCCACGCCGAACAGGCCATAGCCGCCCAGCGCCAGGACGGTTTTACGGGCGATCTCCTGAGCACGCTCCAGCGCCAGGGTGCTCATCTGCTGCGGCTGCCAGGATTCGCGGTAATCGCCATCCTCCTGACGGTGGCCAATCGGGTCGCAGAAATGGACGCCGTCAACGGCGCTGACGGTCAGCAGGGTGATTTCGAAATCAAACTTCACGACGCCTTCGACGATTACGCGACCGGCTCCGGCACGGCCGCCCTGCTGGGCATAATCCCACGCGTTATCCAGGGTGCCGCTGTCGCGAATAAAGCTCTGCCCTTTTCCGGAGGAGCTCATCACCGGCTTAACGATGCACGGGTAGCCAATCTCCTCGACGGCCTGCAGGAACGCGGCCTTATCGCCAGCAAAACGGTAGCTCGAGGTGGGCAATCCTAGCTCTTCCGCCGCCAGGCGACGAATGCCTTCGCGGTTCATGGTCAGCTTTGCGGCTTTCGCACAGGGCACCACGCGCTGGCCTTCCTGCTCCAGGGCGATCAGCGTATCGGTGGCGATGGCCTCAATTTCCGGCACGACAAAATCGGGTTTTTCGCGCGTAATCAGCTCGCGAAGGGCATCGCCATCCAGCATGTTAATCACATAAGAACGATGGGCGACGTGCATGGCGGGTGCGTCGGCGTAACGGTCTACGGCAATGACTTCCACACCTAAACGCTGGCACTCAATGGCGACCTCTTTTCCCAGCTCGCCCGATCCCAACAGCATCACTCGCGTCGCCGCAGGTCGCAGCGCAGTTCCTAAACGAATCATAACAATCCCCCTGAAAAAGTTGCGCGCAGTATAAACGAAAACGTTTGCGTCTGTCTTGTGCAGGGCTAAACGAGGTGGCAGAAATTTTCGCATCTTTAGCCCGACCAGACATTTCCTGACGCCCGCTCGCTTACGCTGTGGAACATGTTCACCGTTAAGTGAGGGAAACCATGTCTGGCTGGTTAAATCAACTGCAATCCCTGTTAGGGCAGAAAACATCGTCTTCCGGCGAGCGGGGCCTCAGCAAACTGCTGGTACCCGGGGCGCTCGGCGGGCTGGCAGGCCTGCTGGTCGCGAATAAATCCTCACGCAAGCTGCTGGCAAAGTATGGTACAGGCGCGCTGCTGGCCGGCGGCGGCGCCATCGCGGGCACCGTGCTGTGGAATAAATACAAGGACAGGGTACGGACCGCGCACAGCGATGAACCGCATTACGGCGAGGACACCTCGCCGCTGGATCTGCGTACCGAACGGCTCATTCTTGCGCTGGTTTTCGCCGCGAAAAGCGACGGGCATATTGACGATAAAGAACGAGCGGCGATCGAGCAGCAGCTGCGCGAGGCCGGTGTTGAAGAGAAGGGAAGAGTGCTGGTGGCGCAGGCGATAGAACAGCCGCTCGAGCCGCAGCGTCTTGCGCAAAGTGTGAAAAATGAGGAAGAGGCGCTGGAGCTCTATTTCCTCAGCTGCGCCGCCATCGATATCGATCACTTTATGGAGCGCAGCTACCTTAACGCTCTGGGCGATGCGTTAAAGATCCCTCAGGACGTGCGCGAGGGTATTGAGCGGGATATCCGGGAGCAAAAACAGGCGTTACAGGGATAGCCGTCGCCGTCGCGACGCTGTTTCGCTTGCATCATGCGTGGGTTTTGCCAACCTTATAGAGTGTAAAACTTAAAAGAATGATGACATGCCACCGAAAGCCCGACGTACTCCTTATGCGATCACCACGCATGGCGATACGCGTATAGACAACTATTACTGGCTGCGGGACGATTCGCGCTCCCGGCCAGAGGTACTCGACTACCTGCACGAGGAAAACGACTATGGCCGCAAGGTCATGTCCAGCCAGCAGACGCTTCAGGACCAGCTCCTGAATGAAATGGTGCAGCGTATTCCCCAGCGCGATATCTCCGCGCCCTGGACTAAAAACGGCTATCGCTATCGCCATATTTACGAGCCCGGCAATGAGTATCCCATCTACCAGCGTCAGTCGGTGTTAAGCGCCGAATGGGATGAGTGGGATATTCTGCTGGATGCCAACCAGCGCGCCGCCCACAGCGAGTTTTATACCCTGGGCGGCATGTCCATTTCCCCTGACAACGCGGTGATGGCGCTGGCGGAGGATTATCTCTCCCGTCGCCAGTACGGCCTGCGGTTTCGCAATCTGGAGACCGGCAACTGGTATCCGGAAATGCTGGAAAACGTCTCCCCGGATTTTGTCTGGGCGAATGATTCCGAGACGGTCTACTACGTCAAAAAGCACGCGTCGACGCTGCTGCCTTATCAGGTGTGGCGACATACCGTGGGAACAGACTCCGCTGACGACGAGCTGGTTTATGAAGAGAAAGACGAAACGTTCTATGTCAGCCTGCATAAAACCTCCTCACGCCACTATGTGATTATCTTCCTTGCCAGCGCGACGACGTCGGAAGTTCTGCTGCTGGATGCCGAACTGCCCGATGCCCAGCCGCTCTGTTTCCTGCCGCGCCGTAAGGATCACGAGTACAGCCTGGATCACTTCCAGCACAGCTTTTATTTGCGCTCCAATCGCGAGGGCAAAAACTTTGGTCTCTACAAAACCAAAGTGCGCGATGAGCGCAAGTGGGAGGTGCTTATCCCCGCGCGGGATCAGGTGATGCTGGAAGGGTTCACCCTGTTTACCGACTGGCTGGTGGTGGAAGAGCGTCAGCGCGGGCTGACCAGTATCCGGCAAATCAACCGTAAAACCCGGGAAGTGGTGGGGATTGCGTTTGACGACCCGGCCTACGTGACGTGGATTGGGTTCAACCCTGAACCCGAATCGTCGCGGTTACGCTACGGCTACTCATCGATGACCACGCCGGACACCCTGTTTGAGCTGGATATGGATACCGGGCAGCGCCAGGTGATTAAACAGACCGAGGTCAAAGGGTTTGAGTCTGAAAACTACCGCAGCGAGCACCTGTGGGTCACCGCCCGTGATGGCGTGGAGGTGCCGGTCTCTCTTGTTTACCATCGTGCTCATTTCCAGAAAGGCAAAAACCCGATCCTGGTGTACGGCTACGGCTCGTATGGCTCAAGCATGGACGCCGATTTCAGCAGCAGCCGGTTAAGCCTGCTCGATCGCGGTTTTGTTTTCGCCATCGCCCATATTCGCGGCGGCGGTGAGCTGGGCCAGAACTGGTATGAAGACGGGAAATTCCTGAAAAAGAAAAACACCTTCAATGACTACCTCGACGTCTGCGATGCGCTGATTGAGCAGGGATACGGCGATCCGCAGCTCTGCTTTGGGATGGGGGGCAGCGCGGGCGGCATGCTAATGGGGGCGGCGATCAACCAGCGTCCCGACCGTTTTAAGGGGATTGTCGCGCAGGTACCGTTTGTCGATGTGGTCACGACCATGCTCGATGAATCCATTCCTCTTACCACCGGAGAGTTTGAGGAGTGGGGGAATCCGCAGGATGAGATGTACTACCGCTATATGAAAGAGTACAGCCCGTACGATAACGTTGAGGCGAAAGCCTACCCGCATATGCTGGTCACCACCGGCTTGCATGATTCTCAGGTGCAATACTGGGAGCCGGCAAAATGGGTGGCAAAACTGCGTGAGCTGAAAACCGATGACAATCTGCTGCTGCTGTGTACAGATATGGATTCCGGACACGGAGGGAAATCGGGGCGATTTAAATCGTACGAAGGGGTTGCTCTGGAATATGCTTTTTTAATAGGCCTGGCGCAGGAAACTTTGCCAGGCCGTGCAGAGCGTTAAGCGTCGCCAAGATAATGTTTTAGCGTTAAGCGCAGTTCCGGGCTCATTCTGTCGAGGTTGTTATACAGCCAGCGCAAATAGCCCGGATCTTTATCCGCCACCTCGGACACCGGTTTTCCGCGATACTTACCAAAGGTAAACGTGGTCAGCAGCGCGGGACGTCCGGTGATCGTCGCCATGTCATCCGGCGTCCAGCCAGAGATATTCATAATATCAATCAGCAACGCGGCGGTGATATAGCAGTCATACAGGGCGCGGTGATGGTGAAGCCCCTCAGGGGTACGTACGCTGAGCTTGCGGGACTTGTACAGCGCCATATTGCTGTATTTAATCCCCGGCCAGAGACGACGCGCCAGCTTCATGGTGCAAATCCATTCCCCCGGCATTTCAGGCAACACCCGGCGGTCAAAGCTGGCGTTATGCGCGACGTACCATGGGCTACCGTAGTAGTGCGGAATGATCTCTTCGATCCACGGCTTATCCGCCACCATCGATTCGGTAATGCGATGGATAGCCATCGCCTGGGGGCTGATGGGGCGATCGGGACGCACCAGATGGCTCATGGGGTTGACGATTTTACCATCAACCACGTCGACAGAGGCCACTTCCACTATTCCGCCCTGAAGATCGCAAGTTTCGGTATCGATGACGCGCAGCATTGAAAACTCCTGAGCTTAAAACGCCTAGCCTAAAGGAATGATATCGCCTTGCCAACCCTCTCCGCCGAGCGTGCCGGTCACCAGAAGCTCACCCTTATCCGCGCGCACGACCAGCTGGCCTTTTTCATCCCACAGAGCGCTGCCGCCGCAGGCGTTCGCCATCAGCACCGCAATGGCATATTTATGCGCGAAGCGCTGCAGGTTACTGATGGACTGCCGCCAGCAATTATCCCCCACCGACTGGCAGCTGGTAACAAGCGTTGCCCGGGGATCGAGATTGGGGGAATCGGGATGTGCATCAAGGATGCTAAGGTGTTTATCCCCCGGCACGAGGCTGGCACCGCGCCCTTGCGGATAGCGCAAAATGCGATGGCGAGCGGGCGAAAACAGCACAAGGCCTTTCTGGCGCTGGCCATTCTGTTCCAGGGGGAGCCCGGCAATAACGGTAATCTGGTGTAGATGTGCCGCGTTGAGCAGCGGCTCCAGCTGCGCGTCATCGGGCGGGGGAGGTAGCGTCGGCGCGCCAGAGCCCGTTAATGAGAGTTCAGGGAAAACCAGCAGTTCACACCGCTGCCGTGCTGCTTCGGCGATGAAGCGCAGGTGGTGCGTAACATGGTCATCTACAGTCTGATGCAGCCCGCCATACTGGGCTGCCGCTATATTCCAATGTGACATCGTGACTTCCTTATACACTGAGTCGCAGAGATTTAAGAATAGACCCAGATTTATCAGGGTTTTCTTATCCTGCCAGATTCCGCGTAAGGAAGTGTAACGACTCGTTAAGCTTATTTAACTTTAGGCTCGTACGGTAAACGGGAGAGATTGACCGAGGCAAGACGGTGGGCGATGAGTCTTTCGCGGAACCAGTCGCGCAGATGGGCGGGCTGTTCCCGTTCCACGACTTCAGCCACGATGGGCATGTTGTAACGCTCTTTGAACGCGACGCCAGCGGCAGCGAGATCGACATTCACTTTATCCATCTCGTCCTGCGGAAGGGCGGCCAGATTGATCTTCATTACCTTCTCCTTTTTATGCGGCGGCAACGTTACCGCGATTGCACGATGATGACAAGCGGAGGCAGGATGATCCTCGACTCGTTTATTATACAGCGTTATTCTTTAGCGTATAGACATAACAAAAAGGAATGATTGTGATGGGTTTCTCCGCCTCCCGCGCGGTATGCGCACTGGTTTTTGTGGCCTCGACAATGATGACGCCCTCCGTGCTTGCACATGCGCATCTTAACCAGCAGGTCCCGGCAGCAGACAGCGTGGTGACCGCACCGCAGTCACTTACGCTGAATTTTTCGGAAGGTATCGAACCTGGTTTTAGCGGTGTGGTGGTAACGGATGCGCAAAAGCAGGTCATCAAAACGGGAACCGCTACGCGTGACGAAAAGAACAAAGCTCAGCTTACCGTGCCGCTGGAACAAACGCTGGCGTCAGGGACTTACCAGGTGGACTGGCACGTGGTCTCCGTGGACGGCCATAAAACCAAAGGCAGCTATCACTTTAGCGTGAAATAGCATGCTGGCGCTGTGTTATGTCGGGTTACGCTTTATCCATTTCGGGGCGCTGATGCTTGTGTTTGGCAATGCGCTTTACAGCGTCTGGTTTGCGCCTTCCTCTCTCCACAGTCTGCTGTCCCGGCGTTTTCAGTCTCAGCAGAAAGTGGCGGCCTTAGTGAGCCTGGCGGCTGCACTTCTGATGTTTATGCTGCAGGGCGGATTGATGGGTAACGGCTGGGGAGATGTGCTTGCCCCGCAGGTCTGGTACGGCGTAATGAGGACACAGTTTGGCGGCGTCTGGCTGTGGCAAATGATTCTTGCTGCGATGACGGTCGGCGCAGCATGGCTCGCGCCGCTGAAAGGTTCGCGGCTGCTGCTGCTCGCCATGGGCCAGCTTATCCTGCTGGCTGGGGTAGGGCATGCGGCGATGAACGACGGTCCGATGGGGGCGTTGCAGCGTCTTAATTATGCTTTTCACCTGATCTGTGCTGCCACCTGGCTTGGCGGATTACTGCCTCTGCTGTTCTGCATGCGTCTGGCGAAAGGGCGGTGGCAGAATGCCGCCATCTTTACCATGATGCGCTTCTCGCGCGTGGGGCATTACGCCGTTGCTGGCGTGCTGCTCTCCGGGGTGATAAATGCACTCATGATACTGGGCCTCGATATTCCCTGGCAGGCTGGCTACGTGCAGTTTTTGTTGTTCAAATGTGCGCTGGTGGCGTTGATGGTGGTAATTGCGCTGGCAAATCGGTATTTTCTGGTGCCACGGTTTCGTCCGGAGAGCGGGCGAGCACAACAGATTTTTATCAGGATGACACAGGCAGAAATGGTGCTGGGGGCGCTGGTGCTGGCAACGGTCAGTCTGTTCGCCACCTGGGAACCCTTCTGACAAGGTTAAATATCATATGAAAAAGACAGTACTTTCTCTCATATTGCTGGCCTGTACGGGGAGCGCGCTTGCCGCACCGCAGGTTATCACCGTGAGCCGTTTTGAAGTGGGTAAGGACAAATGGGCGTTCAATCGCGAAGAGGTAATGCTGACCTGCCGTCCAGGCCATGCGCTGTATGCGATTAACCCGAGCACGCTGGTGCAATACCCGCTGAATGATATCGCAGAGCAGCAGGTCGCCAGCGGCAAGAGCAGCGGCCAGCCGATTAGCATTATTCAGATCGATGACCCGTCGCATCCGGGACAAAAAATGAGTCTGGCACCGTTTATCGAGCGCGCCGACAAGCTCTGCTAACGTTCGGGTTTCCAATAAAAAACCGCAGATGCTTGCGAAAGCACTGCGGTTTTTCACTTTTAATGATGCTCTGGCGCTTTTTTTCCGACCGCTTTAGCTGTGGACTGGAAAACCTGGCGTCGTCATCTATTCTTAAAAGGCAGGGCGACTTAGCCTGCATTAATGCCAACTTTTAGCGCACGGCTCTCTCCCAAGAGCCATTTCCCTGGACCGAATACAGGAATCGTATTCGGTCTCTTTTTATCTGTATCTTTTTCAACGTGTTGTTCGGTGTTGACACGAAATCACCCGAAACTTTGTCGAACTTCCAATATCCTGTCTAAACCATAACATACTCAGGACCGCGTGCGTCCAGGGTTTTTTGGGATTTTTGTTAAAATATTGTGACCGAGCGACAGCTGAGCAAACGCCTTCTGACGTGCGAAAGGGCAGCCCGTAAGTCAAATAATGAACGCGCTGAATTTATCTTTATTGCGGACAATGTACGCGGGGAAGTTTTCAATCGTCAGCTCTTGCCTGATTAACGTCCTGTCGCGCCCCCAGATATCTTCCGCGTTTTTAATGACCTTCATGATGTGTTCCGGGTTGTTAAACTCAGGAAGATCATATTCAGTATGGGAAATGGTTGACATTTTTTCTGAGATGCGCTCAGGAGTCATCACCCATGAGAAATGCCAGCCACCATTTTCAATGATGCTGTTGTTAACCTTGAACCAGTTCCATTTTAGCCAGGACCAGTTTTTGACGCTTCGGGTGCGTTTAATATTCCTGAATGACTCAGGTTCACCGCCAAAGAAATTAACGAGATTTTTATATTGGGTGGCTCTCGGTAATTTACATTTTCTTGGCGTGTTGTCAGTATTAAAAACCTGCAGGTTAAACTGATAATTATAGAAATTCTGATAAATAGTAGTGCAGAGCTTTTTGGGATTTATCGATGCGACCACCCGAGGGGAAAATATCTCATCCACATCGGAAACTAAAATCAAATCATCATCGTTGGCCTGCGTCAAACCCTGCATGATGGCATTCCTCTGCGCTGCTTCATTTGCCCACGCATCCACCACCATACCCTCTGGCAGACCCGGAATCACCTCTCGAGACGGATGTGATTCTTCAGAGATTTTCGTAATCGGTTCTTTATCATGAACAACGTAGATAATTTTATCTCTAAATTGACTGTATTTATTAATGTCAAAATGCAGCGGCCTCTTTTTACCGGTAAAGGTATGCGTTGACTCAACGATAACGAAGCGATCGACAACGTCTGCTAGCGTGTTCAGCCTGATTTCGAGAAGCATATCTTCATCGTAATATAAGAAGCAGTCATAGATCATTACAGAAGTCCCTCATTTTTGCGGCGCACATTGCGCTTTTCCCAACGCATTCGCCGGTTTCATTTCGCGCAATGCTAACTGAGCGCCCTCGCCCTGTGCAATAGTGCACTGCTTAATCATTCTGCTTTTAAACTGAAAGCATCCGATATGCAGTGAGCGAAGACACCAGCCGGGCTTAAAAGTGGGACTTAACCGATGCCTCTATTTCATCGAGCAGCTCAAAGCGACGGCGATATTCGGCACGTTTTTTACTGGCAATCTCTTCAAGGGATTTACGCTCCATTTGCAGCGGCAGTTGCCAGCAGAAGCTTGAAAGTTTTTTACCGTCCAGAGATGCCCAAAATTCATCGTAGCTGGCATGGAAATGGCGACCTTTACTCAGGCGATATCGCAACGCGCGGAAAACGTGTCCCTCATCGCTGACGGCAAAAATCGCCCGGACAGATGACTGAGCAGCCAGCTGGAAGAGGACTTCCATCAACACGCGCTTAGGGAACAGGCCGTGACAGGCGCGGGTGGCCTGCTTAATAACGTCTCGCGATACGCTGCGTCGGGGTCCCTGAAGCCCGCCAATGACCATGACCTGCTGACCATTGCTGCGCGCGACGCTAAAGGTCAGGCTGGCCAGCAGCGTATCCTCGCTGTCGCGTAGCCACAGCGTGCTTTCGCCTTCACGCTCGGCTTTTCCCGCAGAGGACGCATTGACCGTATAGATAACACCGTCTTTGGCATGGAAATGCGCAACGGGTTGCTCCTGAGGGCTGGTCATGGCCTGGGCGAGACCGCTCTCTCTCAGGCTATCAATCCAGTAATAATGGCTAACAATAGCGTCGGCGCGATCGTTAGCCGTCAGGCCGCGCATCAGATACTGCCGGTGGGTCTTGCTGGGCAACGTAATTTGAGAGGCCAGCAGTTTGTCGAAATCGTCGCGCCCGGAAAGGGCTTCCAGCATGCGATGGGTAGAAGACCAGAACAGAAGCGAGCGTAAAAGGAACTTCAGGCGATATTCGCGTTTACGCCAGATTGGACCCGGCACGCGTTTGCCGTTCACCAGCTCGGAAATAATATTTGTGCGATGCGGATAAAAAACATCGTTATGCAGGTGCGTATTAGACACGTGAAGACCCCTCTTTTTTTCTACCCTTATTCTAAAGAGCCAGGAAAAAGGGATTAATAGCGCGAGGATCTTTATTTCTGTTTGGTTTACCGTTTGTTTGACTTCGTGATGACCGCGCCTGTCTGTCGCCTTTTCTGCGGCGGCTATACTGTTTAAAGGAGGTTCTATGTATCAGCGAATTGAAGGTGGGATGTGGCGTCACGTCTGGGTTGTCAGCGATATACACGGTTGTTACCAGTGGTTTATGGATGAGCTTAAACGCCGTCACTTTAACCCGTATGAGGATTTACTTATTTCGGTCGGGGATGTGATCGATCGTGGCCCTGATAGCGTTAAATGCCTGCAGTTAATTCATGAAAAATGGTTTCGTGCCGTGCGGGGAAACCATGAGCAAATGGCTCTCGACGGTCTGGATAATAACGATTTTTCTCTCTGGACGATGAATGGCGGAATATGGTTTTCGCATCTTGAACGCGACCAGCAACAGCTGGCCCTGTCGTTGCTCGATGCCTGTCGCGATTTACCGCATATCATCGAGATAACCTGTGCGAACGGTCTGAATGTGATTGCCCATGCGGATTATCCGGCCGCGGAATACTGTTGGCAAAAACCGGTTAGCGCCCAGCGCGTCTTATGGAACCGCGACAGGCTGATGGGATTTATGGTGGGCAAAGGAGAGGGCATCAGCGGTGCGGATCATTTCTGGTTCGGACATACGCCCGTTGACAGAAGGTATGATTTTGACAATCTCCACTACATTGATACGGGCGCCGTATTTGACGGTTACTTTACGCTGGCGCAGCTGCAGTAATAAATAACCCGCCTTCGGGCGGGTTCTCTTTAGGTCAGGCAAGACGCATGACCCAGGCATCGGTTTTGCTATCGTAATGCTCACGGTAAAGGACAGAATGTTCGCCATCAAGTATTGCCGGGACGCTGGTGTCTGCATCCCATGCATCGAGCTGCATGCACAAATCCGGGTCGGATTTGCAGGGGATACTTAACGTTCGATCGCCTTGTGCTTCGCCGCGCAGTTCTGCGTCGTCGATCTCAAAAGCGCCAATACGCACGCTGGTTTTCGTCATAGTGCTCTCCGGGTCGGTTGTTAAAATCTGGTATGACCAGTGCGATCATCCATTTTTGATCGTAGACAAGGAGAGCAAAATCGCCAGTAAAAAAATGCGCTTTTTTTCAGGCTGTGCGATCGTTACCGGTAAACAGACGGCCATCCCGAACCAGCTCGCGCGGATAGCTGTTTTTCAGCCTTGAGCCGACTTTTTTTGCCAGCCCCAGCGGATATCCCTGATACGTCACTATCACTTCATCGCCAGACGGCGTGCTGTCCGGATAGACATCGCGACCACGGTACCACTCTTCGGCTTCCTGATGCGTCAGGGCAAAGGTATTCTCGCGTCCGGCAAGGGCGATAACGGCCTCATGCTGCCAGCGATAGCCTTTGTTATGCACTTCCGCCAGGCGGATCCCGATTCGCGAAAAACGGACCTTTCCGATGAGCGGCTCGATCTGTGCCGGGAACAGCCATATCTCTTTATCACGCATCCAGGGGTGCAGACTCTCATCCCAGACCAGCCCAACCTTTTTGGCGGCGGCTTCAAGCTGTGCTGCATCGCGACCTTTAAGGGGAGCAAACGGGAAGTTGCCGACCTTAAATTTAGGCGCGGGCAGGGGAGCAACCGCCTGCGTTTTACGCAGACGCGCGACAAAGAACCCTTCGCAGTCGTAAATCTGCGGGAATACGTGGAGGAAACCCTCCGGCGTGACCGCCTCCTGTGCCGAGGCGAACAGATCGTTAAGCGGCAGAAACTCCACGGCATCCGGGTAGTTCGCTTTCAGCCACAGGCAGACGTCTTCGTTTTCATCGCGGTTTAAGGTGCACGTTGAATAGACCAGCGTGCCGCCGGGGCGCAACGCGTGAAATGCGCTCTCGATCAGCTCGCGCTGCGTGGCGGCGATCTCAAGGTTGCTCTCAACTGACCAGTTCTTTAACGCGTCGGGATCTTTACGCACCACCCCTTCGCCGGAGCAGGGCGCGTCCAGCAGAATGGCATCGAAGGCTTCCGGTAAGGCGGCGCCAAACACGCGTCCGTCGAAATGCGTCAGGGCAACATTATGAATACCGCAGCGGCTGATGTTGGCATGCAACACCTTCACGCGGCTGGCGGAAAACTCGTTGGCGAGGATCGCCCCGTGGTTACCCATCCGGGCGGCAATTTGCGTGGTTTTTGAGCCGGGCGCCGCAGCAACATCCATCACGCGTTCAGGCGTATTGCCATCGGCGAACAGGGCGGCCACCGGCAGCATCGAGCTGGCTTCCTGAATATAGAACAGACCGCTCAGATGTTCAGCGGTACTGCCCAGCGGCAGCGAGGCTTCGTCATTGCGTTCGATCCAGAACCCCTCGGCGCACCACGGTACCGGCGTAAGCTGCCAGCCGTACGGCGAGACCAGCGCCAGAAAATCATCGACGCTGATTTTCAGCGTGTTGACGCGAATACTTCGGCGTAACGGACGCTGGCAGGCGGCGATAAAATCGTCTAACGACAGGTGAGAGGGAAGCGCCTCGCGCATCTGCGCCAGGAATTGTTCAGGAAGAAATACGGAGTTTTGAGCCACGGGCACACCACAGGGAAAAGTTCAGGCGCGCAGTGTAACATAAAGGCTCCGGTGCGTTGACACCGGAGCCTGTCAGATTAACGCGGCAGGGCGGTTCCCCATTCGCGCCACTCTTTCGGTTCGCTTTCGAGCAGCAGGAAGTGTTTACCCGGCTGCGCTTTCGGCGCCAGCGGCGTGCCCGGCGGCGTGGCAAACGCGATACCGCCGCGAATGAACTGGTTGAAGGTGCCGGTTTTCACCACGCCTCCCGTCAGGCCAAAGTCCAGCGAATAGCCGGATGCCAGCCAGAATACCGAGTTATTACGGACCAGGTGCTGGTAACGCTCGCTGATGCGTAACGCCACCATCACGCGGTCGGAGAGCGTACCGAGCGTCAGGCCCGTGACCGTACCCACTTCAATGCCGCGGAACAATACCGGCGTGCCGATGCTCAGCGAGCCCGCTTCCGGCACTTCCACCACGATGCTCAGGCCGCCAAGGTAGCGCGAGTCGGTGATCGTGGCTTCCTGCAGCTCGAAATCACGACGGGCATTGCCCTGGCCCGGCTCAACGTTGATGTACGGCTGCAAAATGGTGTCGAGATGCTCAACGCCCGCGGCCGAGATCTGCGGCGTCACCACCGAGAAGCGCGAACCTGTCCGGGCGAAGGTCTGTACATATTCCGGGTACAGCACGGCGGTGGCCTGCACCTCGTTGCGCGAGGTAATCAGCGTCAGCTTCTGGATCTGCCCGATATCAATGCCCAGATAGCGGATTGGCATACCTTCCGCCAGCTTGCCGGCATCAAATGCGTGCAGAGTAATCTGTCCACCCACGGCGCGTGCGGCGGTTTCGGACGGGAAGAGAATACGCTTATCGCCTTTGCGCAGATTCGCACCCGCGCCGCTGAGGTTATCGAAGCTAATCGCCCCGCGCAGCGCGCGTGACAGCGGGGAGGCCTGCACGGTCAGGCCGTTACCGTTAAGCTGAACTTTCGCGCCGCCTTCGGCCCAGAACACGCTGTTTGGCGTCAGCAGCTTGCGATATTCCGGTTTGATATGCAGTTCGATATCAAACGCGTCCGCACGCGGGCGAACGGCGATCACTTCCCCAACCTCAAACTTGCGATACAGCACCACGGATCCCGCCTGTACGTCCGGCAGCGTCTCGGCGCTCAGCGTCAGCGTGGTGGTAGGAAGATCGCTCAGGCTGTTTTCAATCGCTTTCTCCAGGTTGGCATACAACGGATAGCTGTCGCGCACGGGGCCTTTATCGCCGGGCAGAATGCGGATACCGCCGTTAACCCATTCGCTGGCGCTGGCACCGAGGAACTCCACGCCGTCCAGACCCACCTTCACGTCGACGCGACTGTTCACCACAAATTTGCTGTCACCGTGCACCAGGTCGCTGTACTGCGGATCGATGGCGACCGAAAAGGTCACGCCATTCGCGGAGAGCTTACGCTCCAGCACCTGGCCGACCTGCACGCCGTGTAAAATTAACGGCTGACCGGCTTCAATCCCATAGCTTTCTGGCGCATTGAGCGTAACCGTCACGACGCCCGGCTTTTGCAGCAGGGCTTTATCCGCCGGGGCAATCACGAAGCTATTGCTGGGCTGACCTTCACCGGGGATGAGCTCAAAAGTATTGCCGGTCAACAGCGTGCTGAGGCTGGCATCGTTCAGAGAGAGCTTTGGACTGCGCATTTCTATACGCGTTTTCTCGCGCAGGAGATCGACTACGCTCGGGTCGACAGTCATTTCGCCGGTGACCGAGCCGCCCGGGTTGAGCGTCATTTTGGTGAGCTGACCAACCTGCAACCCCTGATACATCAGCGGCGTCGAACCCGCTTTTAGCCCCTTAGCATCGGGCAGGGCGAGTTTGACGAGCACGCCGCGCTGGCTGTGCGCCAGGTCAGCGTACAATCCAAATGAGTCATCAGCGGTGGCGGGGCTTGAATTTTCCGGGGAGTCAAAGGCAATGGCACCATTCACCAGCGCGGCCAGACTTTCCAGCTTCACTTTCGCACCGCTCAGGCTGAAGTCCGCATCCACGCCGGAGACGTTCCAGAAGCGGCTGCCTTTTTTCACCAGATTGGTGAAGCGACGCTCGATAAGCACGTCGATGGTGACGCCCTGTTTATTCGGATTGATCGCGTAATCGTACACGCGGCCAACCGGGATTTTGCGAAAATAGACCAGCGAACCGCTGTTCAGAGAACCGAGATCCGGTGCCTGCAGATGGATCATTAAATCGCCGTTGTTGAGGCGGTACTTGGGCTGTGTATCCAGGGCAACAAAGTGATCCTGCGGCTCACCTTTACCCGGCATCATGCCAATATAGTTACCGCCCACGAGCGCATCCAGCCCTGACACGCCGGCCAGAGACGCTTTTGGCGTGACCAGCCAGAACTGCGTTTCGCTGCGCAGGGCATCCTGCATGTCAGATTTAATACTGACCCGCACCTGAATCTTGTTCAGCCCTTTTCCAAGGGAGATGTCCTGAACCGTACCCACTTCAACCCCCTGGAAGCGAACGGGCGTTCGCCCGGCGACTATGCCGTCGGCGGTCTGGAAATCAATGGTGACCGTACTCCCGCGATCTTCATAGCTTGTCCAGATAAGCCAGCCTGCAATCATCAGGGCGATGACGGGCAGCAACCAGAATGGCGAAATGCGGCGTTTTGTTTTAATTCTCGCTTCAGTCGGCGAAGCGGGGGTTTCCTGACTCATGTGCATCCCAAAGTAAGCGGCTATCCAGCCATTCCACAGCAAGAATAGTCAATATCACCGCAGAGCCGAAATAAAAAGCTGCGGGTCCCATTGTAAAAGCAAGTAACTGATCGCGATTGATGAGCGACATCATCAGCGAAATCACGAACAGATCTAACATTGACCAGCGGCCAATCCAGGTGACGAACCGCAGCAGCAGAATGCGGGTCCGTAAGCCTTGTTCACATTTAAAGTGAATGCTGATGAGCAGGGTAAACATCACCACCACTTTGGTAAAGGGAACCAGGATACTGGCAATAAAGACGATCGCCGCCACCCCGACGTTGCTGTGCGCAAGGGAGATAATCCCGGAGAGGATAGTATCCTCCTGACGCCCGCCATTCACGTAAATGATGGAAATCGGCAGCATATTGGCTGGGATTAGAAACACCAGGGAGGCGATAAGCGCGGCCCAGCATTTTTGCAGGCTGTTGTTGCGCCGCAGTCTCAACGGAATGTGGCACCGCGGGCAGCGACCACGCGCGTCGGGCAAGCCGGTATAGTGGCATCCCAGACAGACGCGCAGATTTTCATCAGGACGCGTGGCGGGGCGCTGAGGGTAAAATCGCTCCCAGAGCTGTTCAACGTTCAGGTGGATAAGCGTCAGTATGCTCAGCAATACCAGGCTGATGAAAGCAAAGAGTCCGATGCCGGGCTGCAAAAAGGCGTAGTCCTGTACCTTTATTGACGCAACGCCCACGCCCACCAGATAAATATCCAGCATCACCCACTCTTTGAGCTTATCCAGCATCAGCAGCACCGGGCGAAGGTTCATACCGAGAATATTGCCAAACCAAAGATAGGCAATGGCGGCGACCAGCACCAGCGGCGCGCCAACGGTGCAGAACAGCACCATGGCAGCGGTGATGGGATCCCCCTGACGGGTCATCTGCCAGATACCCTGCAGTACGTTGGCGTCAATGCGCACGCCAAGCAGGTAGAGTTTCAGCAGCGGTTCGCTCCAGGCGAAGGGCATCAGCAGCAGCATGGTGACGGCCATGGCGGCGAGACGGGTTAGCGACCAGTCGCGGCCGTCGCGAATTTTGGCGTCGCAGCGGGGACAAAAGGCACTCTGGTGCGATTTCATCTTCGGCAACATAAAAAGCGTATCGCACTGGGGGCAACGCTGATAATGTGCACGTGGCAAAGCTTCGCTTACCGTATGGACAGTTATCTTTCTAGTCGGCGTAATTTTGGTTGTTTTTAAGGCCATCAGCTGCGCACAAATAAGTATTGTTGAAAAGTTATAATAACTCATGAACGGATTCATCTTGAGCATGAGCGCATTTAATGCTTATTTTAATAGGCTATGCGGTAAATTTGTAAGACAACTAAGTGATTGAATAATGAACAAAACAGAATTCTACGCGGATCTGAACCGCGATTTTAAGGCATTGATGGCGGGTGAGACCAGCTTCTTAGCCACTCTGGCAAATACTAGCGCATTGCTGTTTGAACGTCTCTCTGACGTGAACTGGGCCGGCTTTTACCTCCTGGAAGGTGAAACTCTGGTGCTCGGCCCGTTCCAGGGCAAACTGGCCTGCGTGCGTATTCCGGTAGGGCGTGGCGTATGCGGCACGGCGGTGGCCGAAAATCAGGTCCAGCGTGTGGAAGACGTTCATGCGTTTGACGGGCATATTGCCTGTGATGCTGCCAGTAATTCTGAAATCGTTCTGCCGCTGGTGGTGAAAAATCAGATTATTGGCGTTCTGGATATCGACAGTACGGTCTTCAGTCGCTTTACAACCGAGGATGAACAGGGGCTACGCGAGCTGGTGGCGAATCTGGAAAACGTACTCGCTGCAACCGATTATCAAAAATTCTTTGCGAGCGTCGCAGGATAATCAACGGATAACGTAGCATTTACTGATAGCGTCATTATAATGACGCCTGTTCATGCCTGCGCTTGTTGGCAACGTCCGTTGTAATCAGGAAATTTCATGGAAAATCAACCTAAGTTGAATAGCAGTAAAGAAGTTATCGCATTTCTGGCCGAGCGTTTCCCGCAGTGCTTCAGCGCGGAAGGTGAAGCTCGTCCCCTGAAAGTCGGTATTTTTCAGGATCTGGTGGCGCGTGTTGAAGGGGAAATGAACCTCAGCAAAACTCAGCTGCGTTCCGCCT
The DNA here is from genome assembly GCF_034107965.1 of Enterobacter sp. 61D5. Lineage (NCBI taxonomy): Bacteria > Pseudomonadati > Pseudomonadota > Gammaproteobacteria > Enterobacterales > Enterobacteriaceae > Enterobacter > Enterobacter sp. 61D5. Next base: position 203,396 of record NZ_JAWNFK010000002.1, read on the forward strand.
TACGTCTTTATACTTCGAGCTGGCGCTACCTGTACGGTATCAAACCAGGCGCTACCCGCGTGGACCTCGACGGCAACCCTTGCGGTGAGCTGGACGAGCAGCACGTTGAGCACGCGCGCAAGCAGCTTGAAGAAGCCAAAGCACGCGTTCAGGCACAACGTGCAGAACAGCAGGCGAAAAAACGCGAAGCCGCCGCGGCAAACGGCCAGGAAGAAGCGCCTCGTCGTGAGCGTAAACCACGCCCTGCGCCGCGTCGTCACGATAATAACGATCGCAAACCGCGTGCAGACAAACCAGCAGCAAAAGCCCCGCGTGCCCCTCGTGAAGAGCCGCGCCATACGCCGGTTTCTGACATTAACGCCCTGAGCGTAGGTCAGGCGCTGAAGGTAAAAGCGGGTAACAATGCTATGGACGCCACCGTACTGGAAATCACCAAAGATGGCGTTCGTGTACAGCTGACTTCTGGTATGTCAATGATTGTACGCGCAGAACACTTGTTGTTCTGAAACGGAGGCCAAGCCTGGCATGAACACTTTTTTTAAGCTCACCGCGCTGGCGGGCCTGTTTGCCATAACAGGTCACGCTTTTGCAGTGGACGATATCACGCGTGTTGATCAAATTCCGGTTCTCAAGGAAGAGACGCAGCACGCGACGGTGAGCGAGCGCGTGACCTCACGTTTTACCCGCTCGCACTATCGTCAGTTCGATCTCGATCAGGCCTTTTCGGCCAAAATCTTTGACCGCTATCTGAACTTGCTGGATTACAGCCATAACGTTTTGCTCGCCAGCGATGTCGAGCAGTTCGCTAAGCGCAAATCCGAGGTGGGTGACGAGTTGCGTTCAGGCAAGCTGGATCTGTTCTACGATCTCTACAACCTGTCGCAAAAGCGCCGCTTTGAACGCTATCAGTACGCACTGAAAGTGCTGGAACGTCCGATGGACTTCACCGGTACTGACACCTTTAATCTGGATCGCAGTAAAGCACCCTGGCCGAAAGATGAAGCCGAGTTGAATGCGCTGTGGGACGGTAAAGTTAAATACGACGAACTGAGTCTTAAACTGACCGGCAAAGACGAAAAAGAGATCCGTGACACGCTGACGCGTCGTTACAAATTTGCCATTCGTCGTCTGGCCCAGACCAACAGTGAGGATGTTTTCTCACTCGCGATGACCGCCTTTGCGCACGAAATCGATCCGCACACCAACTATCTCTCTCCACGCAACACCGAACAGTTCAATACCGAGATGAGCCTGTCTCTGGAAGGTATCGGCGCGGTGCTGCAGATGGACGATGATTACACGGTGATCAATTCCATGGTCGCGGGTGGCCCGGCATCCAAAAGCAAAGCGATTAGCGTAGGCGATCGCATTGTGGGTGTAGGACAAACAGGTCAGAGCATGGTCGACGTGATCGGCTGGCGTCTCGATGACGTGGTTGCGCTGATCAAAGGTCCGAAAGGCAGCAAGGTTCGTCTGGAAATTCTGCCAGCCGGTAAAGGCACCAAAACCCGTATCGTTACCCTGACCCGCGAGCGTATCCGTCTGGAAGACCGCGCGGTGAAAATGTCGGTGAAAACCGTGGGTAAAGAGAAGGTGGGTGTTCTGGATATTCCTGGCTTCTACGTGGGGCTGACTGACGATGTGAAGGTTCAGCTGCAGAAGCTTGAAAAGCAGAACGTCAGCAGCATTATCATCGACCTGCGCAGTAACGGCGGCGGGGCGCTGACTGAAGCGGTTTCACTCTCCGGTCTGTTCATTCCATCTGGCCCGGTGGTTCAGGTGCGCGATAACAACGGTAAAGTGCGTGAAGATGCCGACAACGACGGAGTGGTCTACTACAAAGGCCCGCTGGTGGTCCTGGTTGACCGCTTCAGTGCTTCGGCGTCTGAAATCTTTGCCGCTGCAATGCAGGACTATGGCCGCGCGCTGATCGTCGGTGAGCCAACCTTCGGGAAAGGTACCGTTCAGCAGTATCGCTCTCTGAATCGTATTTACGATCAGATGCTGCGTCCGGAATGGCCTGCGCTGGGCTCGGTTCAGTACACCATTCAGAAATTCTACCGCGTGAACGGCGGCAGTACGCAGCGTAAGGGCGTAACGCCGGACATCATGATGCCGACGGGCACGGAAGAGACGGAAACCGGCGAGAAGTTTGAAGATAACGCGTTGCCGTGGGACAGCATCAATGCCGCGACCTACGTGAAAGCGGGTGATATGACGCAATTTGGCCCAGAACTGCTGAAAGCGCATAACGACCGCATCGCGAAAGATCCGGAGTTCCAGTACATCATGAAGGACATTGCACGATTCAATGCCCTAAAAGATAAGCGGAATATCGTTTCTCTGAACTACGCACAGCGTGAGAAAGAGAACAACGAGGACGATGCAACCCGCCTGGCGCGTATCAACGATCGCTTCAAGCGCGAAGGCAAACCTCTGCTCAAGAAACTGGACGATCTGCCCAAAGATTACCAGGAGCCGGATCCGTATCTGGACGAGACGGTGCATATTGCTCTCGACCTGGCGAATCAGGAAAAAGAGAAACCAGCCGTACAGCCCGCTCCGGCAAAATAACCTCCCAACAGGCACAAGAAATTGTGCCTGTTTCTTTTTGTTCTGCATCCTTCCGTCAGCCAGATTTCCAATTGTGTAAAGTTGTGTCTTTCTGGTGACTTACGCCCGCCGGATGCTTGAAAATAGCCGCAATACCCATACGATGTGGGTAATCGCATAGTGCGTTTTGTTAAACTGAGGTAAAAAGAAAATTATGATGCGAATCGCGCTCTTCCTGCTCACCAACCTGGCGGTCATGGTGGTTTTCGGGCTCGTGCTAAGCCTGACAGGAATTCAGTCGAGCAGCGTTCAGGGTCTGTTGATTATGGCGCTGCTGTTTGGTTTTGGTGGCTCGTTCATCTCCCTGCTGATGTCCAAGTGGATGGCACTGAAATCGGTAGGTGGTGAGGTTATTGAACAGCCGCGTAACGATATGGAACAGTGGCTGATGAATACGGTGGCTCAGCAATCCCGTCAGGCCGGGATCGCCATGCCGCAGGTGGCGATTTACCATGCCCCGGACATCAACGCTTTCGCCACGGGCGCCCGTCGCGATGCGTCACTGGTTGCCGTCAGCACCGGATTGCTGCAGAACATGAGCCGTGACGAAGCCGAAGCGGTTATTGCCCACGAAATCAGCCATATCGCCAACGGTGACATGGTGACCATGACCCTGATTCAGGGCGTGGTGAACACCTTCGTGATCTTCATCTCCCGTATTCTGGCGCAGGTCGCGGCAGGCTTTATGGGCGGAAACCGTGACGAAGGTGAAGAGAGCAACGGCAATCCGCTGATCTACTTCGCCGTTTCGATGGTTCTGGAACTGGTATTCGGTATTCTGGCCAGCATCATCACCATGTGGTTCTCCCGCCACCGTGAATTCCACGCGGATGCCGGCTCGGCGAAGCTGGTTGGTCGTGACAAGATGATTGCCGCGCTGCAGCGTCTGAAAACCAGCTATGAGCCGCAGGAAGCGAACAGCATGATGGCCTTCTGCATTAACGGTAAATCCAAATCGCTGAGCGAGCTGTTTATGTCTCACCCGCCGCTGGATAAACGTATCGAAGCGTTGCGCAGTGGGGAATACCTGAAGTAACGCTAAGACCCCTAATAAGCCGGGCAGGAGAACACTCCGCCCGGCTTTTTTTATGCCTGAACCCTGGGCTGGGTCACACGCAGGCCGCTGACGACCGCCGCGAGCGAGGCAAGGGCTCCCGCGGTGAGAAGCGCAACATGGTTGCCGTTTTGCCCGGCGAGGTTAAACATCAGGGCGACCAGCGCCGCGCCGCTGCTTTGTCCCAGAAGGCGCGCGGTCCCCAGCATGCCGCTGGCACCACCGCTTCGATGGCGCGGTGCGGAGGTGATGATGGTGTGATTGTTAGGGGACTGGAACAGGCCAAACCCTGCGCCGCACAGGATCATGCGCCAGATGATGTCCAGATCGGTTGGCGATGACGGTAGCAGAGCCAGCGCGAAAAGGCCTGTCGCCATCACCGCGAGCCCCAATGCTCCCAGTAAACCGGCATGGACGCGTTCAATTAAGTAACCTGCCAGCGGCGCCATCACCATGGTCGCCAGCGGCCAGGGGGTTAACAGCAGGCCGGTCTCCACTTCTGAACGGCCGACCACGCTCTGCAGAAAGAAGGGCAAAGATACCAGAGCCAGCATTTGGGCGCAGAACGAGCAGACTGACGTGCAAATGGAGAGGGAAAAAAGGGGAATACGCAGCAGATCGACCGGCAGTAAAGGAACAGGGAGAGTGAGCTGGCGGCGAACAAAGAAGAAGCCGATCGCCAGCAGGGCAATGAGCTCCGCGCCGGTAAGCATCAGAGACTGTCCCTGCGCAAAGCCGCTCAGCGCCGTAATCAGCAGGCCAAAGGTCAGGGCATTCATCACCGCACTCGCCACATCAAAGCGCGGCATGGTGCTTTTAGGGCCGTTAGCGGGAAGAAAGCGCAGGGCAAAGAATATAGCGACAATGCCCAGCGGCACGTTAATAGCAAACAGCCATTGCCATGACGCAACGGAAAGGATCGCCGCCGCAATAGTTGGCCCGGCGGCGGAAGAGACAGCGACAATAAACGAGTTTATCCCCATGCCGCGCCCCAGATGACGCTGCGGATAAATTAAGCGGATCAACGCCGTGTTTACGCTCATGAGCGCCGCGCCGCCAAAACCCTGCGCGATGCGGGCAAGCGTCAGGGTATGCAGCGACTCTGAAAGGGCGCATAGCAAGGACGTGAAGGTGAAAACCACCAGACCGCACTGATACACCCGACGGTAACCGAACATATCGCCCAGGAAAGAGAACGAGAGCAGGGAAACCACAATCGCAATCTGATAGGCGTTAACGATCCATATCGAACTGGCGGGAGACGCATGCAGGTCGCTGGCGATGGTTGGCAGGGCAACGTTCGCGATTGCGCCGTCAAGGACGGCCATTGAGATACCGATAATAATGGTCGCTATAGCGCCATACCGCAGGGGTAAAGGCAGGCCATCGGAAAGGGTCTTTTCCATTAGGATTAAAAAAGCTCAGCGTGAAATTATTCTCAGGGTAACTATTTTAGCATTGTTACAGCCGCGATATGTCGCAGATTTGTAACGAAGTAAACGCGGATTGATTGCAGGTGACATGACGGGAACTTATAATAAAAACCGGTTCTGATTTTTATAAAACACTCTCTATGAGGTGGTAAATGGCTATTGCGGATTTGGATAAACAGCCAGATTCTGTTTCTTCCGTGCTGAAGGTGTTTGGCATCTTACAGGCGCTGGGGGAAGAGCGTGAAATAGGTATTACAGAGTTGTCGCAGCGCGTGATGATGTCTAAAAGCACCGTATATCGCTTTTTACAAACCATGAAGTCGCTGGGCTACGTTGCCCAGGAAGGCGAATCTGAAAAATACTCTCTGACGCTGAAGCTGTTTGAGCTGGGCGCTCGTGCGCTACAAAATGTTGACCTGATCCGCAGCGCTGATATTCAGATGCGTGAAATATCTCGTCTGACTAAAGAGACCATCCATCTCGGTGCGCTGGATGAAGACAGCATTGTTTATATCCATAAAATCGACTCCATGTACAATCTGCGCATGTACTCGCGCATTGGTCGTCGCAACCCGCTCTACAGCACCGCGATTGGTAAGGTTCTGCTGGCGTGGCGCGATCGTGAGGAAGTGAAGCAGATCCTCGAAGGCGTGGAATACAAGCAAAGTACCTCACGAACCATTACCAGCACGGACGCGCTGTTAACGGTGCTCGATCGCGTACGCGAGCAGGGGTATGGCGAAGATAACGAAGAACAGGAAGAGGGTCTGCGCTGCATCGGCGTTCCGGTGTTTGACCGCTTTGGCGTAGTAATCGCGGGCTTAAGTATCTCCTTCCCAACCTTACGCTTCTCCGAAGAGCGCCTGCATGAGTATGTGGCTATTCTCCACACTGCCGCACGTAAGATTTCTGAACAGATGGGTTACCACGACTACCCGTTTTAATCTCTGCTCGCATAAAAAACGCCGCATCTGTTGCGGCGTTTTTTATATCAGTCAGGTCACCGGCTGATTAGCCATTATCAATCACGACGGATGTCTTTCGCAGGACCGGACAGTTGGTCAAACCAACGATCCCGCTGTCAGTATGCAAATATTGCGCAGTGCTCACGCCCTGTGCCGTTAAATATTTACATTGAATCCCTAACCCGGCTGCGTTTTCGGTGCTTCCCACAAGCACGCCATAACCCGTGAGCAGAAGGCCAATCCAGACGATAGCCAGTGCAATAATTGTTCGAATAATGAAGCGCATCATCAACCTCTTTTGTCGTTGTTATCATAAAGCTAGCCTAAACGGTTTACACGATGAAACAAGTGCAGGATTCTGAAAAAAGTGCGATGGCGGTACAGTTAGTCCTTGTTTAAGATAAGCGTGTTAACCTCGTTACATCAGGTTTTTAGACGGAGTGTGGAGTGAAAAAAATACGCTGGGTAATTCTGATTATCGTGCTGATAGCGTGCGTGGTGTTATGGACGCAGACGATCAATGTGATGTGCGATCAGGATGTACAGTTTTTTAGCGGCGTTTGCGCAATCAATAAGTTTATTCCGTGGTAATACGCATTTTTTCTTTAGGTGATTTCCTTCCTTCGCGCCAGTGGTAAAATAGACGTTTTTATTGAGGTGGTGAAATGGGTGAGTTACTGAATTCAGGGCTGCTGAATATGGCATCCCTGATGATTTCTTTGGTTGTTCTGCTTGTGGGCCTGGTCATTTGGTTTTTTGTGAACCGTGCCAGCTCCCGTACTAACGAGCAGATTGAACTGCTGGAAGCGCTGCTCGATCAGCAAAAACGTCAGAATGCGCTGCTACGCCGTCTGTGTGAGGCTAACGAACCGGAAGAGAAAGACGCGCCGAAAGACGCGGTCGCTGAAGAAAGCAAAGACGAAGACGACTTTATCCGCCTGGTGGCTGAGCGTTAATCTTTTTATGCTGGGAGGTGGCTGTGGTCTGGAAAAATCCCTGGTATGACCCCTCCCTGAAACATCACACCCCGAACGGTTTTCGTAATACCGATCCTGTCGGACATCAACCCGGCGATCTTGACCGTTGGCGCAAAGCGCGTAAAGAGGCCGGTTTACCGAAGCCACCCGCGCTGGGCTATGAAGACTTTATCCAACAGTGGTGGCAACCGGTTGAGCTTACTCAACCTCATGAAGATGGGGTATGGTGGCTGGGACACGCGAGCGTAATGCTGCAGCTGGACGGCAATATCATCCTTACCGATCCGGTTTTTTCACAGCGCGCTTCTCCACTCCCTTTCCTGGGCCCACAGCGCAAAACGCCTCCCGCGCTGTCACTCAATCAACTCAATCAGCTTGATGCGGTCGTCATCTCCCATAATCATTATGATCATCTTGATGACGCGACCATTCGCCGAATTCTCAAACGCTTCCCCGAGGTCAGTTTTTTTGTTCCGCTGGGCCTGGCCGACTGGTTTCGCCGCCGGGGGGCTAAACGCGTGGTTGAGCTCGACTGGTGGCAGAGCTTCACCTGGCAGGGGATGATGCTGACCGCCGTACCGGCACAGCACTGGAGTATGCGCACGCCATGGAACCGCAATCGCTCATTATGGTGCGGCTGGGTTATGGAAGGTCGACATCATCGTTTCTGGTTCAGCGGAGATACGGGGTATTCGCCTGAGCTGCTGCTGATACCTGAACGTCTGGGCCATATAGATGCTGCCGCGTTACCGATTGGAGCTTATGCCCCACGATGGTTCATGGCTATCCATCATATGGATCCGCAATCTGCGGTGGCATTGTGGCAGCAGCTGGGTTGTCCTCTGGCGTTTCCCATTCACTGGGGCGTGTTTGAACTGGCAGATGAAGCCCTCGATGAACCTGTGCGGGAGTTAACTGAAGCGCTAGATAATTTAGCACCGGTTAATCCTTCTTTCAGGATACTGAAAGTTGGTGAATATTTATCCTTATAAACGAAGCGATAAAGGAGTGCATATATTCTGTCTGGAAACGCGTGCAGGATTGTTTTATTTTTATCGAAACGTTTTGCTTGCCTTCTTTTGATGCAGAGTCATAAAAATTTCATTATTTTGGTGCATAACACTATTTAATGGTTGGTGCATTTTAATACAGTTCGGCGCGGGTTATTAACAGTGTTTTTTCTCTGAAACAATTTGGTCGCGTTACAATGATTTAAGCATAAGTTTTCACAAATTGTTCTAACTCAATCAGGACGTAAGATTTCTTTTCCCGGTTGCTGGACGCTTCGTAATGATTGAGCTATGTTAAAAAAGTCTTAGATTACAGCGCTTGTGAAAGCAACGCTGGGTCTTTGTTACGCAGCAGAGCTGTCTGTAAGTGATGCGCATAATTGTGCAAAACCTGACAGGCACTGTTCGAATTTGTGCGGCGGATCGAGACATGTTTAAAAATGGCTTGCCATATTAAACATAGTGTGTGATAACACGTTTTGGGTCAAACGAGGTACAGTTCTGTTTATGTGTGGCATTTTCAGTAAAGAAGTCCTGAGTAAACACGTTGTCGTTGAATACCGCTTCTCTGCCGAACCTTATATTAGTGCCTCATGCAGTAATGTCTCAGTTTTATCTCAGTTAATGCCTGCGGGCTAAGAAAACACTCTAAGGAATTTTGCAAAATGGCAAAGATTAAAGGTCAAGTTAAGTGGTTCAACGAGTCTAAAGGTTTTGGTTTCATTACTCCTGCTGACGGCAGCAAAGACGTGTTCGTACACTTCTCTGCAATCCAGGGTAACGGCTTCAAAACTCTGGCTGAAGGCCAGAACGTTGAGTTCGAAATTCAGGACGGCCAGAAAGGCCCAGCTGCAGTTAACGTAACTGCTATCTGATCGAACCGCTGCTGACTGAAGCGCTTAGCACTTCAATCTCAGACATAAAGCCTCGCATAATGCGGGGCTTTTTTATGTCCCTTATCTTTCAAAATATTACCATTGGCACTCTTGTTAGTAACTTGTTGCAAAGCTGCGAGGTTAGTAGCACTGTTTTGCCACCTTAAACCCATCTTTTCCCGTTAAATCAGGGCGTTGTTTAACAGTCCTGGGGTTCAGGTGAAGAAGAAATTGATAACGACCGCTGGCAATTTCACGCCAGCGCGTTTTGTGCTGCTCTGTTTAGCTATTTTTTGTAGTCTGGCTTTTTTGCTGGGCCGCGTTGCCTGGCTGCAAATCATCAAGCCTGACAATCTGGTGAAGCAGGAAGATATGCGCTCCCTCCGCCAGCTGGCGATTGATGCGCCGCGGGGCATGATAATGGATCGCGAAGGTCGCCCCCTGGCGGTGAGCGTGCCCGTCCGGGCCGTCTGGGCCGATCCTAAAACGGTGCTGGCAAAAGGGGGCGTCGGCATTGACGATCGCTGGCAGGCGTTGGCAAACGCGCTGCATCTCTCCCTGGGCACACTTTCGGCGCGAATCAACGCCAACCCGCAGGGGCGTTTTATTTATCTTGCCCGTCAGGTCGATCCCGCACAGGCGAAGTGGATCGATAAGCTGAATCTGCCCGGTATCAATTTACGCGATGAATCTCGCCGTTTTTATCCTGCCGGCCATGTGGCAGCGAACCTGATTGGCTTCACCAATATTGACGGGCAGGGCATTGAAGGCGTGGAAAAAAGCTTTAACGCGCAGCTGACCGGCAAGGCCGGAGTGCGGCAGGTAAGGGAAGACCGCTATGGTCGCGTGGTTGAAAACCTGACGGAAGTGGCGCCCACGCCGGCGCATAACATCCAGTTAAGTATCGACGAGCGGCTGCAAACCATCACCGAAGATGCGCTCGATAATGCCGTGGCCTGGAACAAGGCCGATTCTGGTGCATCGGTGCTAATTAATATCCCAACCGGGGAAATACTCGCCATGGCGAGCTATCCGGATTTCAACCCCAATAATCGGGAAGGCGCGACGATAAACGATTTCCGTAATCGCGCGATCAGCGATACGTTCGAACCCGGCTCGACGGTCAAGCCGCTGGTGCTGATGACGGCCCTGCAGCAGGGCCTGGTCCAGCCGGACAGCGTGATTGACACTCACCCGTATACCCTTGACGGGCATCGTATCCGCGACGTGGGCTATTATCCTGAACTGACGATGACCGGGATCCTGCAAAAATCGAGCGACACCGGTGTATCCCGACTTTCCCTGGCAATGCCTGTCCAGCATCTTATTGATACCTATAGAAACTTTGGGTTTGGCGCGAATACGGGGCTTGGCTTAACGGGCGAGAGCGCGGGGTTGTTGCCAAATCGTAAATACTGGAGCCAGCTCGATCGTGCGACCTTTGCCTTCGGCTACGGGCTGATGGTGACGCCGCTCCAGCTGGCGCACGTCTACGCCACGATCGGCGGCTTCGGGCTCGAGCGACCTCTATCGATTACGCGTATCGATCCACCCGTTATCGGACACCGCGTCATGCCGGAAGAGATCGCGCACGAGGTGGAACACATGATGGAGAGCGTTGCGCTGCCCGGTGGCGGGGGCGTTAAGGCCGCCGTTCGCGATTACCGGGTGGCGGTGAAAACCGGTACGGCGAAGAAAATTGACGACAGCGGGAAGTACGTCGATAAATACGTCGCCTATACGGCCGGCGTTGCACCTGCCAGCGATCCGCGCTTCGCTCTGGTGGTGGTCATTAACGATCCGCAAAATGGGGCCTATTATGGCGGTGCCGTTTCCGCGCCTGTCTTCAGTGAGATTATGGGTAACGTGTTGCGTCTGGAGAATGTAAAACCTGACGGGTTACCGGCGGGCTCCGACCACCTTATCGTTATGCGTTAACCGGGCGTTTATAACCAGGGCGAATAGCGGTACACTTCGCCCTTTGATTATGCTCCGGAGTTACCATGTCCTTCAGCTGTCCCCTTTGCCACGCCCCCCTGACGCATTCAGATAAAAGCTATACCTGTCCGCAGGGGCATCAGTTTGATATGGCAAAGGAAGGCTACGTGAATCTTCTGCCGGTGCAGCATAAGCGCTCCCGCGATCCAGGCGACAGTGCAGAGATGATGCAGGCGCGCCGAGCGTTTCTGGATGCCGGGCACTATTTGCCGCTACGGGAGACTGTCGCGCAGATGCTGAATGACATCCTGCCGGGTTCAGCCACCGCCATGCTCGATATCGGCTGCGGGGAAGGGTACTACACCGCACGCTTTGCCGGGATCGCACGCGAGAAGGGCGCGTTGACATTCGGTCTGGACGTGTCGAAAGTGGCCATTCGCGCGGCGGCAAAGCGTTACGCGGACGTGACGTTCTGCGTGGCATCCAGCCACCGGCTGCCGTTTGACGATGCCAGCATGAATGCGGTTATCCGCATTTACGCGCCCTGCAAGGCGGAAGAGCTGGCTCGCGTGGTGAAACCGGGCGGATGGGTCGTCACCGTGACGCCGGGCCCGCGTCATCTGATGGAGCTGAAAGGCCTGATCTACGACGAAGTGCGTCTCCATGCCCCTCATTCTGAACAGCTGGCCGGTTTTACCCTGAAGCAGGAGCAAACCGTAGCGTATGAAATGAAGCTGAAAGGGGAAGAAGCAACCGCGCTGCTGCAGATGACGCCGTTCGCGTGGCGGGCAAAACCGGAAGTATGGGAAGCGCTAGCTACACACTCTACATTTAACTGCCAGACGGATTTCAGTATCCACGTCTGGCAGCGCGAAGATTAACTGGCGAAGTGTGCCCAGAGGATCTGGGCACCAATGCCAATCAGCACAATTCCTCCCAGGATCTCGGCGCGTTTACCCAGCAGCGGGCCGATAAACCGTCCGACCATCATGCCCAGCGTGGACATAATCAGCGTTGCGCAGCCGATGGCCAGCGCGGTGGCGATAATATTGACCTGCAGGAATGCCAGGCCGACGCCGACGGCCATCGCATCAAGGCTGGTGGCAATCGCCGTGGTGACCAGCAGCCAGAACCCGTGGCGGTGCTGCGGTTCCTCGTCTTCATCATCACCGCCGCGAAAACCTTCAATCACCATTCGGCCACCGAGAAACACCAGCAGTACGAAGGCAATCCAGTGGTTCCACTCCAGCACGAACTGGCTGGCGAGCATGCCAAGTCCCCAGCCGATAAGCGGCGTAAGCGTTTCGATAGCACCAAAAATGAGGCCGGTACGCAGGGCTTCTGAGAACTTAGGTTTGTGGAGCGTGGCGCCTTTTCCGATGGAAGCCGCAAAAGCGTCCATGGACATGCCAAAAGCGAGGAGGATCGTAGCGGAGATATTCATAACAGCGTCCAGACCGGGGATATCCATATGACACATCACTGCCCCCAGTAAACAGCAGTTGATGTATCTATGGTCTCGCCTGATCGCGCTGCACATAAGGTGTGCTGTCAGCGATCCGTACGCGCCACGTTTTTCAACGAGTATGTTGACACGTACATTTCCTGCGAGCAGGAAATCGGCTACTCCCCAACGACGGGCGCAACCTTAACATATTTTGAGAATATAAAACAACAACGATGAGGCATTATTTAAAATGCTTGGTGATAACGATTTTCATTTGTCTTTAAGCGTGAAAATATCGTTAACAAATAGAGGACAAATTAACGAAGGGGATATAGCTTCGGCTATATTTCTTGCGCAAGATAAACACGGAATATAGCCATTGCTATATATTTAACTCATTGAGTTTTAACGAGTAACTTGTATATCTTTTCCAGGTCGTCAATATTCTTTACCCGAATAAGCAGGCGGCGTTGTTCTAATTGCATCACCAGCACACCGTCTTCGGATAAATTCATCTCTTTAATACGGTTATATTCTATCCACACATTGGCGAAGAAAAATCCGCGGGATTTAAAAATGATTTTCGGCGTGCGGATCCAGAACAGATAAACCGCCATTAATGCCAGCGCACATAATAACCATGTGGTTAATATTGCACCATGGCCGGTGACGTTATTGTAAATAAGAATAGCGATGAGACCTGCGAAGATAAACGCATCCACGCGCCCGCGTCGCAGAAGGGGAAGGGAGAGCAGCGTCTCGCCGTGACGGCGGGGCATGATGAACTCGTCATAGATCGCGTAAGCCAGAAGGGCAGCAATAAATAAAACCAGTACGATGTCCGTAACAGTCATTCATCCTCCAAATAAAAAAACCGGGGGCAAGCCCCCGGCCTATAGCATTGAAACTTACAGACCCAGCAGGCCGACAGCGTAGCCCGCGATACCGATGACGAAGAAGCCAACGATAATCCACAGAGGGTTTACTTTCTTACGCAGCAGCCACATGCAGGCAAAGGTCAACAGCAGCGGTACCAGGCCAGGCATCAGCTGGTCCAGAATCGTCTGCACGGTGGTGACGCGGGTCTGACCATCCTGACCGGTGATGGTCGATACCACCAGCGGGATGTTCACGTGCGTCCACTTGTTAACCAGCGCCCCCATGACAAACAGGCCGAGGATTGACGCCCCCTCAGTCAGTTTCTGCAGGAAGCCGCCGCCCATGTCCTTAACAATGTCCACCCCTTTACGGTAGCCGTAGGCCACACCGTAGTAACGGGTCAGCAGGCGCACGGCGTTGAAAAGGATGAAGAACAGCAGTGGACCAAGCAGGCTGCCGCTCATCGCGATACCGGCACCCAGCGCCGCGAAGACCGGACGCACGGTACCCCAGAAGATTGGGTCACCGACACCGGCCAGCGGACCCATCAGGCCGACTTTGATACCGTTGATGGCACCATCGTCAATCTCTGCGCCGTTCGCACGCTGTTCTTCCATCGCCAGCGTTACGCCCAGAACCGGAGCCGCTACGTAAGGATGGGTGTTAAAGAATTCCAGGTGACGCTTGATCGCCTGACGGCGCGCTTCGTTGTTTTCTGGGTACAGGCGTTTGATCGCCGGCACCATGGAGAAGCAGAAGCCCAGCGCCTGCATACGTTCGAAGTTCCATGAACCCTGAAACAGGTTAGAACGGATGAACACGCCACGAATATCACCCGGAGTGAGTTTTTTCTCGGTGGTAGTTTTTGTCATATCAACCATTTCGCTCACCTGTTAGTCCAGTTCGTTATCGAGATCGTTGTTACCAGCAGCCTGCGCTGGGGCACCCGCGACGCGGTTATATTTCGGGCTGAGCTGGATGTAGAGAATCGCCATTACCGCACCAATCACACCCAGTGCAACCAGGTTGAAGTTGGTGAAGGCCGCGGTCACGAAGCCGAGGTAGAAGAACGGCATCAGATAGCCTGCGCGCATCATGTTGATGACCATCGCATAACCGACGACCACGATCATGCCGCCCGCGATGTTCAGACCGCCGGTGACCACTTCTGGAATGGCGTTCAGCATGCTCTGCACTTCACTGGTACCAACAGAGATCGCCACGATAACCGCAGGGATCGCGATACGCATCGCCTGCAGGAACAGGGATGAAACGTGGATCCACGACAGTGCCGTGAGGTTGCCGTTTTCGGCCGCCTTATCCGCCGCGTGCTGGAAGGCAACGGTGATAGTACGGACGATGATGGTCAGAACCTGGCCAGCTGCTGCCAGCGGGATCGCCAGGGCGATACCGGCACCAATACTCTGGTGACCAGCAATAACCAGAACGGTCGAAATGATAGAGGCTAGCGCCGCATCGGGCGCAACCGCCGCGCCGATGTTCATCCAGCCCAGGGCGATCATTTCCAGGGTACCACCGATGATGATACCGGTTTTCATGTCACCCAGAACGGCCCCAATCAGCGTACAGGCCACCAGAGGGCGGTGGAACTGAAATTCATCAAGTACGGATTCCATACCCGCAATACATGCGACGACGAACACCAGCACAATCTGAAGAGTGGTAATCTCCATTGCACTTCTCCTATTACATAAACTTTATATGAGAACCGGCGCGGGCTTATTTCCCAACTTTGCCGATCAAATCCATCATTTTCAGTTTTTGATCCGTAGAAACCTTACGGGCTTCCAGTTCAATACCGCGCGCATTCAGCTTGTTGAATGCCTCGATATCTTTCGCATCGACTGAAATGGCGTTGTTGACCTGCGTTTTGCCCTGACGGAATGCCATACCACCAATGTTCACGGAGGTGATTTTCACGCCGCCTTCAACAATGCGCTCAACGTCTGTCGGGTTAGTGAACAGGAGCATTACGCGTTCACCCGCATATTTCGGGTTGTTGTAAACGCGGATCATCTTGGCGACATCCACGACGTGCGCGGTAACGCCAGGAGGAGCAACCTGAGTCAGAAGGGTTTTACGAACGGTATCGGCGGCAACTTCGTCGCTGACCACAATAATGCGTCGAACGTTGGTCTCTTTGGTCCAGCGCGTCGCGACCTGGCCGTGGATTAAGCGGTCATCAATACGCGCAAGGCCGATGACCATGTAATCGTTTGGGCCCATCGGTTTTGCCGGTGTTGCCGCTTTTGGTGCCGCTGCGGCAGCAGGGGCAGGTTTTTCAACCGGCTGCGCCTTCAGGGCTTTTACCCCTTCGCGACCGGTTTCAACGGCCAGCGCCACCAGCTCATCGAACGCCGGATTGTCGTCGCGAGCCATGAAGGTTTCCACCAGCATGGGAATATTAACCCCGGCGACAACTTCATAGTGCTCTTTATCGACGACAATGCGGCTGGCGGCATTGAATGGGCTGCCGCCCCATGTATCAACGAGAAACAGCACGCCTTTGCTGGTATCCAGCTTCGCGAGTTGAGCGTTGTACTTCTCTATCAGCGTCTCGGCGTTTTCACCGGGAACGAAATCGATCCAGCCGACGTTTTCCTGCTCGCCCAACAGCATCTCTGCCGTTTTGAGTAGCTGCTCAGCAGCCCAACCATGTGTGCCTATGACAATAGCAATGGTCACTTGCTACCTCCTTTTATTATCATTAATACGCCTGCCAGGCAGCCGTACTGAGAATCGTATTGGCGAACCGAATCGATTCAGATAAGGGTTAGAGTTCAAAAAAACTAAGACTTCCGCGAATTATTTTAGATAGTGAAAAAATAATTTATGTGATGAAGATCCGTAATTTAGCCACGCGTTACAGATTTATCTGTAGCGTAAAGTCGCTGTGTTACAGAACTTTGCAAAGGAACGTAAATCTTTGCTAAAAACACAGTGTCTCTGATATGTTTAGCCTCCGTTTAATCGTTCAGGAGTATAGGGTTACAGCCCACTATATGGACCGTCACCGACGTCAGTCATCAACCAGGCCATTACGCGCCTTATTCACCGGCGATCCTCGCCACGTATCGACTCTGTTTGCCTCTGTTTTGCCCACGTTGAGTGGGGCACCGTTTCGTCATTCCTTTAGCAGGAGCTTGTCATGGAATTCTTAATGGACCCGTCAATCTGGGTGGGATTGCTCACGCTGGTGGTGCTGGAGATTGTTCTCGGCATTGATAACCTGGTGTTTATCGCCATCCTTGCGGACAAACTGCCGCCAAAACAGCGTGATAAAGCGCGTCTGATTGGTCTCTCGCTGGCGCTGGTTATGCGACTGGGGCTGCTTTCCGTCATCTCCTGGATGGTCACGCTGACCAAACCGCTGTTCTCCGTCATGGACTATACCTTCTCCGGGCGTGATTTAATCATGCTGATCGGGGGGATATTCCTGCTTTTCAAAGCGACGACGGAGCTACACGAGCGGCTGGAAAACCGTCAGCACGATGATGGGCACGGTAAAGGCTATGCCAGCTTCTGGGTGGTGGTGCTGCAGATTGTGGTGCTTGATGCAGTCTTCTCGCTGGATGCGGTGATCACGGCGGTCGGCATGGTGAATCATCTGCCGGTAATGATGGCGGCAGTTGTCATTGCTATGGCGGTCATGCTGCTGGCCTCGAAGCCGCTGACGCGCTTCGTCAACCAGCATCCGACGGTGGTCGTGCTGTGTCTGAGCTTCCTGCTGATGATTGGTCTGAGCCTGGTGGCGGAAGGTTTTGGCTTCCATATTCCGAAAGGCTACCTGTACGCCGCGATTGGCTTCTCGATTCTGATCGAGCTGTTCAACCAGATTGCGCGCCGTAACTTTATTAAGCAGCAGTCGAATCAGCCGCTGCGCGCCCGTACCGCAGACGCGATTCTGCGCCTGATGGGCGGTCGTCGTCAGGTGAACGTCCAGTCTGATTCCGAAAACCATAACCCGGTTCCGGTCCCGGAAGGGGCGTTTGTGGAACAAGAGCGCTACATGATTAACGGCGTGCTCTCCCTGGCCTCCCGTTCGCTGCGCGGCATCATGACGCCGCGCGGGGAGATCAGCTGGGTTGATGCAAATCTAAGCGTCGATGAAATTCGCCAGCAGCTGCTCTCTTCTCCGCACAGCCTGTTCCCGGTGTGTCGCGGTGAGCTGGATGAGATCATCGGCGTGGTGCGGGCAAAAGAGATGCTGGTGGCCCTGGAAGAGGGCGTCAACGTGGAAGCCGTTGCCGCCGCGTCGCCTGCGATTGTCGTGCCGGAAACGCTGGATCCTATCAACCTGCTCGGGGTGCTGCGCCGCGCTCGCGGTAGCTTTGTTATCGTCACCAACGAGTTTGGCGTGGTGCAGGGACTGGTTACGCCGCTGGACGTACTGGAAGCGATTGCCGGTGAATTCCCGGATGCCGACGAAACGCCTGAGATCGTTGCCGACGGTGAAGGCTGGCTGGTTAAAGGTACCACAGACCTGCACGCGCTCTCGCACACGCTGGGGCTGGAAAACGTGATCAACGATGAAGAAGACATCGCGACCGTTGCCGGTCTGGTGATCGCCGTTAACGGACAAATCCCGCGCGTCGGCGATGTGATCGAGCTGGCGCCGCTGCACATTACGATCGTTGAAGCCAACGACTATCGCGTTGATATGGTTCGTATTGTTAAAGAACAATCAGCCCACGACGAAGATGAGTAAGTCGGCTTAGCGCAGCGGCATTAAGGGCACGATGTGCCCGTTATGATGCGCTGGCGGGGATGAACTTCCCGCCAGCCACTTCGGAAAATCCCGTAGCGGCATGGGCCGCGCATAGAAAAAGCCCTGCAGGACAGGCACGCCATGGCGGCGCAAGTAGCGCGCCTGCTCCTCCGTCTCGACCCCTTCAGCCACCAGTTCAATATTCAGCCGCTGTCCCAGCGCAATAATCATATCCGTCACCGTCGAGTTCACGGCGTCGGTACCGATGGCGGTGGTAAACGACTGGTCGATTTTCAGCACGTCCGGGTGCAGCTTTTCAAGCCAGGAGAGGGAGCTGTTCCCGGTACCAAAATCGTCGATGGCGAGCTTCACCCCTTTGCGATGCAGTTCGCGCACGATGCGATAATCCGCATCCAGCAGCGCATCCCGTTCCGTGAGTTCAATCACCAGCTGCTGACGCGGACCGGCGCTGAACCAGAGGCGGTTCAGGTCCTGTATCAATGCCGCATGACGGAAATGGCTGGCGGCGACGTTAATCCCAATGTGAAAACCGGCGCTGGAAGGGAAGTAGCCTATCTGGCGCACCGTTTCGGCGATGACATAGCGGGTCAGGGGGACAATCTGGTTATGCTCTTCTGCCAAAGGGATAAACACCTCCGGGGTGATCCAACCCTGACGGGGGTTATTCCAGCGCAGCAGGATCTCCACGCCGGTGCACGCCTGGGTACGGGCATTCACCAGCGGCTGGCAGAAAAGCTCAAATTCCCGCGCCGCAATGCCCATATCGATCTCCCACGTAAAGCTCATCCGGTTTGCCGTTGCCAGCCAGGCGAGATAGCCCAGCAGCAGGCTGAGCATGAGTCCCAGCGGCAGCTGGGCTGGCAGGCTTTTTAAGGCTAATTCTCCAGGGCCTGGCCCGCTGACCGTAATGGTGAAAGGGTTTCGGGTTGACGATTGCCGGAAAAGAGAGCCCTCCTCATCAAACGTCAGGCTATCGCTGACGCGTTGTCCATAGCGCAGAGAGCGATCGCCTACGGTTAGCGCCACGTCATTGATGAGCGGGCGCTGGGGCTCGAGGATCATTTTGGCAATCAGATCGATATTGATGATTTCGATAACGCCAGCTTCACCGTCCTGAGAGACGGGATACCACTGGATCAATATCGGGCTACCCTTAAGCAGCCACTGGTCGCTCGATAAAATCAGCTTCGCCGTGCTGGCGGGTAATTCTTTCAGGAAGTCGCGAACGGGCACATTGCGGCTCCCGAAAATACTCGAGCAGTACAGGATTCCGTCGTTAATCAGGGCGATGGAGCGTACCGTCTGCAAAATGGCGGCCTGCTTTCGCAGCGCCAGGTGCGCCTGCGGGCAGGGCTGCCCCACCAGGGGCTGCAGCACGCTGCGGCGGTTCTCTAAAGAAAGCAGGACGTTATCAAGGGCGCGAACGGTGTGGCTGGTAAAATCGAGGATCCGCTGTTGGTTAACATTGCGCTGTGAAATAAAGCGAATGCCTAACGTCAGGATGAGCGTGAGGAGCGCAACCGTCACACAGACGATAACGCGTTTTCGGCGATAGTTTTTAATGATCGTTTGTGCAGTTTGCATGAACGGTCGCCTGATAAGCCACCAGCCACAAAAGCCGGACGCAACAGTAAAAGTGTAGTGGGGAAAGCAGAAGGAGACGAGAAAGAAGAGGGAAATTCGCCCATCCGTTGCAGATGGGCGAAAGGCAGTATTAGTCGCACTGCACCTTTATGGCCAGGCCACCACGGGACGTCTCGCGGTATTTCGCGTTCATGTCCTTGCCGGTTTCGTACATGGTTTCAATCACCTTATCCAGCGATACGCGAGGTTCGCTGGTACGGCGCATCGCCATCCGTGAGGCGTTGATGGCTTTCACCGAGGCAATCGCGTTACGCTCGATGCACGGCACCTGCACCTGGCCCGCGACCGGGTCACAGGTCAGACCGAGGTTATGTTCCATACCGATTTCCGCCGCCACGCAGACCTGCTCAGGGCTTGCGCCCAGCAGCTCTGCCAGACCCGCCGCCGCCATGGAGCAGGCAACGCCCACTTCACCCTGACAGCCCACTTCCGCACCGGAGATGGAGGCGTTCATTTTGTACAGCGCACCGATGGCACCTGCCGCCAGGAAATAGCGGATGTAGATGTCCGGCGTCACGGGCTCAATAAAGTGATCGTAATACGCCAGCACTGCCGGAACGATACCGCACGCACCGTTGGTTGGCGCCGTCACGACGCGGCCACCGGCGGCATTCTCTTCGTTAACCGCCAGGGCAAACATGTTTACCCAGTCGACCACGTTCATCGGGTCATTGGAGAACTTGTCCGTGGTCACCAGCATACGGCGCAGGGCAGAGGCACGACGCGGTACGCGCAGTGGACCCGGCAGAACGCCTTCGGTGTTCATCCCGCGGTCGATACAGGCGCGCATGGTTTGCCAGACGTTCGCAAAATAGTCTTCAATCTCTTTTTTGCTGTGCAGGGCCAGTTCGTTCTGCATCACCATGCCGGACAGTGAAAGACCGGTCTCTTTGCAGTAGCCCAGCATCTCGGTAGCCGATTTGAACGGGTAAGGTACGCTGACGTCGCCGACGCTGTCTTTGCCAAAATGCTCTTCATCCACGATGAAGCCACCGCCGATGGAGTAGTACGTTTTGCTGTAAATCTCTTTTTCGCCGCTGTAAGCGTGAATGGTCATGCCGTTTTCATGCAGCGGCAGGTTGTCGCTGCGAAAACGCATGCCGTCATCCTGCGGGAAATCGACTTCCTGCTGACCGTTTGCCAGCAGCAGGCGGCCGCGTGTTTCCACGTCGCGGATGAATGCCGGGATGGCATCAATATCTACGGTATCCGGCATATTGCCTGCCAGACCCATAATAATGGCGATATCGGTGTGGTGGCCTTTACCCGTTAATGACAGCGAGCCGTAAACATCCACGGCGACACGGGTAACGCTTTCCAGTAATCCTTTTTCGACCAGATCATCGACGAACTGTTTACCGGCCTTCATCGGGCCAACAGTATGGGAAGACGAAGGGCCAATTCCCACTTTGAACATGTCGAATATACTAATCACTTTCACACTCCTGACAGGGTTACCGGGGTTCCAGTAACGATGTTATAACTGCGCATAGTGTAAGAGGGAACACCGACCTCGGCTTAACTATTCACATGAATTAAACTAATGGTTAACGATGGGTTTTGCTAATAGCGCGACGCGGATCGCAAACCTGCGAAAAAGGATGGAATGTAAAGTATAGTCAAGGTTTCAGGCCGATTTGCAGCGCCAGTTCGCGAATGATGCCCGCCGTCATGCCCCAGACAAAATAATGCTGATACCAGGACAACCAGACCCGATGGTCATGCCCCCGTCGATGGATATCCAGCGGATGATAACGACTTAGCCGGAGCGCCTCTTCAAGCGGCATTTCAAACACCGCAGAGACTTCATCGACGCTGGCGTGATACTGCAGACCGGGCGGGATAATGCCCACCACCGGCGTGACCTGAAAACCGGTAACGCTGTCGACGGGCGGCAGCACGCCGATGACCTCAACGGCCTCCGGCGGAATGGCAACCTCTTCCTGCGCTTCCCGCAGCGCGGCGGCAATCAGCGAGGCGTCGGAGCTGTCCACTGCGCCACCCGGAAAGGCGACCTGACCCGCGTGCTTACGCAAATGGGGAGAACGCTGGGTGAGCAGCAGGCCCGGTTGCGCGCGACGCACGACCGGGATCAGCACGGCCGCCTGACGCTGGTTCAGCGCTTCGCGGTTGACCTGCGGTCGTAATAGCTGAAAGCGAGATAAAAAATCGTCCAGCGTCAGGTTCTCTTTTTCCACCCGTGATTACTCCAGTTGTTTCAGGATACGGTTAACTTTATCAAAGGTTTCCTGATATTCCGCATCGACCTGGCTATCGGCAACAATGCCGCCCCCGGCCGAACAGTAAAGGTTTCCGTCGCAGGCCGTCAGCGTGCGAATGGTAATGCTGGTATCCATGGTGCCGCACAGGCTGATATAGCCGATGCTGCCGCACCAGGCGTTGCGGCGGTGCGGCTCCAGTTCGTCGATGATTTCCATGGCGCGAATTTTAGGCGCGCCGGTGATGGAGCCGCCCGGAAACGCGGCACGGAGCAGATCGCAGGCGGTGCGAGAGGCGGGTAGACGCGCGGTAATGGTACTGACCAGGTGATGCACCGCCGGGAAAGGCTCGACGACAAACAGTTCCGGCACGCGCACGCTGCCCGGTTCGGCGACGCGGCCAATGTCGTTACGCATCAGATCGACAATCATCAGGTTCTCGGCGCGGTCTTTCGGAGAGGCGGCCAGCTTTTCCGCCTGCTGGCGATCGGCGTCGGGATCGGCAAGACGCGGCAGAGTGCCTTTAATCGGACGGGTTTGAATCGTGCCCTCGGCCAGATGAATAAAGCGCTCGGGTGACAGGCTGAGTATGGCCCCCCGTTCCAGACGGACAAACGCGCTGAACGGCGCCTTGTTGCTGGCGTTAAGACGGGTAAACGCCTGCCACTCATCTCCCTGGTATGTCGCCTGGAAGCGCTGGGCGAGGTTAACCTGATAGCAGTCACCGCTTTGCAGGTACGCCTGAACGCGCGCGAATTTTTCGGCGTACTCCGCTGCGCTCATATTTGAGCGCCAGCCTGAGGTCAACGTAAACGTCTGTGCCGGTGCAGGCTGTTGCGCCTCAAGCCACGCCAGACGCGCCTGCACGTCATGATGGCTCAGCAGGGAAACCGTATTTTTCTGGTGATCGACTATTAACGCCCAGTCATACAGCCCCACGGCCATGTCTGGCATGGAAATATCAGCCTGCGCATGCTCCGGCAGCGTTTCGAAACGGCGACCCAGATCGTAGCCAAACAGGCCCAGCGCGCCCCCCTGAAAAGGGAGATCCGGGCTCGGCGCGGCAGATAAGCCCAGCGCGTTAATGGCCTGCTGCAGCTGCTTCAGGGGATCGTCCGTTAACGACAGGTCATCGGTTGTCAGCGTCTTTAGCGGATCGGCCACCAGAATATCGAAGCGGCTATAGGGATGGTCCGCATGGCCGGAATGCAGCAGCATCGCAAACGGAAGATGGCTCAGGCGGGCAAACCAGAATTCGGCAGCGTCTGCACGCCAGGGCAGGGTAATAACAGTGGGGAAGCGCATGTTCATGTGTGGCATACTACCGGGCAGCGTGAAATAATTAGCGCGAATAATTTAGCAGGAGTTGACAATGTTTGCAGGTTTACCTTCTCTGAGCCATGAACAGCAGCAGAAAGCGGTTGAGCGAATTCAGGAACTGATGTCCCAGGGGATGAGCAGCGGACAGGCGATTACCGTTGTCGCAGAGGAGATTCGCGCCAGTCATTCCGGCGAGCGGATCGTGGCGCGTTTCGAAGATGAAGATGAAGATCCAGAAGAGTAATCGGGCCTACACCGCCGCGATAATCTTAATCTCTACCTTATATTCCGGCTTCATCAGCGTGGCCTGTACGGTACAGCGTACAGGCGCGTGACCCGCCACTACCCATGCATCCCAGGCTTTGTTCATCGCCGCGAAATCCTCTTTGTTTGCCAGGAAAATCGTCGCATCCAGAATGCGGGATTTGTCGCTGCCCTGTTTTTCCAGCACCGCGTCAATCTGCGCCAGGGTGTTAGCCGTCTGCTCGAACGCATCCGCATCCAGGTTAGCCGGTACGCCGGTGTAGTAGAGCGTCTGGTTATGGATCACCACATCAGACCAGCGGGCTTCGGCATCAATGCGCACAATTGTCATAAACGTTTCCTCGTTATTTTTCGTCGTCAGGCGGCAAGACTGCCATATTGTTCTCGTGTCGTCACTATTTGGGGTGGCACAGGAGAGGATGGGCTGACATAATCCCTGTGCAAAAATACAGTGAGAGAGCACCGTGGCAGACGATTTTTCCCCTGAAGGTCAATTAGCGCAGGCTATTCCCGGCTTCAAGCCCCGTGAGCCTCAGCGCCAGATGGCGCACGCCGTTGCACGCGCCATCGATAAGGCTCAGCCGCTGGTGGTCGAAGCCGGAACCGGCACGGGTAAAACGTATGCTTACCTTGCTCCGGCGCTGCGCGCGAAGAAGAAGGTGATTATTTCCACCGGTTCGAAGGCGCTGCAGGATCAGCTCTACAGTCGCGATTTGCCCACGGTGGCGAAAGCGCTGAAATACAAGGGGCGTCTGGCCCTGCTGAAGGGGCGCTCTAACTATCTCTGCCTGGAACGTCTTGAGCAGCAGGCGCTGGCGGGTGGCGACCTGCCGGTGCAAACCCTCAGCGACGTTATTATCCTTCGCGCCTGGGCGAACCAGACCGAAGAGGGTGATATCAGCACCTGCGCGAGCGTGCCGGAAGATTCCCCGGCCTGGCCGCTGGTGACCAGCACCAACGACAACTGCCTCGGCAGCGACTGCCCGCTGTATAAAGACTGCTTCGTGGTGAAAGCGCGCAAAACGGCTATGGATGCGGACGTGGTGGTGGTGAACCACCATCTGTTCCTCGCGGATATGGTCGTGAAGGACAGCGGTTTCGGCGAGCTGATCCCGGCGGCGGACGTGATGATCTTCGACGAAGCCCACCAGCTTCCGGACATTGCCAGCCAGTACTTCGGCCAGTCGCTTTCCAGCCGCCAGCTGCAGGATCTGGCGAAAGATTTCACCATCGCTTACCGGACCGAACTCAAAGATACCCAGCAGCTGCAGAAGTGCGCCGACCGTCTGGCGCAAAGCGCGCAGGATTTCCGCTTACAGCTCGGCGAGCCGGGCTATCGCGGTAACCTGCGCGAGCTTCTGGCGGACAAAAACATCCAGCGCGCGCTGCTGCTGCTCGATGATGCCCTGGAACTCTGCTACGACGTGGCAAAGCTGTCGCTTGGCCGTTCTGCGCTGCTGGATGCGGCCTTCGAACGCGCCACGCTTTATCGCGGGCGGCTCAAACGGTTGAAAGAGATTAACCAGCCGGGGTTCAGCTACTGGTATGAGTGCACCTCGCGGCACTTCACGCTGGCGCTCACGCCGCTGACGGTGGCGGATAAATTTAAAGAGGTGATGGCGCAAAAACCGGGAAGCTGGATCTTCACCTCGGCAACCCTGTCGGTGAATGACGATCTGCATCACTTCACGGAACGTCTTGGCATTGAGGATGCGGAATCGCTGCTCCTGCCCAGCCCGTTCGATTACGAAAAACAGGCGCTGCTCTGCGTGCCTCGTAATCTGCCGCTGCCGAACCAGCCGGGCGCGGCGCGCCATCTGGCCGCGATGTTAAAACCGATGATCGAGGCCAACAACGGCCGCTGCTTTATGCTCTGCACCTCTCATGCCATGATGCGCGACCTCGCCGAGCAGTTCCGCGCCACCATGACGCTGCCGGTGCTGCTGCAGGGAGAAACCAGCAAAGGCCAGCTTTTACAGCAGTTTGTCAGCGCCGGAAATGCCCTGCTGGTAGCAACCAGCAGCTTCTGGGAAGGGGTCGATGTGCGGGGGGATACGCTCTCGCTGGTGATCATTGATAAGCTGCCGTTTACCTCCCCGGACGATCCGCTGCTGAAGGCGCGCATGGAAGACTGCCGTCTGCGCGGGGGCGATCCGTTTGACGAGGTACAGCTCCCGGACGCGGTGATTACGCTCAAGCAGGGGGTAGGGCGATTAATCCGCGACGTCACCGATCGTGGAGTGCTGGTCATCTGCGATAACCGGCTGGTGATGCGCCCTTACGGAGCGACCTTCCTCGCCAGCCTGCCGCCCGCGCCGCGGACGCGGGACATAAAACGCGCGGTGCGCTTCCTGGCAAACCCAACGGCGGAGTAATTTACCCCGGAGTGTGCTAAGATGCGCGCCATTTTGTGACTGACCCTTGCGAGAGCGCGACGACTGATGCGAATTCTGGCTATTGATACCGCGACAGAGGCTTGCTCTGTCGCTCTGTTGAACGACGGTGCTGTTTCTGCTCATTTCGAAGAGTGCCCACGGGAACACACCCAACGCATTCTGCCCCTGGTAAAAGCCATTTTAACCCAGGGCAACACCTCCTTAACCGACCTCGATGCGCTGGCCTTTGGCCGTGGCCCCGGCAGCTTTACGGGCGTACGTATCGGGATTGGCATTGCGCAGGGGCTGGCGCTGGGCGCCGAACTGCCGATGATCGGCGTCTCTACCCTCGTCACGATGGCGCAGGGCGCATGGCGCATGGCCGGGGCAACGCGCGTCCTGGCCGCAATAGATGCCCGCATGGGCGAAGTTTACTGGGCCGAATACACCCGCGACGAGCAGGGCGTGTGGCACGGTGAAGAGACGGAAGCCGTGCTTAAGCCGGAAGCGGTCACTGAACGACTGCAGCAGCTCTCCGGTGAGTGGGCAACCGTCGGCACCGGCTGGCAGGCGTGGCCTGACATGGCAAACGACACCGGGGTGACGCTGGTGGACGGCAACATGCTGCTGCCGGCTGCGGAAGATATGCTTCCGATTGCCTCCCGGCTGCTCGCGGCAGGAAAAACCGTTGCCGTTGAACACGCGGAGCCGGTTTATTTGCGAAACACCGTTGCGTGGAAGAAACTTCCGGGCCGCGAGTGAATCTCAGTAACAGGAACTGAGAAAAAGGAGTCGCATCATGGCGGTTCAGACTAAAGTAGTACGCCTTATTATGGCAGGCGCGGTTGCCATAGCACTGAGCGGATGCGTTTCCGTTCCTGATGCGATTAAGGGCAGCAGCCCGACGCCACAGCAGGATCTGGTGCGAGTGATGAATGCGCCTGAGCTTTACGTCGGCCAGGAAGCGCGCTTTGGCGGTAAGGTCGTCGACGTACAAAACCAGCAGGGGAAAACCCGTCTGGAGATCGCGACCGTTCCGCTGGACAGCGGCGCGCGGCCGGTACTGGGTGAGGCCTCTCGCGGGCGTATCTATGCGGACGTCAATGGTTTCCTCGATCCGGTCGATTTTCGCGGACAGCTGGTGACCGTCGTCGGGCCGATTACCGGCGCCGTGCAGGGTAAAATCGGCAGCACGCCGTATAAATTTATGACCATGCAGGTGAACGGCTATAAACGCTGGCGGCTGGCACAGCAGGTGATCATGCCGCCTCAGCCGATGGATCCGTGGATGTGGGGTCCACATCCTTATCGTTACGGCTACCCGGGCTGGGGCTGGTATAACCCGGGCCCTGCACAGGTTCAGACGATCGTTACTGAGTAACTTACTGTTATTGTTAGAAAAGGGACAGCGGCTCAGCCGCTGTCTCTGTTTTTTTACGGATAAAACGAAAAAAAAGAGTGACGCGCTTCGCAACCTTAAATGTGAACAATTAATAAACTGGTACGCTGAGTTAATATAATGTTAACAAACTGTTTATTATCGGGGTTGTGATGACGACGAACACTCATTTCAGAGGTGATGCATTGAAGAAGGTTTGGCTTAACCGTTATCCCGCAGATGTTCCTGCTGAGATCAATCCTGACCGTTATCAATCCCTGGTGGAATTATTTGAGCACTCGGTAAGGCGCTACGCGGACCAGCCCGCATTCGTGAATATGGGCGAGGTCATGACGTTCCGTAAGCTTGAGGAGCGTAGCCGCGCGTTTGCGGCGTATCTTCAGGAAGGGCTGGGGCTGCAAAAAGGGGACCGCGTCGCGCTGATGATGCCAAACCTGCTGCAATACCCGGTGGCGTTGTTTGGTATCCTGCGAGCCGGGATGATTGTCGTCAACGTTAACCCGCTGTATACCCCGCGCGAGCTGGAGCATCAGCTGAACGACAGCGGCGCGGCCGCGATTGTCATTGTGTCCAACTTCGCCCATACCCTGGAAAAAGTGGTCGACAAAACCCAGGTTAAACACGTCATCCTGACGCGCATGGGGGATCAGCTCTCCACCGCCAAAGGCACGCTGGTTAACTTTGTCGTGAAATACGTCAAGCGCCTGGTGCCAAAATACCACCTGCCGGACGCCATCTCCTTCCGCCGCGCGCTGCAAGCGGGCTACCGTATGCAGTATGTGAAACCCGAAGTGGTGGCGGAAGATCTTGCGTTTCTGCAATACACGGGTGGGACCACCGGCGTCGCCAAAGGGGCCATGCTTACCCACCGCAATATGCTGGCAAACCTTGAACAGGTGAACGCTACCTACGGGCCGCTGCTGCATCCGGGCAAAGAGGTGGTGATCACCGCGCTTCCGCTGTATCACATCTTTGCGCTGACCATGAACTGCCTGCTGTTTATTGAACTGGGTGGTCAGAACATCCTCATCACCAACCCGCGCGATATCCCGGGCCTGGTGAAAGAGCTGGCGAAATATCCGTTCACCGCCATGACCGGGGTTAATACCCTGTTTAACGCGCTGCTTAATAACAAAGAGTTCCAGCAGCTGGATTTCTCCACGCTGCATCTCTCTGCGGGCGGCGGCATGCCGGTTCAGCAGGCGGTCGCCGAGCGCTGGGTGAAACTCACCGGCCAGTATTTGCTGGAAGGCTATGGGCTGACGGAATGTGCTCCGCTGGTCAGCGTGAACCCACACGATATCGACTATCACAGTGGAAGCATTGGTCTGCCGGTTCCTTCCACCGAGGCCAAACTGGTCGATGATAACGATAACGAAGTCGCGCCGGGCGAACCGGGTGAGCTTTGCGTCAAAGGTCCACAGGTCATGCTGGGTTACTGGCAGCGTCCCGACGCGACTGACGAAATCATTAAAGACGGCTGGCTGCACACCGGTGATATCGCGGTAATGGATGACGAGGGCTTCCTGCGCATCGTCGATCGCAAGAAAGACATGATCCTGGTCTCCGGCTTCAACGTCTATCCGAATGAGATCGAAGACGTGGTTATGCAGCACAGCGGCGTACTTGAAGTGGCGGCTGTCGGCGTCCCTTCCGGCAGCAGCGGTGAAGCGGTTAAGATATTTGTGGTCAAGAAAGATCCTTCCCTGACGGAGGAGGCGCTGGTAACGTTCTGCCGTCGTCAGCTGACGGGCTACAAGGTGCCTAAGCTGGTTGAATTCCGCGATGAGCTGCCGAAATCCAACGTCGGAAAGATATTACGACGAGAATTACGTGACGAAGCCCGTGGCAAAGTAGACAATAAGGCCTGAGCTTCACGCTAATCGCCCAGACGCCGGTTAAGCCGGCGTTTTTTATGGGCGCAAACAAAAGAGAACCCGCTTTGAATTACCAGATGATCACGACCAACGACGAGCTGGCTTCGCTGTGCGAAGTGACGCGCGACTTTCCTGCCATTGCCCTGGATACCGAGTTTGTCCGTACCCGGACCTATTATCCGCAGCTGGGTTTGATTCAGATGTACGACGGTAAACACGTCTCGCTGATTGACCCTCTCGGTATTACCGACTGGACGCCGATGCGTGACCTGCTGCTCGATACCGCCGTGACGAAATACCTGCACGCAGGCAGTGAAGATCTGGAAGTCTTTCTGAACACCTTTGGCATCATGCCCCAGCCGCTAATTGACACGCAGATCCTCGCGGCATTCAGCAATCGTCCGCTCTCATGGGGCTTTGCTGCCATGGTGGAGGAGTATACGGGCCTGACGCTGGATAAAAGCGAATCCCGTACCGACTGGCTGGCACGCCCGCTTACCGAGCGTCAGCTGGAGTATGCGGCGGCAGACGTGTTTTACCTGCTGCCGATTGCCGGACAGCTGATGAAAGAGGCGGAAGCCTCCGGCTGGCTCGCTGCTGCGCTGGACGAGTGCCGTATGACCCAGCAGCGTCGTCAGGAAGTGGTCGACCCGAAAGAGGCCTGGCGCGATATCAGCAACGCCTGGCAGCTGCGCACGCGTCAGCTGGCATGCCTGCAGCTGCTGGCAGACTGGCGCTTGCGTAAAGCGCGCGAGCGCGATCTGGCCGTTAACTTTGTGGTTCGCGAAGAGCATCTCTGGGCGGTCGCGCGCTATATGCCGGGCAGCCTGGGCGAGCTGGACAGCATTGGCCTCTCGGGCAGCGAGATCCGCTTCCACGGTAAAACCCTGCTGGCGCTAGTCGCCAAAGCGCAGGAGCTGCCGGAAGATGCGCTGCCGGAACCGCTGCTTAACCTGATGGACATGCCGGGCTATCGCAAAGCGTTTAAGGATATCAAAGCGCTGGTGCAGGCAGTTGCAACGGAAAGCAAGCTGAGTGCGGAACTGCTCGCCTCACGTCGTCAGATTAACCAGCTGCTGAACTGGCACTGGAAGCTGAAGCCGCAGAATGGCGTGCCGGAGATGATGGCGGGCTGGCGCGGGGAATTGATGGCCGATCGCCTGAATACGCTGCTGGAAGGTTACCCGCGATAAAAAATATGCCGGGCGATATACCCGGCATATTTCCCCGGTGGCGCTGCGCTTACCGGGGCGACGAAAACACAAACCTACGGACGCGACTCTTCCGCTTCCGGGAGCGTAACGTTCAGCTCCAGAATCGAAATATCCCCGTCTTTTTGTTCCAGCTGCACCGTGACCATCTCCGGGTCAATCTGCACATACTTACAGATCACTTCCAGGATGTCCTTGCGCAGCTGCGGCAGGTAGTGAGGCTCGGCGTCGCTACGACGACGCTCCGCAACGATAATTTGCAGACGTTCTTTTGCGATGTTGGCGGTGTTCTTTTTCCGCGAGAGAAAAAAGTCCAGTAATGCCATAACTTATCCTCCGAACAGGCGTTTGAGGAAACCTTTCTTCTCTTCTTCAATGAAGCGGAAAGGACGTTCTTCTCCCAGCAGACGGTCAACGGTATCGGCGTAAGCTTTACCTGCATCTGCCATTGTATCAAGGATCACTGGCTCGCCCTGGTTAGAGGCGCGTAACACGGACTGATCTTCCGGGATAACGCCCACCAGCTTAATGCGCAGGATCTCCAGCACGTCTTCCATGCTCAACATGTCACCTTTGTTCACGCGGCCCGGATTGTAGCGGGTGAGCAGCAGGTGTTCTTTAATCGGGTCTTCGCCATTTTCCGCACGACGGGATTTAGAGGCGAGGATGCCCAGAATGCGGTCTGAGTCACGCACGGATGAAACTTCAGGGTTAGTGGTGATGATCGCTTCATCAGCGAAGTAGAGCGCCATCAGGGCACCGGTTTCGATGCCGGCAGGGGAGTCGCAGACAATGAAGTCGAAATCCATTTTTTTCAGATCGTCGAGCACCTTTTCCACGCCTTCACGGGTCAGGGCGTCTTTGTCACGCGTCTGAGAAGCCGGGAGAATGTAGAGGTTCTCGGTGCGCTTGTCTTTGATCATCGCCTGGTTAAGCGTGGCATCGCCCTGAATGACGTTTACGAAGTCATACACGACGCGACGCTCACATCCCATGATGAGGTCGAGGTTACGCAGACCGATATCGAAGTCGATAACGATGGTTTTCTTTCCCTTCTGGGCCAAACCAGTAGCGATGGCCGCGCTGGAGGTGGTCTTGCCAACGCCTCCTTTACCCGAAGTAACAACAATAATGCGTGCCATAGAAATTCCTTGTTAAAAAGGGATCAATTCAACGGTTGAACGGTCAACGCGTCGTCTGCCAGAAGCAGGCGAGCCGCTTTGCCATAAAATTCGGCTGGGATCTTGTCGCTCAGCCAATATTCACCTGCGATGGACACCAGTTCCGCCGTCAGGTGAGTACAAAATATTTGCGCATCTCGATCGCCACTTGCACCTGCGAGCGCACGTCCACGCATCATACCGTATACGTGAATATTGCCATCTGCAATCAGCTCAGCGCCAGCACTGACGTGGCTTGTAACAATCAGATCACAGTTTGGTGCATAAATGCGCTGACCGGAACGAACCGGCACATCAATCATTCGCGTTTTTGTGACGGTAGTAACGTTTTGCACCGCAGGAGGGGGCGTTTGCACGGCAACGGGTGCCGCACGCGAGGCTTTTTCTTTGCCCTCATTCAGAAGGGGCAGCCCCGCACGCTCAATTTCCGCTTTCAGCTCAGTATCTTTGCAGCCGCTGATGCCCACGATACGCAGTCCGGTCGAGGAGACGGCCTGCTGGAGAAGTTTCCAGTTAACCGGAGCCTCAAGACCGCTGACGTTGATAACAACAGGGGCGTGCTTCAGAAAGGCGGGAGCCTGGGCGATTTTGTCTTCTAACGCCTGACGAATAACCTCGGGTTTTGCATCATGCAAATGTACCACTGATAAGGTGAAGCTACTGCCTTTAAGCTCGATGGGCGTGTTTGACATCCTGGCCTTACTCAATTTGCTATTAACCGCAACCACTCGCTGCGATATTCCGAAGAGTATCAGGCATGTTATAGTCAGGAGTATATTGAGGCAAGCAACCACCCATTAATTCAGAGTAAAAACATGTTTTGTGTGATCTACAGAAGTACAAGCCGTGACCAGACCTATCTTTATGTCGAAAAGAAAGACGATTTTTCACGCGTGCCTGAAGAATTAATGAAGAACTTTGGCCGACCACAGCTGGCGATGCTGCTGCCGCTCGATGGTCGTAAGAAACTGATTAACGCCGATCTGGATAAAGTGAAAACGGCCTTAGCCGAGCAAGGCTATTATTTACAGCTTCCACCGCCACCCGAGAATTTATTAAAACAGCATCTTGAGGCGAACGGTAAAAAATAGTCTCAACTGTTTTTGGGCACAACACATCAACCGTTTAGGGGTCGACCATGTATCAACATCATAACTGGCAAGGTGCATTACTGGATTATCCCGTCAGCAAAGTGGTTTGCGTGGGCAGCAACTACGCAAAACATATTCAGGAGATGGGCAGCGCGACGCCAGAAGAGCCGGTCCTGTTTATTAAGCCTGAAACGGCGCTTTGCGATATCCGCCAGCCGCTGGCGCTGCCCCAGGGGCTGGGTTCGGTGCATCACGAAGTTGAACTTGCCGTGCTGATCGGCGCGACGCTGCGCCAGGCCTCGGAAGAACATGTTAAAAAAGCGATTGCCGGATACGGCGTGGCGCTGGATCTGACCCTGCGTGACGTGCAGGGCAAAATGAAGAAAGCCGGGCAGCCGTGGGAAAAAGCCAAAGGGTTTGATAATTCCTGCCCGATCTCGGCGTTTGTGCCGGTGAGCGAATTTACCGGCGATCCGCAGGACACGCCGCTCAGCCTGAAGGTTAACGGCGAGATCCGCCAGCAGGGCACCACGGCGGACATGATCCACAAGATTGTGCCGCTGATCGCCTACATGAGCCGCTTCTTTACCCTTAAACCAGGCGATGTGATCCTGACCGGAACCCCAGAAGGCGTTGGCCCGCTACTCAGCGGTGACGAGCTTGAGGTCGGTTTTAACGGCCTGTCGCTGAAAACCCGCGTGCTGTAACCCCATCTTGCCGCCTGAAGAGGGCGGCAAAACTTGCAACAACGTGCCAGACTCGTTATAAGGTGCGCTTTCTTTTGACGTGTGGACATCCTGATGAACGACATCCCTTTCTGGCAAAGCAAAACTCTCGACGATATGACTGACGCGGAATGGGAATCATTGTGCGACGGCTGCGGGCAGTGCTGCCTGCACAAGCTGATGGATGAAGATACGGACGAAATCTACTTCACCAACGTTGCCTGCAAGCAGTTAAACATTAAAACCTGCCAGTGCCGCAACTATGAGCGCCGGTTTGAATTTGAGCCTGACTGCATCAAGTTAACCCGGGATAATCTGCCGACGTTTGAATGGCTGCCGCATACCTGCGCGTATCGCCTGCTGGCGGAAGGGAAAGGTCTGCCTGACTGGCATCCGCTTTTAACCGGTTCAAAAGCGGCGATGCACGGTGAACGCATTTCTGTGCGCCACATCGCGGTGAAAGAGTCCGAGGTGCGTGACTGGGAAGACCACATCATGAATCACCCGACCCGTTGAGATTAAAAAACCCGCCGAGGCGGGTTTTTTATTGTGTTTGTTCGGCCTGATGCCCTCACCCCAGCCCTCTCCCACGGGAGAGGGCGCAAGCACTAAAAAGGCAACCGAGGTTGCCTTTTTGCTTTTACCTTCCGAACAGATCGCGTTTCTTTGGTTTGAACGGCTGGGCAATCAGCACCAGCAGCGCCACGACGAAGTAGGCCGCAAAAATGCCCACCAGCCACTGCGGCATCTCTAGCGTCAGGAATTCCCACTGACGAACGGAGCAGTCACCGGATGCGACAAACACCTGCGGCAGCCATTTGTCCAGCGGCAGCCAGCTTGGGAAGCGGGCGGCAAAATCACAGGTCATAAACGGTGACGGATGCAATTGCATCATGGTGTGCTGCCAGGAGAGTTCAATGCCTTTCCAGGCGCTGTAGATCCATATGGCAATACCGGCATAGCGAAGCGGCGATTTTGGGGCAATCGCGCCCACCAGGCCCGCACCCATAATGCCGAACAGCGCGCAGCGTTCGTAAATACACAGTACGCAAGGTTTCAGTCCCATTACGTGCTGGAACCACAGCGCGACCATTTCCAGCGCAAAGGCGGTCAGGGCCATTAACAACCACGCTCCGCGACCGCGGGAGCACTGGTTTAAAAATCTCAACATAATCATTTCCCTGGAACATGCTTAGAAAGCGCAGTGTAAACGAATTCGTTTTTCGCGCCACCTGTACCTGGCGAAATAAAACGTAATTGGATGTTTATCGTGCGAAAAGGCAAACGGGCAGCGAACTGCCCGAGATGCATAGTTTACTGCGCCGCAAGTATACCCGCTTGTACCAGCCATTGCGTACAGGGAATGAGGGTAATTTTGACGCAAAGCAATCCCACGATCGTGAGCACCAGCGTGTAGGGCAGCGCCATCCACACCATCCTGCCATAAGAAAGACGTATGAGCGGCGCGAGGGCGGAGGTCAGCAGGAACAGGAAGGCGGCCTGACCATTTGGCGTCGCCACCGACGGCAGGTTGGTACCGGTGTTGATCGCCACGGCCAGCAGCTCAAACTGTCCGGCGCTGATAACGCCTTGCTCCATGGCCGCTTTGGCCTCGTTGATGTAGACCGTCCCGACAAAGACGTTATCTGAGATCGACGAGAGCAGGCCGTTAAACAGGTAAAATAGCGAGAGCTGAGCATCCGGTGACGCCTGTAATACAAAGGCAATAATCGGCGCGAACAGGTGCTGGTCGATAATCACCGCCACGACGGCAAAGAACACCGCCAGCAGGGCGGTAAACGGCAGAGCTTCGGTAAACGCCTTGCCGATGGCATGTTCGTCCGTCACGCCGGTAAAGGTGGTGGCGAGAATAATGACTGACAGGCCAATCAGCCCCACTTCGGCAAGATGGAACGCCAGCGCCGCGATAAGCCAGACGCCAATGATCCCCTGAGCAATCAGTCGTAGCGTCTCCTGGCGCGTCCGCTGGCTTCGGCTCTGCACATCGAATTTATGCAGTTCCTGACGTACCGGCTCCGGGAGCTGCGCCCCGTACCCAAAGAGGCGAAACTTCTCCACCAGCAGACAGGTCGCCAGCCCGCAGATCAGCACCGGTACGCTCACCGGGGCCATTCTCAGGAAGAAATCACCGAAGTGCCAGCCCGCCGCTTTGGCAATGATCAGGTTTTGCGGCTCGCCCACCATGGTCATCACGCCGCCCAGGGCGGTACCGACGCCGGCATGCATCATCAGGCTGCGCAGGAAGGCGCGAAACTGTTCCAGTACCTCACGGTTATGTGCCTCGACGTGGCTGTCATCCTGTAAATCGTCACCCGGGCGAGAAGAGGCCACGCGGTGATAAATACCGTAAAACCCAACCGCTACGCTTATCACCACCGCGACGACCGTCAGCGCATCAAGGAAGGCCGACAGGAAGGCGGCGGCAAGGCAAAACGCCAGCGAGAGGAACATTTTCGACGGAATGCTGAGCAGCAGGCGCGTGAAGATGAACAGCAGCAGCTGTTTCATAAAGTAGATACCCGCCACCATAAAGATCAGCAGCAGAAGCACTTCGAGATTAGACGCCAGCTCTGCTTTGACATGCTCGGCGCTGGTCATACCGACGACGACGGCTTCAAACGCCAGCAATCCGCCCGGCAGCAGGGGATAACATTTCAGCGCCATGGCCAGGGTGAAGATAAACTCCGCCACCAGCAGCCAGCCGGCGATAAAGGGGTTAACGCTAAAAATGATGGGATTAACGACCAGGAAAACCAACAGTATCAGTTTATACCAGTCAGGAGACTGGCCTAAAAAATTGCGCCATAGTGC
This sequence comes from Enterobacter sp. 61D5, assembly GCF_034107965.1. Lineage (NCBI taxonomy): Bacteria > Pseudomonadati > Pseudomonadota > Gammaproteobacteria > Enterobacterales > Enterobacteriaceae > Enterobacter > Enterobacter sp. 61D5. The sequence goes on from NZ_JAWNFK010000002.1 coordinate 239,475, forward strand.
GCGCCCAAAAGAAATTTCCACAACAGACGTCCTTCCCGTCAAGTAAGACAAAACATCAGTATACGCAAAAATCACGGCCTGGAGGCGGATAAGGCTGCATTGTAAATTTCACAAAAATGAAACGGCGATCCCTCTTTTCTCTCGTTGCCGCGCTACCTGCTACTGCGTGCCTCTGGTATGATGAGTCCAATTTGCTAAAGCTGTGTAATGGAAATCTCACTATGGTCATTAAGGCGCAGAGCCCGGCGGGTTTCGCGGAAGAGTACATCATTGAAAGCATCTGGAATAATCGTTTCCCTGCGGGGTCCATTCTTCCGGCTGAACGCGAACTCTCTGAACTGATTGGCGTCACTCGCACCACGCTGCGTGAAGTGCTTCAGCGGCTGGCGCGCGATGGCTGGTTGACGATCCAGCACGGTAAGCCTACGAAAGTGAACAACTTCTGGGAAACGTCCGGGCTGAACATTCTTGAAACGCTGGCGCGTCTCGACCATGAAAGCGTGCCGCAGCTCATTGATAATTTGCTCTCCGTTCGCACCAACATCGCGACGATCTTTATTCGTACCGCTTTCCGTCAGCATCCGGAAGACGCCCTTGCGGTGCTGGCCACAGCGAACGAGGTGGAAGATCACGCCGATGCTTTTGCCACCCTCGATTACAACGTGTTTCGCGGCCTGGCGTTTGCCTCCGGCAACCCGGTGTATGGCCTGATCCTCAACGGTATGAAAGGGCTTTATACCCGCATTGGCCGCCACTACTTTGCCAATCCGGAAGCGCGTAGCCTGGCGCTGGGCTTCTACCATAAGCTGAGCAAGCTCTGTACCGAAGGTCTGCACGATCAGGTTTATGAGACGGTGCGCCGCTACGGTCACGATTCCGGTGAAATCTGGCACCGTATGCAGAAAACGCTGCCGGGTGATTTAGCGATTCAGACCCGCTAAAAGAAAAACCTCTCATACGAGAGGTTTTTTTTCGCCCGGTGGCGCTACAGCGTATTCAACCGCGCCGGGCAACGTTCCAGCAGCTCGACGCTCCCGTCTTCATTCTGCTGCTCCAGCTGCACGTCAAAGCCCCACAGGCGATGCACGTGCTTCAGCACCTCTTTACGCCCTTTATCCAGCGGCGCGCGATTGTGCGGAATATAGCGCAGCGTCAGGGAGCGGTCACCGCGCAAATCGACGTTCCATACCTGAATATTCGGCTCAAGATTGCTCAGGTTGTACTGGGAAGAGAGGCGAGAGCGGATCTCACGGTAACCCTCTTCGTTATGGATAGCGGATATCTCCAGATAGTTGTTGCGGTCATCGTCCAGCACGGTGAAGAAGCGGAAATCTCGCATGATCTTCGGCGACATAAACTGGCTGATGAAGCTCTCATCCTTAAAGTCGCGCATCGCAAAGTGCAGCGTTTCCAGCCAGTCAGAACCGGCGATATCCGGGAACCAGTACTTGTCTTCTTCCGTCGGCGACTGGCAGATGCGCTTAATATCCTGGAACATAGCGAAGCCAAGCGCATACGGGTTAATACCGCTGTACCACGGGCTGTTGTAGGGCGGCTGGAACACCACGTTGGTATGGCTGTGGAGGAATTCCATCATGAACCGCTCGGTCACTTTTCCCTCGTCGTACAGATGGTTAAGAATGGTGTAGTGCCAGAAGGTCGCCCAGCCTTCGTTCATGACCTGCGTCTGCTTTTGCGGGTAAAAATACTGGCTCACCTTGCGCACGATGCGCAGGATCTCACGCTGCCACGGCTCCAGCAGCGGGGCGTTCTTCTCCATAAAATAGAGCAGGTTTTCCTGCGGCTCGGACGGATAGCGACGCGCTTCGGCGATCGTTTTTTCCTCCTCACGCTTCGGCAGGGTACGCCACAGCATGTTCACCTGGCTTTGCAGGTACTCTTCGCGGCTTTTCTGCCGGGCTTTCTCCTCCTGCAGGGAGATTTTCTGCGGACGTTTGTAGCGGTCCACGCCGTAGTTCATCAGCGCGTGGCAGGAGTCGAGCAGTTTTTCCACTTCGTCCACGCCGTAGCGCTCTTCGCAGTCGGTAATGTATTTGCGGGCGAAGATCAGGTAATCGACGATGGAGCTGGCATCCGTCCAGCTGCGGAACAGGTAGTTATTCTTGAAAAATGAGTTGTGCCCGTAGCAGGCGTGCGCCATCACCAGCGCCTGCATGGTAATGGTGTTCTCTTCCATTAAATAGGCGATACACGGATTGGAGTTAATCACAATCTCATACGCCAGCCCCTGCTGGCCGTGCTTATACAGCCGTTCCGTTTCAATAAATTTTTTACCAAACGACCAGTGCGGATAGTTAATCGGCATCCCGACGCTGGAGTAGGCGTCCATCATCTGTTCGGACGTAATGACTTCAATCTGATGGGGATAGGTATCCAGACGATACAGTTTTGCGACCCGGTCGATTTCGGCGAGGTAAACATCCAGCAGCTCGAAGGTCCAGTCGGGTCCATCGCTCAGACGTGTGTTGTCCTTGTTCAGGGAATCAATAGTAGCCATTAGCGCGCCCTCGTTGTGGGTGCTCTCTCTGTCTGGAGAGCCTCCTTTCAAGCATAGATCAACGTGTTAAAAAGCGTGCTGGGGCAGAAATTTTTTCTTTGCGATTTCGCGTTTTTGATACGGCAAAAAAACGGTATGTCTCAGCATATTATGCTGGTTAAAAATAACGCGCAGCATGAGATCCCAAATTAGCACTATCCCCTGATGCTGGGGGATGTGTGAGGTAAGTCACCATAAAAAAGTCGTATGTTGAATAATATTTTCAACTAGGTTATCAATCTGTAATTAGAAGATTGTTCTTTTGCACATAATGGAGTGGCTATGCGTGTTGTCATACTGGGAAGTGGTGTCGTTGGGGTAACCAGCGCCTGGTATTTAAGTCAGGCGGGACATGACGTAACCGTTATCGATCGTGAATCTGGTCCGGCGCTTGAAACCAGCGCGGCGAACGCCGGGCAAATCTCTCCGGGGTATGCGGCGCCGTGGGCTGCGCCGGGCGTTCCGCTGAAAGCGATTAAATGGATGTTCCAGCGCCATGCGCCGCTGGCCATCAGCCTTGACGGCACGCAGTTCCAGCTGAAGTGGATGTGGCAGATGCTGCGCAACTGCGACACCCGCCACTACATGGAGAACAAAGGGCGCATGGTGCGCCTGGCGGAATACAGCCGCGACTGTCTGAAAGCGCTGCGCGCGTCGACGGGAATTGAGTACGAAGGCCGTCAGGGCGGGACGCTGCAGCTGTTCCGCACCGAGCAACAGTACGAGAATGCCACCCGCGATATCGCCGTGCTGGAAGATGCGGGCGTACCATACCAGCTCCTTGAAGCCAGCCAGCTTGGCCAGGTTGAACCGGCGCTGGCGGAAGTGGCGCACAAGCTGACCGGCGGCCTGCGCCTGCCGAATGACGAAACCGGCGACTGCCAGCTCTTTACGCAACGTCTGGCGCAAATGTGCGAGCAGGCGGGAGTGAAGTTCCGCTTTAATACTTCCGTCGACAAGCTGCTGTCGGAAGGGGAAAAAATTTACGGCGTGAAGTGCGGCGACGAGGTGATCAAAGCCGATGCCTACGTGATGGCGTTTGGTTCGTACTCCACCGCCATGCTGAAAGGCATTCTCGACATTCCGGTTTATCCGCTGAAGGGCTACTCGCTGACCATTCCGGTGAAAGAAGAGAGCGGCGCACCTGTCTCGACCATTCTGGATGAAACCTACAAAATCGCCATTACCCGCTTCGACAACCGCATTCGCGTGGGCGGCATGGCGGAAATTGTCGGCTTCAACACCGAGCTGCTGAAGCCGCGTCGTGAAACGCTGGAGATGGTCGTGGGGGATCTCTTCCCGCGCGGCGGTTTTGTTGAGCAGGCGACGTTCTGGACCGGCCTGCGTCCGATGACCCCGGACGGCACGCCGATCGTAGGCCGCACGCCGTTCAAAAACCTGTGGACCAATACCGGACACGGCACGCTCGGCTGGACGATGGCCTGCGGATCGGGTCAGCTGCTGAGCGACCTGATTTCCGGGCGCACGCCGGCAATTCCGTTTGACGATTTAAGCGCCGCGCGCTATCAATCGGGGTTTACGCCTTCGCGTCTACAGCACCTGCACGGCGCGCATAGCTAAGGAGTTGTCATGTCCCGTCCTGTTCTGGCCCAGCTGAACCTGCAGGCTCTGAAGGATAATCTGCAAATTGTTCGTCGGGCGGCACCGGGTTCGCGCGTCTGGTCGGTGGTGAAAGCGAACGCCTACGGCCACGGTATCGATCGTATCTGGAGCGCGCTGAGCGCGACCGACGGTTTTGCGCTACTGAATCTGGAAGAGGCCATTCTGCTGCGCGAGCGCGGCTGGAAAGGGCCGATTCTACTGCTGGAAGGCTTCTTCCACGCGGAAGATCTGCCGCTGCTGGACAAGTACCGGCTGACCACCAGCGTTCACAGCAACTGGCAGATTAAGGCGATCCAGGATGCGAAGCTCCATGCTCCGCTGGATATCTACCTCAAGGTGAACAGCGGCATGAACCGCCTGGGCTTTCAGCCTGAGCGGGTGCATACGGTCTGGCAGCAGCTACGCGCCATGAAAAACGTGGGCGAAATGACGCTGATGGCGCATTTTGCCGACGCGGAAAAACCCGACGGTATTGCCGATGCCATGGTCCGCATTGAGCAGGCGGCAGAAGGGCTGGATTGCCCGCGCTCGCTGTCGAACTCGGCGGCCACGCTGTGGCATCCCGAGGCGCACTATAACTGGGTGCGTCCGGGGATCGTTCTGTACGGTGCGTCTCCCTCTGGTCAGTGGCAGGATATCGCCAACAGCGGCCTCAAGCCGGTCATGACCCTGCGCAGTGAAATCATCGGCGTGCAGACGCTGAAGGCCGGGGACACGGTGGGCTACGGTAGCCGCTACCGGGCAAAAGGCGAGCAGCGGATTGGCATCGTGGCGGGCGGTTATGCCGACGGCTACCCGCGCATCGCGCCGACCGGCACGCCGGTCTGGGTCGATGGGGTTCGCACGGGAACGGTGGGCACCGTATCTATGGATATGCTGGCCGTTGACCTGACGCCATGCCCGCAGGCGGGCATTGGCTCACCCGTCGAGCTGTGGGGTAACGAAATCAAAATTGATGACGTGGCTACCGCGGCGGGCACGGTGGGGTATGAATTGATGTGCGCGCTGGCACCAAGAGTGCCGGTTGTGACGGTGTAACCTATCTTCGCCGGGTAAGCGTTAGCGCCACCCGGCAAAAAACTACTCCGCTTCCTCTTCCATCGGCCTTAAACCGACTTTCCGCACCGCGTTATCTTCTTTTTCGGCAACGGTCCAGATCATCCCGGCAAACTCTACCTGATCCCCCACGACCGGGGCAGCGCCAAGCCGCTGCTGGATGATTTCGCCCAGCGTTTGCGGGTTATCACCGTCTTCAGCACCTTCATCCAGGCCGTAAATCAGCGCCACATCCGCAAATTTGGCGCTGGCTTCCAGAATAAAATCGCCTCCGGAAGCGCTGGTCCAGCGCTACCGGAGGCGACTGGCTGAACAGCTTGCCCAGCGCGGGCAGGTCGCGCTCGCGACCAATCACGCAGAGAATATCCCCCTCGCGCAGGCGGGTGCTGCCGGTAGGGTGCAGCAGGACATTATCGCGGAACAGGGCGGCAATGCGCGTTTCGGTCGGCATGTGTAAATCGCGCAGCGAGGCTCCCACGCACCATTTGTCGGCGCTTAGCTGATAGACGAACTGTTCCCACGGGTTCTCCGGATGAATATCGAGCCCCACGCGGGAGACCGGCCAGCCCACGGGCGGGACCACCACTTTGGCTTTTTTTGCCGCCCACCCGAGCGAGGTTCCCTGGAACAGCAGGGAAATCAGCACCACGAAGAACGCCACGTTAAAGAACAGCCGCGCGTTATCCAGACCGGCCATCATCGGGAACACCGCAAGGATAATCGGCACCGCGCCGCGCAGGCCCACCCAGCTGATAAAGACCCGCTCGCGCAGGTTGAAGCCGCGAAACGGCAGCAGGCCTGCAAATACTGACAGCGGACGGGCGAAGAAGATCATCCACGCGGACAGCAGCAGCGCCGGAACGGCGATCGGCAGCAGGTCCGATGGCGTAACCAGCAGGCCCAGCACCAGAAACATGCCGATTTGCGCCAGCCACGCCAGACCGTCGAAGTTCTGCAAAATGGCATGGCGGTTGCGAATAGGGCGGTTGCCCATCAGGAACCCGCAGAGATAGACCGCTAGAATACCGCTGCCGTCCACTGCCGTGGTAACGGCAAAAATAAGAATGCCGCCGCTCAGCGCCAGCAGAGGGTAAAGCCCCAGAGGAAGCGATATACGGTTGATCGTCTGCTGTAGCAGATAGCCCCCCGCCAGGCCGATGACGATCCCCAGGCCGAACTGCTGCAGGATATGTAACGCAAACATCCAGCTCAGCCCGCTTTCATGCTGCTGAATCATCTCGATAAGCGTAATGGTGAGAAATACCGCCATCGGATCGTTACTGCCGGATTCAATCTCAAGCGTGGAGCCAACGCGTTCGTTAAGCCCTTTTCCGCCGAGCAGGGAAAATACCGCTGCCGCATCGGTTGAGCCCACAATGGCGCCAATCAGCAAACCTTCCATGATATTGAGATGGAAAAGCCACGCGGCCATCATTCCGGTGAGGCCTGAGGTAATCAACACGCCGACCGTGGCGAGCGACAGCGCAGGCCCTAAGGCCACGCGGAAGGAGCTCGCCTGGGTGCGCATCCCGCCGTCCAGCAGGATCACCGCCAGCGCGAGGTTACTCACCATGTAGGCGAAAGGGTAGTTATCGAATGGGATACCGCCAATGCCATCAATGCCGGCCAGCATGCCGATGGCGAGGAAAATGACAAGAATAGGTATGCCGAGACGCGATGAAAATGAACTTAATAAAATACTGCTGGTTACAAGGACGGAACCCAAAATGAAAAGGCTGATTATCGCTGCGGCATCCAATGTTCTCTTACTCCCACCTCAATGTTAACGCTGTTACTAAAACCCTAACATATTAACAACGGCAACAGCGTTTTATTAAGGGGGTATAACGGCTTTTTTATGCCTTTATGACAGGATGACCGCTGATGGTCAGCCGACTGCCGGAATCATTGTGGATCAGGGTGGCGTGCGCCCCCAGCGCCAGGGTCACGGTTTGCTGCTCGTGGCCGAAATCGAGACCGGTGATGACCGGAATATCCAGCCGCGAGCGAACGAAGTCGACCATGGTCTCAAGGGAGTAACCCGCGTCATAGTCATTTGGGGCAGAGCCGCTGAAGCTGCCCAGCACAACCGCGGACTGGCGTTCAAGAATACCGGCATGATAAAGCTGCAATAGCATGCGCTCGACGCGGAACGGATGTTCATTGATATCTTCCAGCACCAGAATGCCGTCCTCGATTTGCGGCATCCACGGGGTGCCGATGAGCGAGACCAGCATCGCCAGGTTGCCGCCCCAGAGCTGGCCTTCACATTCCCAGTGCGGTCCATTACCTTGCCACTCCACGCTGTAGGTGGAATTGCGCAGCGCGCGCCAGAAATGTTCCACGGTAAACGCATCCAGCTCCGGTGCGCCGAAGTTGCCGGCCAGCATCGGACCGCTGAAGGTGATGACGTTATGCAGGGCCAGCAGCCCGAGCTGGATGACGGTGAAATCGCTGTGGCCGCAGATCAGCAGCGGATCCTGCTGCTGGCGCAGCGCCAGCCCCTGCCAGTCAATGCTCTCCAGCAGCCGGCTCGCACCGTATCCGCCGCGCACCGCAAGCACAATCCGGTTTTCGCCGGTCAGTCTAACCAGACTATTGATATCATTCAGCCTTTGCGCTTCGCTACCGGCAAAACGCTGCTGGCGGCGGGGGATAATCGTCTGATTTTCTACCTGATGGCCAGATTCCAGCAAACGCTGAACGCCCCGCTGCGCCGCATCCTGGTTAATGCAGTAGCCCGACGGCGCGATAAGATGAAACTGAGACATGGCAATTCCTTGCTGAATGAGAAACTAATTGTCTATATCATGCCGCTTATACGCTGCCTGCTTCAAGAGCGGCGCACCGCGATGACCGGCTATAAGGATAGATGACGTGAAATTGAGATGGTTTGCTTTTTTGATTGTGTTGCTCGCTGGCTGTAGTTCAAAACATGATTATCAAAACCCGCCCTGGAACCCGGAAGTGCCGGTGAAACGGGCCATGCAGTGGATGCCGATCAGTGAGCAAGCCGGGAAGGCCTGGGGCGTCAGCCCGCGTCTCATCACGGCGATCATTGCGGTGGAGTCCGGCGGTAATCCCACGCTTGTCAGCAAATCCAACGCGGTGGGGCTGATGCAGCTTAAAGCGTCAACGGCGGGGAGAGAGGTTTATCGCTACATGGGCTGGAGCGGCCAGCCGTCGACCAGCGAGCTGAAGAACCCGGAACGCAACATTTCAATGGGCACGGCCTATCTGAGCATTATGGAGCATGGCGTGCTGAAAGGGATTAAGGATCCAGAGGTGATGCAGTACGCGCTGGTGGTGTCTTACGTTAACGGTGCCGGCGCGTTGCTCAGAACCTTCTCCTCTGACCGCAAAGAGGCGATAGAAGAGATTAACGACATGGACAAAGACGAATTCTTTGAACATGTGGCGAAAAATCACCCGGCACCACAGGCGCCTCGTTATATCTGGAAAGTACAGAAAGCGATGGATGCCATGTAATGCCGCAGACGGGCGGCGGTCACGCTGCCCGATTTCTTCACAGAACTTTATTTGCGCGTTCCCGCGCCTCCCGCTCCAGGGAATAGATAATACGCTGAAGCTCACGCTCTGCGCCGGGCCCGACGTTCAGGAAACGGAAGCTCAGACGCGGCGTGGTGATGGTTTCATTTTTGCTGTCCACGACGGTAAGGTCGCTGATGGCAATCAGCTGCGCATCGAAATAAAAGCGACCCCAGCCACCCATATCCAGTTCAATTTGCGTAAACCGCATGCCCTCTACCAGCCCGTCCGGTTTCGGCGTATCCATCAGCGCACCCATGCCGCCCAGCGACAGGTCGAAGAGGCGGAAGCGGATCTCTTTTTTGTCCGGCATTTTGGCCTTACAAAAATAGGCGGGATGGAGCGGGGCGCTGATGCGGAAATATTCACGGCGCTGAACAAACCAGAGATTGGTCGGAAGCGGGGTAACAAAAGCCGGCAGTCCCTGGTATTCGCTCAGTTCCAGCCGCGACAGGACAAACTCCACTTTGGCGCCCTGCGTTTCGGCCATCACCGCGATATTCTCCGCTTTCAGCGCCGCGCGGTTTTCATACTCCTGACTGCCTAAATCAATCACCAGCCGCTCCTGCGAGGCGTCAAGGATCTTGCTGATGAACTGATTATTCGACCAGCTGATGCGCAGCGGCACTTCACCTTTTTGCAGGTCGCGTAATACCCCTAATACAGCCAGCGGATTTTGCTTGAGGAACTGCTCACTGTAATGACTCACGCCGGATGGCTCCTTGATTGATGACAGACTGTCTTAGCGTTATCGGCAATCTGCAATGAAACTTAATACAAACCGGTGAGTTTTTTTTACCTGTTTAGGCAAAGATAAGTCGGTGAGATGAAAATGGTTTTCCGGTGATGACCTATACTTAAGTTAGCTGTGCAGAAGGTTTTCTGCGCACGCGTTAAACCTGTAAGAGGGCATCGCTATGGGTATCATCGCCTGGATTATCTTTGGTCTTATTGCTGGCGCTATCGCTAAACTGATCATGCCGGGAAACGATGGTGGCGGCTTTATTTTGACCTGTGTACTCGGGGTCGTTGGTGCGGTTGTGGGCGGCTGGCTGGCGACGATGTTTGGTTTTGGAGGCAACATAAGTGGTTTCGACCTGCACAGTTTTCTGGTCGCTGTCGTGGGTGCCATTGTGGTGCTGGGCATATTCAGGTTACTGCGACGAGCATAAATTGACATGAACGGCTCTCTGCGGAGGGCCGTTTTTTTGCCTGAGTATTGATTTGTTAATCTAAATGATAATAATTGTCGTTCTGTATTACATCTGACAACAAGACGACATTATGAATACCTCACGTTTTACGCTTTGCGCCCTGGCAGGGGCCGTCACGCTGGCATTGCAGGTCCCGGCGTTCGCCGAAGAATCCACCATTGTCGTCACGGGATCAGATCAGGGCAGCGCGCTGCCGGCCTGGACGAACAGCGCCACGAAATCGGCCGTTGCCGAAAGTAAAACGCCGCAGGTCATCACGACCCTCTCAGCGCCGGAAATTGAAAAGCGTCACGCGAATTCGGTGAATGAAATCCTGCGCTATGCCCCGGGCGTCTCAACCGAGGTGCGGGGGAATACCTCCTACATGAGCGAATATAAAATTCGTGGCTTTACCGTCGACCAGGAGTTCTACAACGGGCTGCAGCTCCCCTACAACGTCACCGGCAATACCAAAGCGCGTATCGATCCGCTGCTAATTGACAGCGTTGATATCCTGAAAGGCCCCTCATCGGTCCTTTACGGCGGCGGTTCGCCGGGCGGGCTGGTGAATATTCAAAGTAAAAAACCGCAGCGGGAAGCCCGAACTGAAATCGGCATTAACACCGGAAACCGTAATCTGAAAGAGGGCTATCTCGATTCAACCGGGCAGATTGCCGACAGCGACTGGAACTACCGTCTGCTGGGCAAAGCCACGGAAAACGACGATCAGCCGCACACCACCCGGTATGAAAACTACCTGGTTGCTCCGTCCGTCACCTGGCAGCCCGACAACAAAACCCGCCTCACCCTGGACGCGCTGGCGCAAAACACCCCGAGCCTGACGCCGTCTAACCCGCTGCCGCTCGCCTACCTGCGCTCGAAATATGCGGGCAAGCGCGATTATGCCGGGGACGAATGGAGCGGGTTTAAGCAGCGTCAGTGGATGCTGGGCTACAGCTTTGAACATGAATTCGACAGCGGCTGGGGCTTTAACCAGAAGGCGCGCTATTTCGACGTCGATACCCACCAGCGCAGCGTCTACGCGACAGGGACGGGAAGCGAGGCGTATCAGCTCAACCGCTTTGCCTACACCACCGATGAAGACCTTAAGAGCTTCAACATCGACAACCAGGTGACTAAAACCGTTGCCCTGGGCGACTGGAAACACCACCTGCTGGCCGGGTTTGACTATCAGAAGCTGAACTCCCATTTCCACTATCGCTACGCGTCAGCCACGCCGGGCATCGATATGCAGCATCCTGACTATTCGCAGATCCAGGAAAGCGCGCTGGGGCTCTATACTGCCCAGAAAAACCGTCTCAGCTATCAGCAGAACGGCTATTACTTACAGGATCAGGTAGAGTTTGGCGGCCTCAACCTGCTGGGCAGCCTGCGCTACGACGATTACCGCTCCGTTACCACCAACTACCTGCAAAACGGTGATAAAGCCTGGGTATCGCAGGATCGCGTCACCAAACGCCTGGGCGCGCTTTACGCCTTCGATAACGGGATTTCGCCGTTTATCAGCTATTCAGAAGGTTTTGCGCCGGTGTCACCGCAGGGTACGCTCGTGGCGAAAGACGTCAAACCGACTACCAGCAAACAGGTGGAAGGCGGGGTGAAATATCTGCTGGCCGACTACGCCACCACCTTTACCGCCTCGGTGTTTAACATCCGTCAGAAAAATGTCGTCACCTCCGATCCGGGCTTCCTGAACTATCGTCAGACCGGGGAAGTGGAATCCAAAGGGGCAGAGCTCTCCGCCATCAGCCGTCCGACGGACAACCTGACGCTGATTGCCAACTATGCGTACACCCACGCGATCAACCGGGAAGATGACAAGTACAAAGGTAAACGTCCAACGCAGGTCCCGGAGAATGCCTTTAACCTCTGGGGGGATTACACCTTTGACAACTCGCCGCTGAAAGGACTGATGCTTGGAGCGGGCGCACGCTACACCGGGCCGATGGAAATCTCTCCGGCAAACGATACGGGTAAACTGGGCGGCACCACGCAGTACGATCTGGCGGCCTCGTACCGGATGGGCGAAATCCTGCCCTCGCTGGCAGGGCTAACGCTCAAAGCCAGCGCGCAGAACATCACCAACAAAGAAACGCTGACCTGCTACGATGCGACCAACTGCTGGATTGGGCGTGACAGGACGTATCAGTTAGGGGCGAGTTACAGTTTCTGAGTAATTCCCTGTGAGTTCAAAATGTAGGCCGGGTAAGGCGTAGCCGCCACCCGGCAATACCCTCACTGCGCCGCAGCTTTCACCGGCGCAGCCTCCTCATTTGCCGCAGGCTGATTCTCCGGCACGCTGTCGCAAGGTTTTGCTTTCGGACAGACCCGATCCAGCATTTTCAGCGTCACGCCGTTGCTCCAGCCGAAGCCGTCCTGCAGCGGATATTCACCGCCGCCGCCGCCCGTACCGGTTGTCGACACGTCATACTTCTCGACCAGTTTCTTTTCGCGGTCGTAAGTATGCTGAACGTTCTTCAGGAAGCGCCAGGTCACGTCCATTGAGACCTTCTCCTGTCCGTAATTCTGCAGCCCTTCCGCGGCCACCCACTGCAGCGGGGCCCAGCCGTTTGGCGCATCCCACTGCTGGCCGCTATTGACGGTGGTGGTCGCAATACCGCCCGGTTTCAACAGGCGCGATGAAGTTGCCGCGGCGACTTTATCGGCCCGATCCTGCGCCGCCGCCTTCACGTAAAGCGGGAACAGGGCTGCCGCCGTGAGCTGATTGCGTACCTTCTTGCTTTTCAGATCGTAATCCGCGTACCAGCCCTCTTTATCATTCCACAGGTGGTTCTCGATGGCTTTCTGACGCGCCGTCGCCAGCGCCTCGTATTTGCTTGCGCTGGCGGCGTCGCCACTCTCCTGGCTTGCCCGCGCCAGCAGTTTTTCCATCTTGTACATCAGGGCGTTCAGGTCCACGGGGACAATGCTGGTGGTTCGGATGGTGCCGAGCTTTTGCGGATCGTCCATCCAGCGGGAGCTAAAGTCCCAGCCCGAGGCCGCAGCGGAACGCAAATCACGGTAGATCTCGGTCGCAGACCGGTTAGGATTACTTTTGGCGGTATTCACGTCATCAAGCCAGGACTCCGGGCGCGGGGTGTCGCGGTCGTCCCAGTAGCGGTTGAGGATGGCGCCGTCGTCCAGTTTTACCACGCGTTTGTTAGCCTGCCCCGGCTGAAGGGCGTCGACGCCGTCCATCCAGTAGGCATACTCTTTCTCCATCTGCGGGCGGTACTTCTTCAGCGCATCGCTGTCGTGGGTCGCCAGCAATTCAACCATCATTGAGAAAAACGGCGGCTGGGAGCGGCTCAGGTAATAGCTGCGGTTGCCGTTGGGAATGTGGCCGAAGGTGTCAATCTCATACGCAAAGTTATCCACCATGTCGCTAATTTTGTCCCAATGATCGCTCTCTGCCAGGCCCAGCATGGTGAAATAGCTGTCCCAGTAGTAGACCTCGCGGAAACGTCCGCCGGGCACAACGTAAGGTTTGGGTAACGGCAGCAGGGAATCCCATTTGTTGCTGGCTTTATCCGTGGTGCGCGTCAGCACGGGCCAGAGATCGTCAATGTGCTCACGTAAACTTTGTCCAGCAGGCGGAACATATTTTTCCCCTTCTGCAGGGAGCGTAAAGTTCATCTCGACAAAGTGGCGTAAGTCAAAGCTGGACTGCGTGTGCTGCATCCGGTAATCCGCCAGAATCATCAGCGGGTCGCTTTTGGGGACGGCATCCGCGAAGGTTTTCTGATCGGGAAACAGTTTGGCGCTTTGCACATCGTTAAACAGCGGGCCCAGCAAAATATCGGGTGAGGTTGTCTGGGTTGCGGGGCTATCGTCGGCATAACCGCAAGTCGTGACGCCGAGCAGCGCGCCTCCTAACGCAAGGGGCAAGAATGCGGGGCGTAGTGTACGAGGTCTTATCATCAGTTCGTCTCCTGTCTTCACTAAACAGCGTGACCGCTGTTGTCAATCACCTGAAAACCTTAGACGAATATTGCTCGCTTCGCGTTAATAATTGCCTGCCCGTCAGACCTCTTCCGGCGTCTGGCTGGCTTCCCGCAGCGTGCCCGGCGCATGTCCTATGATGCGCTTAAATGCCCGGCTAAATGCCGCCAGAGAGCCGTACCCCAGCCGCAGCGCGACGGTTTCAATCGGCTGATTTTCGTGGCGAATGTACTGGATGGCCAGGCGCATTCTCAGCTCGCTGAGATATTTTGCCGGGGTGGTTCCCGTCGCGGCCAGAAACCGTTCGGCGAACACGGAACGGGACGTGCCCGCTTCTTTTGCCAGGTCCGCCACGCTCCAGCTCAGGCCGGGCTGCTGGTGCATGGCGTAAATGGCCCGGCTCAGGCGCGGGTCGCGCAGAACCTGCACCCAGCCGGTGGCTTTACCACACCCGCCTTCAACCCAGCCGCGCACGATTAACGCCGCCACCACGTCGGCCAGACGCGCAAGGATCCCGGCGTACCCGGCCTGACGCGACACGGATTCCCGCTCCATCGCCGCCAGCAGCGGGTGGATCTCCGGCCAGGTGGACATCAGCCGGCTGACCATCATCACTTCCGGCATCGCCTTGATCAGCGGCTGCATCCCGCCCAGCTCAAAATCCATGCACCCGCTAAAGATGATGGTGTTCTCGCTCTCCGGGCAGGGCTCGCAGGTGATGGCACACACCGAGCTGCAGATAGGCTCGCTGGGAAAGTCGCTGACAGGGGTAATGGTGGCCCGCTCGTCGGAGAGCAGGGCATGGGAATTGCCGCCTGGAATAAAGAGGGCGTCTCCGCTGCTCAGCTGAAAGGCCGCACCGCTCTCCATCCGCAGCAGGGCGCTACCGTGGCTCACAAAATGAAACTGCGCCCTACCGGGCGCCTGATGGAAGGCGACGCCAAACGGCGCGCTGGCCTGGATCCGCCGGTATTTCACCCCTGACAGACGCATGCCGCGTAAAAGTTCGCTGATCAGATCGGGTGACTGTACGGTCATGGCGCAACTCCGGACGAATAATCAATAAGTGGAGATTATATGTCATAGATCGTCCAGGGTGAACCTTCTATGCTTTTGCGACAGTTGTCACATTTTTATAACGGGAGAAAAACAGATGAATTCATGTGTCGCGGCGAGCGAGGCGGTAGCGCCTGCAAAACCCGCCTGGCGGGCCGTCTATTCACTGGGGCTCGGGGTGTTTGGTTTGATTACGGCAGAATTTCTGCCCGCCAGCCTGTTAACGCCGATGGCCGCGAGCCTGGGGGTGAGTGAGGGAATGGCCGGACAGGCCGTCACCGCCACCGCGCTGGTGGCGCTGGTAACCGGACTGCTGATTACGCCGGCGACTAAAAGCATCGATCGCCGCTGGGTGCTGATGTTTTTCTCGGTGCTGCAAATTATCTCCAGCCTGCTGGTAGCCTTTGCGCCCAATCTGCACGTCCTGCTGATGGGCCGCCTGCTGCTGGGGATCGCCATCGGGGGATTCTGGGCGATGTCGACGGCGACCACGATGCGTCTGGTTCCGGCAGATAAAGTGCCGAAGGCGCTGGCGGTGATCTTCTCCAGCGTATCGATTGCCACGGTGGTCGCGGCGCCGCTCGGCAGCTATCTGGGCAGCCTGATCGGCTGGCGCAACGTCTTTGTTCTCTGCATTCTGCCGAGCATGCTGGCGCTGCTGTGGCAGCTTTGGGTCCTGCCGTCCATGAAGCCGGAGAGCAGTGGCAGCCTGAGTACGCTGTTCCGCGTGCTGCGTCGTCCAGGGATGATCGGCGGCATGCTGGCGACCATCCTGATCTTCAGCGGTCATTTCGCCTTCTTTACCTACCTGCGCCCGTTCCTGGAAACGGTGGGGCAGGCGAGCGTTGAGACCATTTCGCTGATCCTGCTGGGCTTTGGGCTTGCCAACTTTGTCGGCACCTCCGTTGCCGGGCATCTGCTGGCACGAAATCTGCGCCTGACGCTGGCGCTGGTGCCGTTTGCAATGGGCGTTCTTGCGCTCACGATGGTGGCGTTTGGTCATCTGGCGATGCTGGATGGGTTCCTGGTCGCGCTGTGGGGCTTTGCATTTGGTCTGGTTCCGGTGGGCTGGTCAACCTGGCTTGCTACCACCGTTCCGGATGAAGCCGAAAGTGCAGGCGGGCTGCTGGTGGCCTCAATTCAGCTGGCAATCAGTGCCGGTGCGGCCGGGGGCGGGGCGGTATTTGATCTCAACGGTGCCAGCGGCGTATTCGCGGGCAGCGGTCTTTTACTGGTAACGGCGATGGTGATTGTGTTTATGGGAGTAAAAGTGAAGGCGGAGTGAATTATTTGCCGGGTGAGCGCAAGCGCCACCCGGCATAACGGTAAGACTTACAGACCTTTCTTATCCATCCACACCGCCAGATCAACCAGGCGGTTAGAGAAGCCCCACTCGTTGTCGTACCACGCCAGGATCTTCACCATGTTCCCGCCAATCACCAGCGTGGAAAGCCCGTCGATAATTGAGGAGCGTGGGTCGCCCTGGTAATCGCTGGAGACCAGCGGTTCATCGCTATAGCCCAAAATACCTTTCAGTGGCCCGCTGGCGGCCGCGTTGCGGAACGCCTCGTTCACCTCTTCGGCGGTTACGTTACGGCTCAGCGTTACCGTTAAATCTACAATCGACACCACCGGCACCGGCACGCGCAGGGAGTACCCGGTCAGTTTGCCGTCAAGGGATGGGATCACTTTCCCCAGCGCTTTTGCCGCGCCGCTTGAGTAAGGCACAATCGACAGCGCCGCCGCGCGCGCGCCGCGCAGGTCTTTCTCCGGCTGATCGTGCAGCGCCTGGCTGTTGGTGTAGGCATGCGTGGTGTTCATCAGGCCATGCTCAATCCCGAACTGCTGATGCAGCACCTGAGCGGCCGGCGCCAGGCCGTTCGTGGTGCAGCTCCCGTTACTCACCACCGCGTGACGGGCAGGATCGTACTGCTCGTGATTAACCCCGATCACAATCGTCAGGTCGTCGTTTTTTCCTGGGGCGGAAATGATGACGCGCTTAGCGCCGCCGTGGGTGATATGCACCGCCGCTTTTTCCCGCTCGGTAAAGAAGCCGGTGGCCTCAATCACCACGTCAACGCCGACGTCGCGCCACGGGATATTCGCCGGATCGCGTTCGCTAAATACGGTGATCCGCTGCCCGTCTACCTGCAGCGCGCCGTCTGCCGCTTCAACGGGCGCGGGAAGCGTGCCCAGAAGGGAATCATGTTTCAGCAGGTGGGCGAGGGTTTTACTGTCCGTCAGATCGTTAATGGCCACAATCTGCAGATCCGGGTTGCCCAGCGCCGCGCGCAGGAAATTACGTCCGATACGGCCGAAACCGTTAATACCGACCTTAACCATGGTGCACTCCTTATCTCTGTTGTCTGGAGTCACTGTAGGCGTCGGGCCGTTTGGCGTAAACGACAAAAAAGGATCAGATTACGCCATCTTGCGGCAGTGGAAGCGCTGGCGGTACTCGCCTGGCGTGAGGTGAAGCTGTTTCTCAAAGATGCGGCGCAGGTTAATGCTGGTGCCAAACCCGCTTTGCTCGGCAACGCGCTCCAGGGAGTCATGGGTCTGCTCAAGCAGCTGGCGGGCGGCGGCCAGACGCGCTTCGGTCACGTAGCGGGCCGGAGAGACTCCGGCCTCGCGGGTAAACACGCGGGTGAAATTACGCGGGCTCATTGCCGCTTTCTCGGCCAGATTTTCCACGCACAGGTCGGCGGTGAGGTTCTGCAGGATCCAGGTTTGCAGTTCGCTTATCGGGCCCGATGTGCCGGGCTGCTGCAGGCTGTAACGGCTGAACTGCAGCTGGCCGCCGGGGCGGCGCAGATACATCACCATATCCTGCGCCACGTCGCGGGCGAGGGTAAATCCGTAATCGTCTTCCACCAGCGCCAGGGTCAGATCGAACCCGGAGCTCACGCCGCCGGAGGTCCAGATGGGGCCATCCTGAATATACAGCGGACCGCCTTCGACGTGGATAGCCGGATACTGGGTTTGCATCGTCTCCAGCAGCCGCCAGTGGGTGGTCGCCCTGCGACCGTCCAGCAGGCCGGTCTGGGCCAGCAGCATCGCGCCGCCGCAGATAGAGGCTACCCGCTGGGCATGCGGCGCAGCGAGGTGCAGCCAGTCCACCACCGCCGTGCTCTCCAGCTCGTTCATGCCGCGCCCGGTGATGATAATGGTATCCAGCGGTTCACGCGGATCCAGCTCCGGCAGACGATAGTCCGCCAGCAGGTTCAGGCCGGACTGGCCGTGGATCACCTGGTGAGGCTGGGTGGTGGCGATGATAATCCGGTAGCGCGGCTGCGCAAGCCCTTCCGGATGCAGCCGGTTGGCCTGCATCAGAATGTCGGCGATACCGGCGGCTTCAAACAGCATGCCGCCGTCGGGAACAATAATCAGGATTTTCTTCATGTCCTGAAAAGTACCTTTATCACAGAATAAGTCAAGCAGCGCGAGTGCTCCACGTTTCTGGCAAAGCAAAGCGATTTAAGTTCTTTGTTATTTCAGGCGTTATCCCCGATCGTCAGGGCTCTGTCTCTGGCGAAACGGCGTCTGAAGGAATGAGTCAACGAAGCTCCCTCTATTTACATCCGCAACAACGCGAACAAATCCGCCATCTTGCATCGGGTTTTTTATGGCGAAGCGAACTGCCCACGTGGCTGTTGATTATCACTATTTATGCAGGCTGGTTTGCCACGCTGGCGTTCTGGCATACGCTCGGCCTGCTGCCCGCCACGCTGCTGCTCATCGGGTTTACCGCCTGGTACATGTCCCTGCAGCATGAGCTGATCCACGGGCACCCCACGCGTTTTGCCTGGCTCAACCAGCTGTTTGGCACGCTCCCGCTGGCGGTCTGGTATCCGTATGGCCTGTACCGGGACTCCCATCTTGCCCATCATCGGCACCATAGCCTGACTCATCCGGTGGATGACCCGGAGTCGTACTATTTTACCGACGAGAGCTGGGCGCGCTTTTCCCCCTGGCAGAAGCGTACAATCCGCGCCCGGAATACCTTCGCCGGGCGGCTGGTGCTGGCCCCGCTGCTGGATATCCTGCAGACGCTGGGCAGCGCCGTGGCGGCATTTCGTCACCTTCACCTGCGGGCGATGGCGATGTGGCTGGTTCACGTTTTGCTGCTGGTGGCGCTCTTTGCCTGGATGACGCGTACCGGTTTTTCACCCGTCTGGTTTGTGCTGGCGGTCAGCTATCCGGCGCTTTCGCTGACCAAGATCCGATCGTTTTTCGAACATCGCGCGGCGGACGATCCGCTGGCGCGCTCCGTTATTAATGAGGCGGGGCTGTTCTGGCGGGTGCTGTTTTTGAATCTCAACTACCATTCAGTACATCACGATCTGCCGGGCGTTCCCTGGTACGGGCTGAAGGCCATCTACGAGCAAAACCGGGAGGCGTACCAGCAGCGAAACCACGGTTTTCTCGTCAGGGGCTACGGTGAATGGCTGCGTCAGTTCTGGGCCAGACCCGTCGACGTCACGGTTCACCCCGCAAAACAACAGGGGGAAGGGTATGAGTAACCTGCTTGCGTTTCCCATGTATGCCGTGGATCGCGCCGACACCCGCGCGCTCTGGCTGGCGGTAAAGGGGCTGCTGGCCGCGCGAGGTGTGTCCGTCGATCGCGATCCCGGCTGGCCGGAGTCCGATCTGCTGACCCACTGGAAACAGCCTGCGCTTATCCTCAGCCAGACCTGCGGTTACCCGCTGGTCACGCAGCTCCCGGACGTGCAGGTGGTCGGCTGTTTTCACTACGCGGCACCGGGCTGCGAAGGGAGCCAGTACCGCAGCTTTCTGGTGGTGCGCGAGGAGGATGGGCACCTCACGCTGGCGGATTTTCGCGGACGTCGGGCGGTCTGTAATTCTGCGGATTCCCAGTCCGGCTACAATGCGCTGCGAAAAATAGTGACTTCCCTGGCGAGCGGCGGTCCCTTTTTCGCGCAAACGTCCTTCAGCGGCAGCCATCGCCAGTCGCTGATTGATGTGAAACGCGGGGCAGGGGATATCGCGGCCATCGACTGTGTCACCTGGGCACTGCTGCAGCGCCATGAGCCGGAACGGCTTGCGGGGCTGGCGATCATTGACCATACCCCGCTGACGCCGGGACTGCCGCTGATCGCTTCGCCTAACACCTCGCCTGAAACGCTTAACGCCATTCGCGATGCGCTTCACGAGCTGGTGGATGCGCCGGAATACCGGGAGGTGCGCGACGCGGTGCTGATCGACGGTTTTAGCGTGGTGACGCGCGAGGCCTACGCCTCATTGTCCGCGTGATAAATCTCCTGCGCGTCGGTAAAACAGCGCAGCGCCAGCGAGGAGACGGGCTTCTGCCCGCGCATAATCAGGCCGACGGGAGCCTCAATGTTCGCGTCGGCGATGGGGACAATCCTGAAGTTGCTGTTCAGTGCCTCCAGCCCGTTGTTCAGCGGCATGACGGCGCAGCACACGCCGCTCTGAACCGCCTGAATGATCTGGAACGTAGAGTCGCTCTCGAAAACGGACGTCGGTTCGATGCCGGCAGATTTAAAGCCGGCCTCCATGTGCGCCCGATAATGCATCCCTTTGGTCAGGAAGCCCAGCGGAAAATCC
Source organism: Enterobacter sp. 61D5 (assembly GCF_034107965.1). Classification (NCBI taxonomy): domain Bacteria; kingdom Pseudomonadati; phylum Pseudomonadota; class Gammaproteobacteria; order Enterobacterales; family Enterobacteriaceae; genus Enterobacter; species Enterobacter sp. 61D5. The sequence continues at coordinate 260,061 of NZ_JAWNFK010000002.1, forward strand.
GTCAGGTCGTGCCAGGTCAGCGTTGCCTGGCCGAGCTGAAAATGGCGGACGTCGTGCAGCAGGCCCATCTTCGTTTTTGGCAGCTGGATAACGTCAAACAGGCTGGTGTCGATGCTGTTGAGGTAGCAAATTCCCAGCTCAAGCTGATTGCGGCTGACGCCGTCGGCAATCTGCGCGGAGGACATGGAATAGAGGCTATAGGTCAGCTCCGGGTATTTTTGCGTCAGCAGGCGAATAAAGATCATCGGATCCACGCTCGCCAGCGGCACCATCCCCAGACGTAATTCGCCTACCACCTGGCCTTTGCACAGCGCGGCTTCCGCCTGTAACCCGTCGTGCGCGGCAAGCAGGGCGCGGGCCCACGCGAGGATGCGTTCACCCTCCGGCGTAAACCCTTCAAAGCGCTGCCCGCGTACAATCAGCACCAGCCCCAGCTCCTCTTCCAGGCTGCGGATGCGCATGGAGAGGGTCGGCTGGGTGATGTTGCACTGCGAGGCCGCCTTGCCAAAATGGCGGGTCTCGTCGAGCGCGATTAAATATTTTAACTGTTTAATATCCATCTTTTTCTCTGCGCGAACAGCCTTACAGCATGCGGATCTCTTTCGAGCGCAGGGTGATGCGAACCGGAACGGATTTATACGACGGCGTACCGCTGTCCTTATCCAGATAATCAAGCGGCACCAGCACGTTGGCCTCCGGGTAATAGGCGCCGACGGTGCCCGGCGCGATGTTGTACGCCACCACGGTAATGTCTTTCAGACGCTGAACGCTGCCGGGGAGAGCGGTTTCGATATCCACGCGGTCGCCGTGTTCCAGGCCTGACTGTGCCATATCGTCTTCGTTCATAAAAAGCACGTCGCGGCGGCCAAACACGCCGCGGTAGCGGTCGTCCAGGGCGTAAATGGTGGTGTTGTACTGGTCGTGGCTGCGCAGCGTGATCAGGCGCAGAACGTGCTCACCTTCGCCGCTGGCGTTCTCGTGAACGCCGTCGAACACCGAGAACATCGCTTTCCCCGTCGCCGTTGGCCAGATGCGTTGCGTTGGCGGCAGCGGCATGCGGAAGCCGCCGGGAACGCGGATCCGCGCGTTGTAGTTCTCAAAGCCCGGAATGGTCTGCTCGATCAGATCGCGGATGCGGTCGTAATCCTCAACCAGCGTTAGCCAGTCCACGCGGGTTTCCGGCAGCGTGGCTTTCGCCATGCCGGCGACGATAGCCGGTTCTGACCGAAGCAACGGCGAGGCAGGCTTCAGCTTGCCGGACGAGGCGTGCACCATCGACATGGAATCTTCAACGGTAATGGACTGACGGCCGGTGGCCTGAATATCCAGCTCGGTGCGGCCGAGACACGGGAAAATAAAGGTCTCTTTGCCCACCAGCAGATGGGTACGGTTCAGCTTGGTGCCAACGTGCACGCTCAAATCCAGGTTACCCATCGCCGGAAAACCCCGCTCGTGATCGGGCATCGCGACGGCAAAATTCCCCCCGAGGCAGATGAGCGCCTTCGCGCGGCCGTCGATCATCGCCTGCGTGGCCTGCACCGCATCGTGTCCGTGGCGAGACGGCGGCTCAAAGCCGAAAACGTCCTTCAGACGGTTCAGGAAGGCCGGGGTAGGCTTCTCGCTGATCCCGACGGTGCGGTTTCCCTGAACGTTAGAGTGGCCGCGCAGGGGGCAGATACCCGCGCCGGGCTTGCCGATATTCCCGCGCAGCAGCAGCAGGTCAGCGATCAGGCGGACGTTTGCCGTACCTTTATTGTGCTGGGTAATGCCCATCCCGTAGGTAATGATGGTGGCATTCGATTTCGCATAGGCGTCGGCGACCTTTTTGAGCGCCGCCTGGTTCAGGCCCGACTCGCGCTCGATCTCATCCCAGCGGGTTTGCGCGATATCGGCGGTGAAGTCCTCAATGCCTTGGGTGTGTTCGGCAATAAACGCATGGTCGAGCACGTCACCGCGTTCGGCCTCCATTTCCAGCAGATGTTTGGCAATGCCTTTCAGCGCGGCGGCATCGCCCCCGGCCCTCACCTGGAAATAGGTCGAGGCGATATCCGTTGAGCCGTAGGTCGCCATTTCAATCACGCTTTGCGGGTCGGCGAAGCGTTCGAGGGCGCGTTCGCGCAGCGGGTTAAAGACGATAATCGGCACGTTGCGACGGGCCAGCTCATGGAGAGTCCCCATCATTCGCGGATGGTTGGTGCCGGGGTTGTGGCCGATGGAGATCACCAGCTCGGTCTTATCGAAGTCGTCCAGCGAGACTGTGCCTTTCCCGATGCCAATCGAACGCGGCAAACCGACGCTGGTGGCCTCGTGACACATATTCGAGCAGTCGGGGAAGTTATTGGTGCCGTATTCGCGGGCGAAGAGCTGGAACAGATACGCCGCTTCGTTAGAGGCGCGTCCGGAGGTATAGAACTCGACCTGGTCCGGTTCGAGCCCGCACAATACTTCGCCGATGCGTTGAAACGCCTCTTCCCAGTCGACGGGCCGGAAGGTATCGCTTGCCCGATCATAGCGCAGGGGATGCGTCAGTCGACCGTAGCCTTCCAGTTCAAAGTCCGTTTTTGCCAGCAGCGAAGCGACGCTGTTTTCCGCCAGAAACGCGGGGGTAACGCGTTTGCTGGTGGCTTCCCAGGTCACGGCTTTGGCGCCGTTCTCGCAGAACTGGAACGTCGATTTGTGCTCTTTATCAGGCCATGCGCAGCCCGGACAGTCAAAGCCGTCAGGCTGGTTGGTGCGCAGCAGCGTCGCGGGGGCATCAAAGGTATCCATTTGGGTACGCACCGCGATGGCGGTGGCTTTTAACGCCCCCCAGCCTCCGGCAGGACCGTCATAGTGCCTGATTCCGGGAACTGCGCGTCTTTTCTTATTCATACCAACTCCTGATTTCTTCGGTCACACAACGTCTGAACCCGTAAAAACGCTGCAAAGGACAATAAGTGAAAGCAATGACGACCGGATGGCTACGCGCATGCGGTGCGGAAAAATGCTTTATCTTAAATTCTTTTTATTACAGCGATTTATCAGATCTGATGCTTAAATATTTAAAGAAATTATAACGAAATTTTATCATTTTAATAATAAATCTTATCTATCAAACGGTAGGCAAGATAGATGGGGCGAGCAGGAGAGGATGTAGCAGTAATAAAGTTTCGAATGAAGTCTGTGAGAGGTAAAAATAGGCAATACTCGCGGCTGGCAGGGGATTGCGTACATTTTTCGGTTGCGATAATGACGGGAAGGTTAACTCAGGCTTAATGATTAATGGATGGAATTTATGCCTGACAGGGTAATTATCACATCGTGAAATATAAAGTTATTTTGAGCCGTGAAATTAACGCCGCGCAGCATAAGCGATACAGATTCATTCTAATCGTAAATTACAATTAGAATTAAAGATACCCTGTTAGTGCAACAAATAATTCATGGTTCATATATTCTTCTGACCTCACCAATCCGCGAATTCTACTAATTATGGTAGTGGCGATAATAGCCGTATTGCGTTAATGAAAGTGGTTCTCTTTTGTGTTTTTCTTATATAAAACATATGCTTGTAATGTTGTGTGGCTAAGAAATAAAAGGGCGTAGGTCGTATCGGGTTTTTTCATAGGATTAATCCTATAATTTTCCGACTGCTTCATTTACCAACAGTTACGTACCGGTAAATATTGAATTGAGACGAAGCTCATGTAAACTTGTTTACCGTTTGTCAAAATATGTCAGGAAGACACTGGGCCTTATTCTGAAGGGCTCGTGCGGTAGCTATGCCCTTAAAATAGTAACGCCCCGAAAATATCCTGGCTATTTTAACAATAGCACCTAAGTCAAACTTCACCCCCTTATCTTCATCATCGAAATATCGCTACGGAAAAGCATATGAAAATGCGCGTACTGTTTTCACTTCTGTTTGTAATGGCGGTGGCGGGCTGTAAAGCGCCGCAGAAACCTGTGATCAACGACGATATGATCGAGACCAGCCAGGTCAACGGCGTGACCTTAACCCACCGTCACGCTGTGACGCCACCGGCGGAGTTCAACCCGGTCAACGAACCGTATCGCGCCATGTATCCGGCCTCCCTGATGAGCCGTCCTGACTTCGGCGGCAAAGTTATTCGCACTCTCGACACCGGAAAAACGTACGTGGTGCTGGGGCAGGTTGAACACTACTGGATGGCGCTTGCTGATGAAGGTAACGATCAGCTGATTGGTTACGTCCCGATGCGCGCCGTGATCAAAGCCGACCTGTATGATGCGGCCGTGCGTAAACAGGCCATTCGTCCGAAGGCGCGTAAAAAAGCGACCTGTGTCGACGTCGATGGCAACAGCAAAGCCTGCAAAGACAGCGCTAACGGTACCTGGATCCTGAACTAAACGGCTTGCATGAGCGCATTTTTATGAATAATAAAAATTTTCATAAGCTGTGGTTATTCTTTTACGCGGTGATTTTCGCCCTGATCAGTGGTTGTACGTCGTCTTCACACAGCGACCCCTCCCGCTACAATCTGCAGTTTCAGGCTCATCCACAAATCAATGAATCTGCGCCGCTTAAGGTCCGGGTGCTGCTGCTGAAATCCGATGCGGATTTCATGTCCAGCGACTTCTACTCCCTGCAGAACAACGCGTCAGCCACGCTTGGCGCGAATCTGCTGAACAGCGACGTGTTCTTCCTGATGCCAGGACAGCTGTCCAAAACCCTCAGCGGGCAAAGCTCTCCGGAGGCCCGCTACATCGGCGTGATGGCGGAGTATCAGATGCTGGATGGCAAAAAATGGCGCGTTTCACTCCCTCTGCCTGTGCCTGGCGAAAATCATATCTACCAGTTCTGGAAATGGTCCGCGGATGAACTTCAGGCCAACGTTTTTCTCGACGTGAACGGCATTCGGGTCATCAGCCAGTAACGCGCTTCAACACAGGAAACACATCATCATGACGAAAGCAGAAAAGGTCGTCTGGACCGAAGGCATGTTCCTGCGTCCACACCATTTTCAGCGGACTGAAAGCTATCTGCTCAACCATGTTCGTGAATGGGGTGCGCTACAGCGGTCATATCTCTGGGGCTTTCTTGACGTTGAACTGGATGAAGCGATGCTTCGTCAGGGATGCATTGCCCTGAGCTACTGCAGCGGCTTGCTGCCGGACGGCACCTTTTTCCAGGTGCGTAACGGGCGCAACGGCCCTGCACCGCTGAAAATTCCTGACAATCTCACCAACGAAAAAGTGGTGCTCGCGCTGCCGGTTCGTCGCGGCGAGAGAGAAGAGGTGATTTTTAGCGAAGAGCCGGCCTCGCTGGCGCGATTCATCGCTTTCGAGCAAGAGGTGGAAGACGACAACGCCATGTCGGTGGGGGATGCCACCGTCCAGTTTGGTCGTCTGCGTCTGACTCTGATGCTGGAAAAAGACCTCACGGCGGAATGGACCGCCATCGGCGTGGCGTTTGTGACGGAGAAACGTAACGACAACCACGTGCGGCTCGATAACAGCTATATCCCGCCGATGCTCAACGCCAACAATAGCCCGCAGATCTACAGCATGATCAACGATCTGCACGGTCTGCTGGTCCAGCGCAGCCAGCAAATTGGCGGCCGTCTGCGTCAGCCAGGCCGCTTTAACACCTCCGAACTGATTGAGTTCACGCTGCTGTCGCTGGTTAACCGTCATCTGGGCGAGGTTTCTCATTTAAAAACCCTCCCGCTGCTGCATCCGGAAACGCTCTGGCGCAGCTGGCTGCCGTTTGCGACCGAGCTCGCCACCTGGACGTCGCAGCGTACCGCCGAAAGCGTGCTGCCGATTTACGATCATGACGATCTGGCTAACTGCTTCAGCAAACTGATGCTGATGCTGCGTCAGGGACTGTCGCTGGTGATGGAAGACCACGCGATTCAGCTGCCGCTTAACGAACGCTCCCACGGCCTGAACATCGCCACGGTGCCTGAAACCAGCATGGTGCGCGAGTTCGGCTTCGTGCTGGCGGTAAAAGCTAATGTGCCAGGCGAACACCTGCAAACCCATTTCCCGGCGCAGATGAAGGTTGCGCCGGTCTCGAAAATCCGCGATCTGGTTCAGCTTCAGCTGCCGGGCATTATGCTGCGCGCCATGCCCGTTGCGCCGCCGCAGATCCCGTGGCATGCCGGCTACAGCTACTTTGAACTGGAGAAGGGCAGCGAGCTGTGGCACGAGATGGATAAGTCCGGCGCATTCGCCCTGCATCTTGCAGGGGAGTTCCCGGGGCTGGATATGGAGTTTTGGGCCATCCGTAGCCCGACAGAATAATAAAGCGAGCGCTTAATATGCAGGAACGACAGGACACCGGCAGTGATGCCGCGTTTACCGGGGCCAGTAGCAACAATCAGCTGGTGGCGGCCGCCAATCCGCTGCTCAACGCGATTCCGCAGATCCGTCATTCGGTATCCCATGACGATCAGGTGGCGTTACGCCAGCGCCTGATCGATGAGATTCGCCGTTTCGAAGTCCGCTGCCAGCAGGCGGGGCTGCCCTACGAAGTGATCGTCGGGGCGCGTTACTGCCTGTGTACGGCGCTCGATGAGGCCGCCGCGCTCACCCCCTGGGGCAGCAGCGGCGTCTGGTCAAGCAACGGTCTGCTGGTGACCTTCCATAACGAAACCTGGGGCGGTGAGAAGTTCTTCCAGCTGCTGGCGCGCCTGTCGCAGAACCCGCGCGAGCATATTCTGCTGCTGGAGATGATCAACTACTGCCTGCTGCTGGGCTTCGAAGGACGCTATCGGGTGCTGGATAATGGCCGCACGCAGCTTGAAACCATCAAGCAGCGGCTGTGGCAGATGATCCGCGGCGTGCGCGGCAGCTATCCGCCGCCGCTTTCTCCCCATCCGGAAGATCGTCCGGTGCTGCGCAAGCTCTGGCGGCCGATGGTTCCCCTGTGGGCCTGCGTGGCGCTGGCCGGGTTTATCGCCTGCCTGTTTTATATCGTGCTTAACTGGCGCCTTGGCGATAACACCAACCCGGTGCTGGCGAAGATTTACCAGTCCCAGCTGCCGGAAACCACTATTCAGCAGCCGGCCCGTCAGCTACCGGCGGTGCTGAACCTGCGCGGCTTCCTGAAGCCTGAAATCGAGGCTGGCCTGGTCGCGGTGAAAGACGAAGCGGATCGCAGCGTCGTGATCCTGAAGGGCGACGGGCTGTTTGCCTCCGCCTCTACCGTCGTGCGTGACCGCTATGAACCGGTCATCAACCGCATTGCGCAGGCGATGAATAACGTCAGCGGCAAAATTCTGGTGGTGGGCTACAGCGACAACGTGCCGATCCGCAGCGCGCGCTTTGCCTCGAACTATGAACTCTCTCTGGAACGCGCCCGCTCGGTACAGAAAATGCTGCAGGGAAGCCTCTCTCAGCCTGGCCGCGTGAAAGCGGAAGGGCGGGGCGAGATTAACCCGGTGGTGCCGAACACGACGCCTGAAAACCGCGCCCGTAACCGCCGTGTGGAAATTACTCTGCTGGTGTCGCCTGAAAACACTCAGGCCGAGCTGAACGGATTGCCGCAAGGAAACTAAGGATGCTGACTACACTTCTTTCCATTTTGACCAACCGCATTCTGTGGAGCTTCCTCGGCGTAACGGCGCTTGCGGCGGTGATCTGGATGATTGGTCCCCTGTTGTCCATCGTAGACACCCGACCGCTTGAGTCTGAACAGAACCGCATTATCAGCATTGCCGTGGTCTATCTGCTCTGGGCGCAGGGCCACATTCTGCCGCGCCTGTACAATGCCTGGCTGAACCGCAAGCTGATGGACAAGCTCAAAGAGAACACCGCCAGCCCGGAAGCGGCGGACCCGCAGAAGCGGCTGAACAGCGAGGAGCAGATCCTCGCCAGCCGCTTTGATGAAGCCGCGCAGATGCTGAAAAAAGCGCACTTCAGCAAAGCGGGCCAGGGCGCCCAGTGGACGCAGCGCTTCAGCACGCAATATCTCTATCAGCTGCCGTGGTACGTCATTATCGGCGCGCCGGGCTCCGGTAAAACCACGGCGCTGGTTAACTCCGGGCTGCAGTTCCCGCTGGCCGATCGCTTCGGTAAAACCGCGCTGCGGGGCATTGGCGGCACGCGTAACTGCGACTGGTGGTTTACCAATGAAGCGGTGCTGCTGGACACGGCGGGCCGCTATACCACCCAGGAGAGCGAGCAGGTGCAGGACGCCGGCGAATGGCTGGAGTTCATGGGGTTACTGCGTAAGTATCGCCGCCGCCAGCCGATCAACGGCGTTATCATCACCATCAGCATTTCTGACCTGCTCACCCAGTCCGCCGAGGCGTCCCGCCAGCAGGCGGTGAACCTGCGCCAGCGTCTGTCCGAGCTGCATGAACAGCTGGGTATTCGCTTCCCTGTCTACGTGATGGTGACCAAGGCCGACCTGCTTAAAGGCTTCCGCGCCTGGTTTGCCGACTACGACAAAGCGCAGCGCGACCAGATCTGGGGCTTTACGCTGCCTTGGGAGCAAACCAAACACGCCGATTACGACCTGATGGGCAACTTCCAGCAGGAGTTTTCCCTCCTGCAGCAGCGCCTCGATGCCGGGCTGCCGGAAACCATGCTGAAAGAGCATGATGCGAAAACCCGCGCAGAAGCGTATCTCTTCCCGCAGGAGTTCGCCGCGCTGCGTCCGCTGCTGGCGGACTACCTGAGCACGGTCTTCGCCCGCTCCAACTTCGAAACCGAGTTCTCTCCGCGCGGGATCTACTTCGCCAGCGGGACGCAGGAAGGCATGCCGTTCGACCGCGTGATGGGCGAACTGAACCGCGCGCTGTCGCTGCCGGAAGGGGGAGAGGCGGGTAACTGGGATTCGGTCAGCAAAGAAGCGCCGATCCCGGGGGCAAAAGGTCAGAGTTTCTTCATTAAGAACCTGCTGCAAAACGTCATCTTCCAGGAAGCCGGGATCGCGGGCGAAAACCGCTGGTGGGAGCTGCGCAACCGGGCGGTGATCTGGTCCGGCTACGCGGCGCTGCTGGCCCTGCTGATTATCCTCGGCGGTCTGTGGCTGACCAGCTATGCCAAAAACAAGGCCTATCTGGAAGAGGTGGATGCGAAGGTGCCGCTGCTGGACCAGCAGAGCAAGGCGCTGCAGAACCAGACCCAGCGTGACCTGTTCGATCTGCTGCCGCTGCTGAACGGTCTGGTTGACCTGCCGAAAAGCGACGCGTTTGATGTGAACGATCCGCCCGTATCCCGCCGTATGGGTCTCTATCGCGGGGATGACGTCAGCGATGCCTCGCAGTCGCTGTACCAGAAAGCGCTGGATCAGATGCTGTTGCCTGCCGTTGCCATGCACATCACCACCTGGCTGCGCAACGACAACGGCAGCGACGTGGAATACAGCTACGAGGCGCTGAAAGCCTACCAGATGCTGTATCAGCCGAAGCACTATGACGGTAAATTCCTGCATTCGTGGGTGATGCTCAATCTGCAGCGAAATCTGCCGCAGAACGTCACGAAGGCGCAGCTGCAGCAGCTTGAATGGCACCTGACGCAGCTGGTGGAACCGAAAATTCAGGCCTCGCCGTACGCGCAGGATGAATCCCTGGTTGCGCGCGAAAGAGCGATGATCGGCCAGCAGCCGCTCTCCACGCGCGTATACGGTCGTCTCAAACGCCTGCTGGAGCATGATGACAACCTCAAGCCGGTCTCCCTTTCCGACCTGGGCGGACCGCAGAGCGAGCTGGTGTTTTCGCGTAAAAGCGGCAAGCCGGTGAGCGAGGGCGTACCGGGTCTCTATACGCCGGACGGCTACTGGAAAAGCTTTAACGGCCAGATTGACAGCGTCACCACCGCCCTGCATGAGGACGACGCCTGGGTGCTGGGGGCCGCGACGGCGCAGGAGGATAAACAGCAGATCGATAACGCCGTGCGCCAGCTCTACATGCGCGACTTTATCGCTAACTGGGATCGCTTCCTCGCCGACATTCAGCTCAATAACAGCGCCGATCTTTCCCAGCGCATCAACACCGCGCGCCTGCTCTCCGGCGCCAGCTCGCCGCTGCGCCGCCTGGTGCAGAACCTGAGCCAGGTCCTGACGCTGTCACGCAATGCGCCAGCGCCGGAAGATGCGGATAAAGCGCAGGCGCAGAGCAACCGCGCCACCCGCACGCTAGAAGCGCTGTTCAGCAACAATGACGCTGCGCCGACCCAGGCCGCCGTGGTCACCCAGGCGCCGGAACAGCTGGTCACAGACCACTACGCGCCGATGATTGAACTGGCGCAGCCGCTGGAGAAGGGCGGCAAGACCATCGTGTTTGATGATTTTCTCAAGCAGGTGGATGAGCTCTACCGCTACCTGACCGCCGTCCAGGACGCGGCCAACAGCGGCATGCCGGCACCGGGCGGCGAGGCGATCAGCCGCCTGCAGGCCAGCGCCGGTCGCCTGCCGGGCGGGCTGCAAACCATGTTCAGCAATATGGCGGTGGGCGCCAGCAGCGATACCCAGCGCCGCGACCTCGAAAACGTGCGGAAGCGTATTAACGTTGAGGTGGGCGGATTCTGCCGTCAGGCGATCGCCGGTCGCTACCCGCTGGTGCGCAGCGCCAGCACTGAGGTCACCCCTGACGATCTCGCGCGCATGTTTGCGCCGGGAACCGGGCTGATGGACGCTTTCTTCCGCGACAATCTGACCAATAAAGTGGATACCACGCAGGCAAACTGGCGCTTTATGCCGGGCATCGACGGGAAAACGCTGCCGGGAAGCGAAGGGCTGCTGAGACCATTCCAGCAGGCCCAGTCGATTCGCGACGCTTTCTTTGCTAATGGCGCCACGACGCCGTCCTTCAAGGTGACGGTTCGCACCGTGCGAATGGATAACTCCATTCTGAACCTGACGCTGGACGTCGACGGCCAGCTGCTGCGCTACAGCCACGGCCCGCAGGCCGTGCAGATCATGAACTGGCCGGGGCCGGGCGGCACCAACCAGGTACGCATGCAGCTGGGGCTGGCGAACGGCAGCACGGCGACGCTGGTCACCAACGGCGCCTGGGCGCTCAACCGCTTCTTTGATAAAGCGAGCACCAGCCCGGGCGCGGGTAGCCTGAGCCGTCAGGCCACCTTCAGCGTCGACGGACATCAGGTCACGCTGGAGTTTGCGCCAAACAGCATTCGTAACCCGTTCCAGCTTCCCCGTTTCTCATGCCCATAACCGCAAGGACAGCCGTATGACGAATACCCCTGCGATGAACCGCTACAGCTGGTATGGCAAGTTACCCAGCGCCGGAGATTTTTTGCAGCGTCGCTTTCCTGACACTTTACAGCGCCAGTGGTCACACTGGTTCCAGGTCGGTCTGCTGGCCTGGCAGCAGGAAGAGCAGCGCAGCGGCGAGCGCCAGTTTCACAAAGCGCCAGTCTGGAATTTCGTGGTGCCGCCCATGCTGGGCAGCCAGATGATCCAGATGGGCTGCCTGCTGCCCGGCCGCGACAGCGTTGGCCGCCAGTATCCGGTTTGCCTTCAGCTGAGCTTCGCCCCGTCAGAGTGGTCGACCAGCCTGCTCAGCCAGGCCGAAAGCTGGTACCAGCAGATTGGGCGCCTGGGGCTGCACGCGGTGCGCAACAGTTTTTCCGCCTCGCAGCTGGATGAGATGCTGATGACCATCCCGGCGCCGCAGCCCGTCGAGCCGCAAAAGCGTTCCGACATCCTTGATGTAATTGGCTATGACGAGGACGGCCAGAGCACGCTGGGCTGGCCTCAGGCGGCCGAGTGTTTTGATCCGCTGCGTCAGACCAGCTACTGGTGGACCAACCGCTGCGACGGCTACCCGCTGTACACCCACGTGCACAGCGGTAACTTTACCGGGCAGCTTTTCACCCTGCTGTTCGACCCGGCAGGGGGCGCCCGTCCGGGGCGTCACGGTCTTTATCCGCCCATGTTTGAATAAGCAGGGATCTCATGAATATTGAAGAATTTCTCGCGCCAATCAGTCCCGAAAAACCCTGCGGCGAAAACCTGGAGTACGACGCCGACTTTCAGATCATGAATCAGGCCAGTCAAGGGAAAGCGGAACAGCAGTTTGGCGACACCATTATCCCGGCAGAGCCCGCTGACTGGAACACGGTGGAAAAATACGCCACCAGCCTGCTGACCCGCACCAAAGACCTTCGCGTACTGCTGGCGTTAACCCATGCCTGGACGCGCCGCCGCGGGCTTGCGGGCTACGCGGACGGATTGTTGCTGGTGCAGGAGGCGATCGCCCGTTACTGGGAGACGCTCTATCCGCTGCTGGAAGAGTATGGCGAAACCGATCCGTTCTATCGTATTAACGCCCTGGCAGGGCTGAGCGATAAATCCGACCTCACCGTCGCCGTGCGAAACGCCTCGCTGCTGCGGTCAAACGGCGATGAAATTTCGCTCCGGGATGCCCAGGCCCTGCTGGACGGCAGCAAAACGGAATGTCCGGACTATCCCGGCGGCCGTCCACGGCTGATTGACGAGCTGGCCCGCGGCGACCAGCCGGGAACCGCCGCGGTTATCGTCATTAACGAACGTCTGCTGGCGATTCGCGAGCTTCTCACCGGGCATCTCGGTGAAAGCGGCGTGCCCGAGATGGAGCAGCTGCTGAAAACCGTCGGACTGGTCGCCAGCGCGTGTCAGGTAACCGACATCAGCAAGCTGCTGCCGAGCCGTGAGGCGCAGGCAGAACCCCAGGCCGAGCAGCAGTCGACGGCAGCGCAGCCCGTTCAGCCGGTGACCGACTGGCGCAGCGTGCAGGTCACCAGCCGCGCCGACGCGCAGCTGATGCTGGAAAAAGCGAAGCAGTATTTTGCGCAGTACGAACCGAGCCACCCTGCACCGCTGATGATTGAACGGGTGCAGCGGCTGTCAGAACTTAACTTTATGGACATTATTCGCGACCTGGCGCCAGACGGCGTTAACCAACTTGAAAACATCTTTGGGCGCCGCGAATAACGCGTCCAGGCATTATGACGACAGGCATGGAGCCTGCCGTTTCACCTTCACCGCGCATCTTTGATGGAGAACATCATGGCAATGAGTAACAGTGGGCAGAAATTCATCGCACGTAACCGTGCCCCCCGCGTGCAGATCGAGTACGACGTAGAGATCTACGGTGCAGAACGTAAGATTCAGCTGCCGTTTGTGATGGGCGTCATGGCCGATCTGGTCGGTAAACCGGTTGAAAATCTGCCGGCCGTCGACGAGCGTAAATTCCTCGAAATCGACATCGACAACTTTGACGAACGCATGAAGGCGCTGAAGCCGCGCGTGGCGTTCCAGGTGGATAACACCCTGACCGGCGAAGGTAAGCTCAACGTGGATCTGACCTTCGACAGCATGGACGACTTCCTGCCGGATGCGGTGGCCCGCAAGGTCGAGCCGCTGAACAAGCTGCTGGAAGCGCGTACCCAGCTCTCCAACCTGCTGACCTATATGGACGGCAAAAACGGTGCGGAAGAGCTGATCGCTAAAATTCTGCAGGATCCGACGCTGCTCAAATCCCTGAGCCAGTTGCCTAAAAATGACGAAAGCGCGAAAGGTAGCGAGGAATAATCGATGAGCAACCAGACTCAACAACATGAGCAGCAGGCGGGTCAGGCGTTCAGCCAGGATGAGTTCAGCGCGCTGCTGAACAAAGAGTTCCGCCCAAAAACCGATCAGGCCCGTTCTGCCGTAGAAAGCGCGGTTAAAACTCTGGCGCAGCAGGCGCTGGAAAACACCGTTACTTTCTCCAACGACACCTACCGCACCATTCAGAACCTGATCGCCGGTATCGACGAGCAGCTGTCGCAGCAGGTAAACCAGATCATTCACCACGAAGAGTTTCAGAAGCTGGAGAGCGCCTGGCGCGGTCTGAGCTACCTGGTGAACAACACTGAAACTGACGAGATGCTGAAGATCCGCTTTATGAGCATCTCCAAGCAGGAGCTGGGCCGCACCCTGAAGCGCTTCAAGGGCGTGGGCTGGGACCAGAGCCCGATCTTCAAGAAAATCTACGAGCAGGAGTACGGTCAGTTCGGCGGCGAGCCGTTTGGCTGCATCGTGGGCGACTACTACTTCGACCACAGCCCGCAGGACGTTGAGCTGCTGGGCGAAATGGCGCGCATCGGCTCTGCGGCGCACTGTCCGTTTATCACCGGTACCGCACCGGGCGTGATGCAGATGGAGTCCTGGCAGGAGCTGGCTAACCCGCGCGATCTGACCAAGATCTTCCAGAACACCGAATACGCCGCCTGGCGTTCGCTGCGTGAATCCGAAGATGCCCGCTATCTGGGCCTGGTGATGCCGCGCTTCCTGTCGCGCCTGCCCTACGGCATTCGCACCAACCCGGTCGACAGCTTTGATTTCGAAGAGCAGACCGACGGCGCGAACCACAACAGCTACTCCTGGGCGAACGCCGCGTATGCGATGGCCGCCAACATCAACCGCTCCTTCAAAGAGTACGGCTGGTGCACCTCAATTCGCGGCGTGGAGTCCGGCGGGGCGGTGGAAAACCTGCCGTGCCACACCTTCCCGAGCGATGACGGCGGCGTGGACATGAAATGCCCGACCGAGATCGCCATCAGCGATCGTCGCGAAGCTGAACTTGCGAAAAACGGCTTTATGCCGCTGGTTCACCGCAAAAACTCCGACTTTGCCGCTTTCATCGGCGCGCAGTCGCTGCAGAAACCGGCCGAGTACCACGACCCGGACGCCACCGCCAACGCGCGTCTGGCGTCTCGTCTGCCGTACCTGTTCGCCTGCTGCCGCTTTGCCCACTACCTGAAGTGCATCGTGCGCGACAAAATCGGCTCCTTCCGCGAGCGCGAAGAGATGGAGCGCTGGCTGAACGACTGGGTCATGAACTACGTCGACGGTGACCCGGCGAACTCCTCTCAGGAGACCAAGTCCCGTAAACCGCTGGCCGCTGCGGAAGTGCAGGTGCAGGAGATTGAAGACAACCCGGGCTACTACGCCGCGAAGTTCTTCCTGCGTCCTCACTACCAGCTGGAAGGCCTGACCGTTTCCCTGCGTCTGGTATCTAAACTGCCGTCGCTGAAGACGAAAGACGCGTGATGATGGGTGCCGGCCCTGGAGGGGCCGGCAATTTGAGCGTAAGAGCTTAGCTTATTTCTGTCAGTGAATAAGGATATACGGTGAAACATATACTTTTAATCGCAACCAGTTTGCTGGCAGCTTCTACTCTGGCAAGCGCGGACGCTGGAAATTATAAATACCCTCAAGCGGAAGCATTGCCGCAGGATGACACATCAAACTTCCAACGCGATCCGACGTTGTTAACGGGATACGATTTAAATTTGAGTGCAGAGCGTTTCGCTAAAGCCTGGCTGTCGAAAACGAATGAACGTGAACGCATTAAGGCAAATATGTATCTTCTCGGCGTAGTCGACGCATCTGAGGGCACTGCATGGTGCAAGGGCAGGCCTTTTTTGCCAAATACTATCCATGAGTTCCTCTATTCTCGTTTTGCGAACTTATCAAAACAGCAAGGCGAAGAACACGCTTCAAAAATTATCATTGATGGAATGAAAGAATTACGCCCGTGCAAAAAGGAGAGTGATAAATGAGACCATTATACGAACAGCTGAAACGTCAGCATTACTCTTCGAATCATACGCGCGCGGGTTTTGCCTCGGGTGAACAGGTCTTCTCAGAAATTGGCTACGATTATTCAACGATTATCAAGCAGCAACCGGCATACGAAAATACCTGTGCGGTAAGAATGAGTCTGGCATTGTTAAAATGTAATGTAGAATTCTCAGGCCGTTTACCCATAAAGTCGGGTCCCTATAAAGGAAAAACAATCGAACCTGGCGCAAAATTACTTGCCGATCAACTTTATAAATCACATGTGTTTGGCAAGGCAGAAATCTTTACCGATCGCGAGGCGGGTGCGCGCTCAATGTTGGGCCGAAAAGGTGTTGTTTTCTTCAATAAAATTGATGGATATGGCGGTGGTCATATCGACCTTATCGAGCCTCTGAGTAATAATTCGTTTATATGTAACTCCGATTGCTTTCCCTACTGTCAGGAAATCTGGTTTTGGGAATTAAAATAATTTCATTCAGATATCTAAAGACAGCATTTCTTTTGCTCACTTGCTTATGTTTTTCTGCTCGCGGTGATAACCCTCACGATGATTTTTATCAGCAGCAAACATACCGGCAGGTTTTAAAAGATTTAGTTCTGGCGCGCTGTCTTGCTCAGGTGGCAGATAAAGGCAGCCAGTTTTCTGCTGATGCGGCCCGAAGTGCGAGCGCATTTATTGAGTGGATACCTTTTGATGCTGAAAATGGCACGGATAAAGTGAATGCCCTCATCGGAAAATATAAAAATCAAATTAATGGTTTTCATTCAGAGCGAAAACCCGATGTCAAAGGCGTAACCTTAAACTGTCTACGTCTTTATCATAGCGACGAACTGAACAAACTGGTTCCGCAAGTCATCATTGGCGATCCTGACCGCACCTGGATTCAGGATAACCCGCAGTAGTAAAAGACTTCACATTCTTTCCGTTTATTCAGGGGGAATGTAAGACTGTCAAATGACACGGGTCATTTGATGTGAGGCAGAGGTAAAATATGGACGGTTTTATTCAGCCCCATGCTTTCCTGTTTGCCATATAAGTGCTTTTTCGAAAGCAATATTGTTCATCCACGAAGAGTAGATATTATGGCTATTGATATGTTTCTGAAGGTCGAGGGTGTTACGGGCGAATCTAAAGATTCTAACCACACCGGCTGGACTGATATTACCTCCTTCTCCTGGGGCGCTTCCCAGCCAGGTAATATGAGCGTTGGCGGTGGCGGCGGTGCCGGTAAAGTTAACTTTAACGACCTGCACGTTAACGCGCTGATCGACAAATCTACCACCGCTATCCTGAAACACTGCGCCAGCGGTAAACACCTGACCAAAGTTGAGCTGTCCGTCTGTAAAGCCGGCGGCCAGCAGGTGGAATACTCCCGCATCACGCTGGAAGATGTGCTGGTCACCTCTGTTCAGTACACCGGTGCTGACAACGGCGATACCGTTGGTGTGACCTATGCATTCCAGGCTGCGAAAGTGAAACAGCAGTACTGGGAGCAGACCACGTCTGGTGGTAAAGGCGCTGAAAGCAGCGCTGGCTGGAACATCAAAGAAAACAAAGAAGCGTAATTGCGTATGTGGCCGGGGAATTTTCCCCGGTCATTATGATTGGTTCACTATTCGGCGTGTATTTGCGATGGAAAGAGCGTTAACGGTTATACCCATTGTATTATCATGTAGCGCCTGCATATCCCACCCTGCTCAGTTTCAGAGTTTAACTGTTAAGGTGGAAAAAAATGCACCCTGTTTTGGAGTTTCGAATAGCACTAGAATCAGTGAGCCTGTGTTAGTTTACGAGCCCTTTATATCCCGACGTGTAGGTAACGAATGGGAAACAATTTTCTCTCCAGGGGCATTTCCTACCAGCCACATTTTAAAATATGAAGAGTGTCTGCTCTGGGATAAAGTGAACTGGCAGTCAGGAGAGTATGATGTGGTATTAAAGTCGAGAACTCATAATAGGGATCTTCGATATGCGGCTCGATTTATTATCAGTGTAAATGCTAAAGGCGAGTTATCGCTAGCTAAAACAGAATAGGTGAGTTTTCAAACGTTGCCGATTTTTAAGAAAGTGTCAACGTTTGGATACTAGTTCAACTCCATTTTACTTGAATGTGAGTGCTTATTTGTGAAAAGCAAAGGGAATGAATATGACTAGTCAATCATTAGTTAATCCGGGATACTGTATTGTTCAGCAGCCAGGAACCCTGGATTTCCAGGCAAGATTTTTATTCAACAATCCAAATAGCGATGCTGCTCGTTATTTCATGCAAGTTAATAGCGATGCTCAGTGGTCAAAACCTGGACAGATGTTGATTCTTGATGCACCGGGAAGTAATAATTCTGTGCAATTTAAGCAATTACAAATTGCAAAAAAGAAAGTTAATGGTGCTCTGGTCGATCTTGACTCTGGAGAGGCGAATTTCTTTAATCAACATTTTAGCACAATAGCCGCAGTTACTAATTTTATGGATAAGTCCCTTGGTGTCGTTGCTGATGCAGGCGAAAAATATTTCAGCGACATAGAAAGAAAACTTAAATCCATTGAACTGGCTTACCAGAATCAGTACAGGACACAAGGAACATTAATAAGCCAGCAATTTTTTGTTGAGCGTCAGCGCCTCTTTTCTGAGTTAGATGGCTTATTAAATAAATTGTCCAGGTTGACGTTGAAGATGAAACCCTATGACGAATTGAAGCATGCATTAGGTTTGTCAAGCAGATCCATTGTACATGAATGGAGTACAGCCGGAGTCGCTTCTATTCGTGGTTATTCAACTTATATCGATAATGCCTCTAAGGCCGCTCGTTTTCTTAAAGCGGGAGGGTGGCTTGCAATAGGTTTTGCAGGTGCAAATACCACTAATGAAGTTTACAATGCCTGCACCGTAGGACGAGAGCAGAGTTGCTCTAAAGTCGCTGTGAAAAAATACAGCAGCTTTGGTGCAAGCCTGGCAGGGGGTATTTACGGTGGTAAATACGGAGCCATGGCAGGTGCTGGTGTATGCGTTGCGCTTGGTGTTGCGACGGGGGGGGTAGGACTGCTCGCCTGCTCCATTGTCGGGGCTGCTGCAGGAGGATACGTTGGTGGCGAGATAGCGGGCGGAGCGACTGAGTATATGATGGATAAAATATGGTGAATATAGAGAATTTATCATTATTTCTTATCGTGGTTTTATTGCTGGTTGTTGTAATTATGGATTTGTTCAGTTCTCGTTATTTCAAAAAGCACGAGGCTGATTATAATCAGTTACTTTCTGACTACCGACGCAATGGATATGACCTGGATCTAGTAACAAACTACGCTTCTTTTTTTGGTTCGTTGGCCAATTATCAGAAAATAATCTGGTTTGTACGTCTTTATAAAGGTGTTAGAATGAAGTTCACTCATGAAAGGCTTGTGCAGGAAGAAGCTTATAAATACGTGCAGTCGTTGCCGGATGAAAAAATTGGCTGGATACTAAAGTTACATCGTTGTTATAAATTACAGGCGTTAATATTCACTCTGTGGCTCATAGTTGGATTATATTTTATAACCTTCATTAAATAGTTTTTTGATATTCTCTTTATCAAACGCCGTCGTTTTCACCCTCGAGAGCGGAAGCGTTTGAGCGCTAATCAAAACTACTGGAGATGTAGGAGGTACGAAAGTAGGTGGGTTTGTTGGTGAACAGATCGGTTGCTTAATATTCAGTGGGGAATGATGTGATTACTAATGATATTTTCTCCATTTTTATGATTTTTTTGTTTATTCTGTTTTTGACCATGGCTGTTACTTTCTATATTGATTATCAAAATCACTCAAGTGAAGTATCTAAAGTATATGATTCATTAACGCAGATTGGGTTATTAAGGAAGGAGGACTATCAACTTTGGGAAGGTTTGGGTTTCTGGGGTTTTGGTTTTCGTGTCACAATATTATCCAGACTGTTACGGGGTAGGGACGTTAAACTAACCAATTCTCGAATACTTCATTCCCATTCGTGCCATAACATTTTGTCCGATTCTGAACTCTCCTGGGTCTACTCTTATGACAAAAAAATAAAATTCATGGCGGCTGTTTTTATACTGCTTTTAGTCATGGCAAGTGTTGATGGTGTATAAACGTTTATTACCTATATGAATGTTTTTTGTGTTAATTATGCTGACGCAATTACACCATGTGATTGATTTTTTGGGGGCGAGCAAATGCGCCTGATACTACTTTCTTTTGTATTTTTAGCTTTGTTTATTTCTTTAGTTTTATATGTCTATTTTTATCGGAAACACTCTCAGGAACTAACAAAAGCATTTCACCTCCTTAGTAGTAAACAATACTTAGATATAAATGATTATCTTTTCTATGAGCAGCTTGGATTACCTGGGTTTGCGCATCGCGTATTCTTAATGAGAAAAATAATGGCGTGCAAGCCGATAAAGTCAGGTAGCACAAGGCAAATCTCTCCTGAAGCAGGAAGATTTATACTTTCAATATACCGTTTTCCCTGGATTACAACGTTCCATAAATTAACGATTTTTGTCGTGTTTTTAATGTTATTGTTAATTGTGCTAGTTGCTACCGGGCGATAAAAGAACCGTTTCAAATTATGCTCGATATTTAAACTGTCCTTTGCCTTAACTCCCAAACGCCGCCGTTCTCGCCCCGAGAGCGGCAGCGTTTGAGCGCTAATCATACCAGCAGGAATACGCCATGCGATTCACGATTATTTCTACGAAACCCGGTCATCAGCCGCCGCAAAGCAGCTGTGATTTTTACGCCCCGGGCGGCACCATTGGGCGCGGTACGGATAACAATCTGGTGTTGCCGGATAATGACCGCACCATCTCTCGTCTGCAGGCCATTGTTCACGTTGACGCCCAGGGCGAATGCCGCGTGACCAACCGTGGCAGCGTCACCCGCGTGGTATTAAATGACATTCCGCTGGAGCGAGGGCGTCAGGTCGAGCTGCAGGATGGCGACATTCTCGGTATTGATGACTACCGTATCGAAGTGACCGAACTGATCCACGACACGCAGCCCGTGAGCCGTATGGCGGCCAGCATGCATCAGCAGGCGCGTCCGGCAGCCGCTTCCGCGCCCGCTCCGCAACAGAAACCGGCGAGTGCCGCACCGCGCGGCAAAGCCGAGCCGACCGCCGTGCCAACGGAGATCTGGGATAGCCTGATGCAGGAGTTCTCCATCTCCGACAGCATCTCCAGCAACCGTGCAAAACCGCAGCCTGCTGCTTCGCACGATCCGTTCTCCCAGCCTGCGGCCCCGGAGCGTAATGCCGAAGATCCGCTGGCGATGTTCAACGACAGCGATCCAAAGCTTGAGCGTAAGCATGTTGACCCGGACACGCTGTTCAGCGACGAAGCGTTGTTCAAAAAAGAGAGTATTTTTGACGACGTCACCCCGTCAACGCTGGTGGCGCCGGGCGAGAATACCCCCGCTAAGCCAGAAGGCGAGGCGACGGACGAGCTCGATCCGCTGGCCCTGTTTGGCGGTAAGGCCAGCGCGCCAGCCGCGCGAAATGACGACCCGCTCGGGCTGATGGGCGGGGCGCCATTAACCCATCCGGATGACATACTTGCCGAAAAGCCTGCACCAGTGCCGGAGCCTGAGCCTAAGCAGGAAGAGGACGTGCTGGCCGATTCTCCGCTGTTCGCCCCCGAGCCGCAGGAAGAACCGCGTGCTGAAGAAGAGCCCGCGCGACCGGATTACGCAGGCTTCACTATGCCTACGCCACAGGCCGTTGCGCGCAGCAGCGCTCAGGCCCCGAAGGGCCGCCTGCGCATCGACCCGGTCAATAACGCCGCCTCCCCAGCTGCCACAGTAAACAGCGGTGAGAAGGGTGAAGTGCTGCAGGGCGAGCTGCTGGAGGCGCTGCTGGAAGGAATGGGGCTGAGCGAAATGCAGCCCGTCCCGCAGTTTGACCGGGAAAATATGCGTCAGCTGGGGCAGATCCTCGGCATGTTCTCTCAGGGGACCGTCGCGCTGCTCTCCTCGCGCTCCATCCTCAAGCGTGGCGTGAAGGCCGATATGACCATGGTGCTGGACGATGCCAACAACCCGTTCAAGCTGTTGCCGACAGGCAAAACCGTGCTGATCCAGATGTTCGGCACCCCGATGCCGGGCTTTATGCCGCCAACCAAATCCGTGCGCGACGCGCTGATCGATCTGCAGGCGCACCAGTTGGGCATGATCTCCGGTATCCGCGCCATTATTGCCGCGATGCTGCAGTCCTTTAACCCGGAACAGCTGGAAGAGCAGGCGAAGCAGAACGGAATGACCTCTCGTCTGGCGCTGCCGGGCAGCCGCAAAGCCGCCCTGTGGGACTATTTTGTTCGCAGCTACGGTGAGACGGCGGGCGAGATTGAGGATGACTTCCACACCCTGTTCGGCGAAGCCTTCCTTCATGCGTACGACATGGAGGTGAATCAGTACAAAGACTCACAGAGCGGATCGGAAGACAAATGAATATCGCAACGGCTTCTCTCTCCCGCCAGGGGACGCGCGCCAGCAACCAGGATCAGACGGGAGAAACCATAGGGGAACGTTCGGCCTGCTTTGTCGTCTGCGACGGCATCGCGGGCCTGCCGGGCGGTGAGGTGGCTGCAGAGCTGGCCCGCAACAGCATTATCTCCCGCTTCGATGGCGACAAACATCTTAACGCGCAGCACATCCGCGACTACGTGCAGACGGCGAACCGCACCATTCTCAGCGAACAGCAGGCCGTTCAGGACTACCGCCGGATGGGCACGACGCTGGTCAGCCTGTTCATTGACCGTGATTACGGGCTGGCCTACTGGGCGCACGCCGGAGACAGCCGCCTGTACCTGTTTCGTCGGGGATGGCTGTGGCATGTGACCACCGACCACAGCCTGGTGCAGCAGATGAAAGACGCCGGGCACCAGACCGATAACCTGAACAGCAATTTGCTCTATCTGGCGCTGGGGATTGAAAACGGCGGGCCGGAAGCGAGCTACAGCGACGTGGTGCAGGTGGAAGACGGCGATGCATTCTTGCTCTGCACCGACGGGTTCTGGCACGGCGTCAGCGAAGAGCAGATGAAGCAGTCGCTGCATATGGTCAATACGCCGCAGGAGTGGCTGACCTTAATGAACCAAATCATTCAAAAGAATGGCGAACAGGAAGGGAATGCTCAGGATAACTATACTGCCCTGGCGGTATGGATGGGCAACCCTCAGGACACCACTTTGCTGCACACCCTCTCTGACGCAGCACAATTTCTTCCCTGCGGAACTGATTAGACACACAAGGAACGATATGAAACTTTGGCTATCGGGTTTGGCACTTCTGGCGGTCACCTCCACCGCGCAGGCTGAGAATTTCCGCATCGTGCAGTCTCCTGCGCAGAAGCTGGATATCTGGATCGACAACATTAAAGACAATACGCCGCAGAGCTGGTGTAAGCCTGAGGTGGCGCTGCGTATTGTGGCGAACGGCAAGAAAGACGTCTCCGTGCTGGAGAACTTTGTGCCGCGTCTTGGCTCCCTGCTGGAACACCAGTGCAGCAAAGTGAATAAGCTCAGCTGGACGCTCAACGATCCGGCGGGTACCACGCTGGCGCAGGGCACGGCAGGCAAAGCGCAGGACTGGGCGCTGGTGGTGAAACAGGAGCAGGCCACGCCTGCTGCGACCGTCACCGCAACACCATCCAGCGGCGCGTTGCTGCCGCCGGACCAGGACGTGGCTTCCCGCACCGTTGCCGCGGACCGCACGCCGTGGCAGGAGTTTACCCTGAAGGACGGCTGCCACCTGCGCACCTTCTGGGAAGGGGGCGCTTCCGCTCCGGCGCTATTTATTCCCGATTCTGACACCACCCGCTGCGGTAACGGCAGCTGGCTGAGCGGACACACCGTTGTGTCGCAGTCCCGCAACGGCGGGCAGAAAGAGATGGCGGTGACGTACATCCATGGCTTCCCGGTGACGGGGCTGAATCAAAGCGCCGATCCTGAAAACGCGCTGATCACCTCCGTCAACAAAGAGCGCATGGTATTCAGCACGCCAGACAGCGACCAGAGCTGGATGATCCTGCCTTACGATAGCGCCGTGAACAGCTGGAAAAGCAACGGCACCGTCGCGGTGGAGATTTCCCGTGAAATCGCCAGCGATGATGCAAAACTGCAGGCGCGTATCGCGGCGGTGAAAAAAACGTGGGGCGCCTGGGTCGCACCCGGCACTCCGCTGAATATCGTTCTGATTGACACCCTGCGTCCTCAGCTGCGCGATCCGGCCGTCGGCGCATGGCGCGCGGCGAATTAAGGAATGGCTATGAATACGCTCTATCAACGCCTGGCCGGCGAGTCGCTCAACGATGCGCTCGCGCGTCTGGAAGCAGAAATCAAAGCCCGTCCGGCGGATGCCGACCTTCGCGCCGCGTTCGTGCAGTTTTTAACCCTCAGCGGCAACTGGACGCGCGCGCTGACCCAGCTGAAAAGCTGGCTGGCGCTCAAGCCCCAGGCGAAGCCCACCGTCACGCTGCTGGAGCAATCCATTCAGGGCGAGCTGCAGCGCGCGCAGGTGATGGCGGGACAGGCGCGTCCGGCCATGCCTGAAGCCCAGTGGCCGTGGCTGACGACCCTGGCCGCGGCGCTAAGCGAGGAGGGCGAGCGCGCCCGGGCGCTGCGTCTGGAAGCTCTCGATCGGGCTGAGGTCACCCCCGGCAAGATTATCCTCGAAAACGAGGAGACGCTGGCTTTCGAGTGGCTGATGGACGGCGATGCCCGTCTCGGCCCGGTCTGCGAAACCATCGTGAACGGCCGCTATTTCTGGCTGCCGTTTAGCGCTATCGCGGAGATCCGTTTCCAGGCGCCCGCCAGCGTAACCGATCTGGTCTGGCGCCACGCGCTGGTGCGCCTGACCGACGGTACGGAGCAGGTGTGTCAGATCCCGGCGCGTTACCCGTTTGCTGCCGATGCCACCGATGCGGTCAAGCTGGGCCGCACCACCGAATGGCAGCCGCTCGACGAAGACGGCACCCTTTACGAAGGCAGGGGCCAGAAGGCCTGGCTGAGCGAGCAAAGCGAATACCCGCTGCTGTCCTTAAGCCTCGTGACGTTTGCGACGGATGGAGCCGATGAGTAATCCCGCTGGCGAAGGCGATCTGCTGCGCAGCGGCTGGCAAGCCCGCAGCAGGCAGGAGAAGGTGGGGGCGCGCGACAAAATGCAGCCCTCGCTGCTGGATCGGCTCACCGATAACGACCCGGAAAAAAAACGCGAGTCGGCCAACAGCAATCTGATCACCCACGCCGCCCTGCGCCGCAACGTCCTGCGCGATCTGCAGTGGCTGTTTAACACCATCAACCACGATGCCTCCGGCGACTTGAGCGCCTTGCCGCACGTGAAGCGCTCGGTGGTCAACTTCGGCGTCGCGCCGCTGGCCGGTAAAAGGATGTCGGACATCGAATGGCATGACATTCAGCGCAAGCTAACCGAGGCCATCATCAATTTTGAGCCGCGCATTTTGCCGCAGGGGCTGCAGGTCCGCTGCGTGTCTGATACCTCCTCGCTGGATCTGCACAACGTGCTCTCCATCGAGATCAAAGGGCGTCTGTGGTGTGTGCCGTACCCGCTGGAGTTTCTGTTTCGTACCGATGTCGATCTGGAAAACGGCCATTTTGAACTGAAAGATGCGGGGTAATCATGGAAAGTAAACTGCTCGAATATTACAACCGCGAGCTGGCCTACCTGCGCGAAATGGGAGCCGAGTTTGCCGAACGCTACCCAAAAGTCGCCGGACGGCTGGGCATGCGCGGCATCGAAGTGGCGGACCCGTATACCGAACGTCTGATGGAGGGCTTCGCCTTCCTCACCTCCCGCGTGCAGATGAAAATGGACGCGGAGTTTCCGCGCTTCTCCCAGCGTCTGCTGGAGATGATTGCGCCAAACTATCTCGCGCCCACGCCGTCGATGGCAATCGCGGAGATTGCGCCCGACAGCAGCCGGGGCGACCTGAGCAAGGGCTTCATTGTGCCGCGCGGTACCATGATGGACAGCCTGGCGCTGAAAAAAAACGGCGTGACCTGCAGCTATACCACGGCGCACGAGGTCAACCTGCTGCCGCTGAAAATCGATAAGGTCGAGCTGGGCGGCGTGCCCGCCGATCTGCCGCTGGCGCAGCTGGGGCTGAGCCAGCGGGGGATCGGCAGCGCCCTGCGGATCCGCATCGCCTGCGACGGCCCGCAAAACCTCGGGCACCTGGATTTTGACCGACTCGAATTTTTCCTCGCCGGTCCGGATATTGAAGCGCTGAAGCTGCTGGAGCTGGTGATGGAGCACCACGCCGGGATCGTCTGTCAGACGGTCAGCCCGCAGCCGCAGCGACAGCTGCTGGCGTCGGACGCGCTGCGCCAGGAGGGCTTTGAGCCTGACCAGGCGCTGCTTCCGGACGATCTGCGCAACTTTGACGGCTACCGTCTGCTGCAGGAGTATTTCGCGTTTCCGGCCCGCTTCCGCTTCATCAGCCTGAGCGGTCTGAGCACGCTTATCCAGCGCTGTGAAGGCGAAAAAGCCTTCGACATCTTCATTCTGCTGGATAAGTCGGATGAACAGCTGGAGCGCGTGGTCGATGCCAGCCATCTGGCGCTGCACTGTACCCCGGTCATCAACCTTTTCCCAAAGGTCGCGGCGCGTCAGAAGCTGAATGAAGGCATGCATGAATACCATCTGGTGGTCGATAACATTCGTCCGCTGGATTATGAAATTTACGCGGTCAAAAAAATCTATGGCAGCGCGGACGGCCAGCGTGATGACCAGACGTTTCGTCCTTTCTGGAGTACCTGGAGCGGCGATGCGGGCAACTATGGAGCCTATTTTTCCCTGCGCCGCGAACAGCGCGTGTTGTCCGAGCACGCCCTGCGCTACGGCACCCGTACCGGATATATCGGTTCAGAGGTGTTTGTTTCGCTGGTGGATGAACAGCACGCCCCGTGGCAGGAAAACCTGCGCTATATCTCTGCCGAGGTGCTGTGCACCAGCCGCGACCTGCCGCTGATGCTGCAGCAGGAGCTCGGGCAGTTCATTATGGCCGACTCCATGCCGGTGAAATCCCTCACCCTGCGCAAAGGCCCGACGCCGCCGCGCCCGGCGCTGGCGGAAGGGTTCAGCACCTGGCGGCTCATCAGCCAGCTGCAGATGAACTACCTCAGCCTGATGGACAGCGAAAACGAAGACGGCGCGGCCGCGCTGCGCCAGCTGTTAGGGCTGTACGCCAATCTGGCAGAAACGCCCGTTGCGCGTCAGGTGGAGGGGGTACGCCACTGCGTGCTGGAGCCGGTTCACCGCCGCGTGCCTGAACCCGGCCCGGTCGTTTTCGCCCGCGGGATCGGCATCACCCTGACGGTCGATGAGCGAGCCTTTTCCGGCGCCAGTCCGTGGCTTTTTGGCAGCGTGATGGAGCGTCTCTTTGCCCGCCTGGTGTCCATCAACAGCTTTACGGAGTTCACCCTGAAAAGTCAGCAGCGCGGCGAGATTGGCTACTGGGCGCCGCGCATGGGTAAAAGGGCGCTGATATGAGTGACGCTGCCACTGCACCGCTGCGCGTGCATCGCCTGACCCGTCTGCCGGACGCGTTCTGGCAAGGGGTTCGCGAGACGCCCTGGCGCTACGATCTGTTTCAGCTGTTAAGGCGCATTGATGCCCAGGGCGGCGAGCGCTACCCGCTGGGACGCGCGCCTCTGCCGAAATTTGAGCCGCTGCGCATCGGCCAGCAGCCGTCGATGAGTTTTGCGCCGTCAACGCTGGCTCAGGTACGCCAGCGGGAAGAAAGCGGGCTGCATGAGGTGTCTATCCTCAGCTTCGGCCTGTTTGGCCCGAACGGCCCGCTGCCGGTCCACATGACCGAATACGCCCGCGAGCGTATTTATCATCATCAGGACACCAGCCTCAGCGCGTTTGCCGACCTGTTCCATCACCGCCTTTCGCTGCTGTTTTACCGCGCCTGGGCGGATGCGCAGCCGGCCGTCTCCCTGGATCGCGCCGACAACAGGCGCTTTGAGGGATATCTGGCATCGCTGATTGGCATGGGCCAGCCGGGGCAGATGAACAAAGGCAGCCTGAGCTCGCATGCTCGCTTTACCCACGCCGGACACCTGACCCGTCACGGGCGGGATCCGGAGGGGCTGGAGAAGATCCTGCGCAACTATTTTAAAGCCCCGGTTAAGCTGGTCAGCAACGTGCCGCAGTGGATGCCTCTCTCTACGCGCGAGCAGGCGCAGCTTGGCGCAGGGCGCCGCATGCCGCGCATGGGGGAGTCCGCCTTTCTCGGCGTCGCCGTCCGCGACGTGCAGCACAAGTTTCGCATCGAAATTGGCCCGCTGAGCGCGGAGGAGTACAACCGTTTTCTGCCGGGTGAAGCCTGGGTAACCGAGCTGCGCGACTGGGTGCGTCAGTACGCCGGGGTAGAGTTTGAATGGGAAACGCGGGTGATCCTGCGTGAAGACGCGGTGCAGGGCACCACGCTCGGCAGCAATGGGCGATTAGGCTATAACACCTGGCTGGGCCTTCAGCCGCAGCCTGTCCCGCGTGGCGATCTGGTGTATCGCGCAGAGCGGTAATCCTTCCGTATACCGAATCATTGTTAATGGAAACTAACATGTCAGAAATTAGCCGTGCCGTGCTTTTCGGAAAACTGGATACGCTGTTATTTACCTCTCTGGAAAGCGCCACTGCGTTCTGCAAGCTGCGCGGCAACCCGTACGTTGAGCTGGTGCACTGGCTGCATCAGCTCATGCAGCAGCAGGATGGCGATCTGCAGCAGGTCATCCGCCACTTTGCCCTTGATGAACAGCAGCTGACCCGCGATATCGTGGCTGCGCTGGACGTCCTTCCGCGTGGCGCCAGTTCCGTTTCCGATCTCTCCGAGCATATCGACAGCGCCGTGGAGCGCGCCTGGGTCTTCGGCTCGCTGAAGTTTGGCGTCAGCCGTATTCGCGGCGGCCATTTGCTGATCGGCATGCTTAAAACCTGGAACCTGGCCAACGTGCTGAAAAGCATCTCGTCGGAGTTCACCCGCCTTAACGTCGAGGTGCTGATTGAGCAGTTCGACGCTATCTGCGCCAACAGCAAAGAGACGCAGCAGGCCGCTGCCGCCGCAGACGCACCGGCGGGTACGGTACCGGCGGCGCAGGGGACGCTGGCCCAGTACGGCCAGGATCTGACCGCCCGCGCCCGCGAAGGGAAGATTGACCCGGTTGTCGGGCGCGACGAGGAGATCCGCCAGATGGTGGATATCCTGATGCGTCGCCGCCAGAACAACCCGCTGCTGACCGGGGAAGCCGGGGTCGGGAAAACGGCGGTAGTGGAAGGGCTGGCGCTGCGTATCGCCGACGGCGACGTTCCGGAGCCGCTGCAAAATATTCAGCTGTGGCTGCTGGATATCGGCATGCTGCAGGCTGGCGCAGGCATGAAAGGCGAGTTCGAGGCCCGTCTGCAGGCGTTAATCAATGAGGTCCAGTCCAGCGCCACGCCGATCGTTCTGTTTATCGATGAGATCCACACCCTGATTGGCGCAGGCGGCCAGCAGGGAACCGGCGATGCGGCGAACCTGCTGAAGCCCGCGCTGGCGCGCGGTCAGCTGCGCACCATCGGCGCCACCACCTGGGCGGAATACAAAAAATATATCGAGAAAGACCCGGCGCTGACCCGCCGTTTCCAGACGGTGCAGGTCCACGAGCCGGACGAAGCGAAAGCCATTCTGATGCTGCGCAGCACCGTGTCGCCGCTGGAGACGCACCACCAGGTGCTGCTGCTCGACGAAGCGGTCAGCGCGGCGGTGAAGCTGTCGCATCGTTACATCCCGGCGCGTCAGCTGCCGGACAAAGCCGTTGCGCTGCTCGACACCGCCTGCGCCCGCGTCGCGGTCAGCCAGAGCGCGCCCCCTGCGCAGCTGGAAGACTGCCTGCGCCACCTTGCCGCGCTGGACGTGGAAATTGAGATTGCTGAACGCGAAGCGCGCGTGGGAGCCGGTGACGCCAATCGCGTGACCGCTTTACTCGCCGAACGCGACGCGTATGAAACAAAACGCGAAGCCCTGGCCCGGCGCTGGGAAGAAGAACGCAGCCTGGTGCAGGAGATTATCCGCCTGCGCGCGGCGCTGTTCGCGGCGGGCGATGAAGATAGCGCCGAGCTGCGTGGCCAGCTGGCGGAACGGCAGCAGGCGCTGAACGCCCTGCAGGACGATGAACCGCTGCTGTTTGCGGCGGTGGATGAAAACGTGGTTGCCGCAGTGGTCTCTGACTGGACCGGGATCCCGCTGGGCCGGATGGTGAAAAATGAGATCGACGCGGTGCTCAACCTCGCCGACACGCTCAACCAGCGCGTTATCGGCCAGCGTCACGGCCTGGATCTTATTGCCCGCCGCGTGAAAACCTCGCGTGCGAAGCTGGACGATCCCAACAAACCGGTGGGCGTCTTTATGCTGTGCGGCCCGTCCGGCGTCGGTAAAACCGAAACCGCGCTGGCGCTCGCCGAATCTCTTTATGGCGGCGAGCAGAACGTTATCACCATCAACATGAGCGAGTTCCAGGAAGCGCACACCGTTTCCACCTTAAAAGGTGCGCCTCCGGGGTACGTAGGGTATGGTGAAGGCGGCGTGTTAACCGAGGCCGTACGCCGCCGCCCGTACAGCGTGGTGCTGCTGGACGAAATTGAAAAAGCGCACCCGGACGTTCACGAAATCTTCTTCCAGGTCTTTGATAAGGGCTGGATGGAAGACGGCGAGGGGCGCCACATTGATTTCCGTAACACCATCATTATTCTGACGTCTAACGTCGGTACCGACCTGATTAGCGCCATGTGCGCCGATCCGGAGCTGATGCCGGAGCCTGAGGCGTTAAGCGGCGCCCTGCGCCAGCCGCTGCTGGAGGTATTCCCGCCGGCGCTGCTGGGCCGCCTGCTGGTGGTGCCGTACTACCCGCTCAGCGACGAGATGCTGGGGCAGATTGTTCGCCTGCAGCTCAAGCGCATTCAGCGCCGTCTGGAAGAGAATCACAGCATTATTTCTGAGTTTGACGACAGCGTGGTGGAACAGATTGTTCAGCGCTGTACCGAGGTGGAGTCCGGGGGCCGCATGGTGGATGCTATTCTGACCAACACCTTGCTGCCTCAGATGAGCCAGATCTTACTTACCGCCAGCCGCAGCGACGAGCAGTACCGACGTCTGCACGTCACCTGCGAGCAGGGCGAGTTTCACTGTCAGTTTGCCGCGTAATAATCATCAAGAGAACTGTAAAAGATGACGGATAATGATAACAATCGGACTGTCCCAAACGCGCTCCCGGTCGGGTACCGCTTCAACGAGTTTGAAATCAAAGAGGTGATCGGCGGCGGCGGTTTTGGCATCGTCTATCGCGCGTGGGATCACCAGCTCGAACGCACTATCGCTATCAAAGAATTTATGCCTTCCTCGCTCGCCGTGCGCGGCGATGACATGACCCTGGTGCTGCGCAGCGAGCGCTTTGGCAAAGCGTTTTCCGCAGGCCTGAATAGCTTCATCCAGGAAGCCCGTCTGCTGGCGCGCTTTAACCACCCGAACCTGCTGCACGTCCTGCGTTTCTGGGTACAAAACGACACGGCCTACATGGGGACGCTGTTTTACAGCGGAACCACGCTTTCGCGCCTGCGCGAAGAAAAGCCGGAGCTGATCAATGAGGCCTGGATCCGCCGCACGCTGCCGATGCTGTTCGGTGCGATCAAGACCATTCACGACGAAGGCTATCTGCACCGCGACATCTCTCTGGATAACATTCAGATCCAGGATAACGGCCTGCCGGTGCTGCTTGATTTCGGCTCCGCGCGCCGCACCATCGGTAACCTTTCCGATGAAACGGAAACCATGCTGCGCCCGGGCTTTGCGCCGATCGAGCAGTACACCGACGACAACGAAAGCGAGCAGGGCCCGTGGACGGATATTTATGCCCTCGGCGCCGTGCTGCGTACCCTAATTGTGGGTTCTCCGCCGCCGGTCAGCGTGGTGCGCTCGATTCAGGATACCTGCAAACCGCTGGTGGAAATCATGCCGCAGGGCTATTCCATTCCGCTGCTGCAGGCCATCGACCGCGCGCTGGCGCTGCACATGGAGGACCGTCCGCAGTCCATCGACGAGTTCGCCGCGCTGATAGAGATGCCGGTCGCAGGGATCAACGACGTGCTGACGGCGAAAAAGCCCGGCACGATGCTGGTACCGGTGGAGGAGGAACAGCCGGCTTCGCTACTCGACTGGCGTCGCTACAAGATCCCGGGCATGGTTGCCGCAGGCGTGCTGGTCGGCGTTGTCGCCGGGGCGATGCTGTTTAGCAGCGGGAATGATGCTCCCGAGCAGTCTGCACAGGCACCGGCAGAGACGCGTCCGACTGAGACCGCCGCAAACGCGCCGGACGTGAAGCCGGAAACGGCGAAGGTGAGCGAGCAGGCGACGGCGCAGCAGACGCCACCGCCTGTCGCGAGCCCTGTTGCGTTGGTCTATATCCGTATCCTCGACGGCGAAACGCTGAAAGTAAACGGCGAGCCAAAAGCGCTGCGCCCGGGAACCAACGGCTATGCATCGCTCAAGCTGCCGGCCGGTGAGGCGAAGATTGAACTCCAGGGCAACGGAAGAACGCGTGGCCAGACGCTGGATATTGCCAAGCCGGGCACCTGGCTGGTGAATCCATAGGAATTTAAACAGGAGAGACTATGGAAGTGTACGATCTTCGAAGCCAGAGGCTTCATCCAGGAATGCGAGAAGATTGTCTCTCCTGTTTATGCGTTTTGAATTTAATCCTAACCCGGAGAGTTGAGTTGAAGCCAACATGTGCCTCCCCATTTTTGTAAATAACAATATCGGGCGTACACAAAATAACCTCGCTCATTTAAATAGCAAATTATGGTATTTCTGGGGAAGTATGGATCTTCTCGCAATATTGCTTTATTGCGTGAATTCAGTTCGCCACGACAGAATTCCATTCATTTCTGATGCAAAAGCGTTTAGTGATTCGTTGCATTATTATGCAGGTGATGGTTTCAGCATTTTGGTCATGCTTTTTTTTGTGCTTGACTTACTTTTATTACTCTCTTTGTGTACTTCGGCCTGGTTATTCTTCAAGCGAAAGATCGGAGCGATTAAATTTGCCTTTGCTCAGGAATTATTTCGCTTGATTTCATTCAGATGCTCGGTCTCATTTTCCCCTCTTTTAGTAAGTATGTTTGATATTTCAAACATCTGGTTGAATGTAGGCTTATTTGTCACTTCAGAGTTACTGAAAATCTACTCTCTTGTTTTTTGGATGATCAAGAGGGAAAAGCCCCTTTCTTGAATGATGCTTTATCACAGATGCGAACCCCTTTTCTGCATCGCATAAGCTAGATGGAATAAAGATTATGCTCAACCGAATTACCGTTCAGCTCCCGGTGGAGGGGCTTCTGTTCTGGAAACTGACGGGCCGCGAGGCGATGTCCGAGTCGTTTGCGCTGACGCTGACCGTGCTCGGCACGGACGCGCGCATTGACCG